>JAGLPP010000004.1 GCA_023137315.1 Bacteriovoracaceae bacterium
CCTGATTATGAATTGTTAAAGAGCGAAAATATCTACTATACATATCCTTTCTAATGGTGGAGATGACAGGAGTCGAACCTGCGACCCCCTGCGTGCAAAGCAGGTGCTCTCCCAACTGAGCTACACCCCCATCGCATACTATTGATCACAAAGTAGATATACAGCTAGTGGAATCTATGTGACTTAATAAACGATGTCAATAATAATCTTTATGTAATATTTTATTTTTTTCAAATATTTATACAAATTGGCTTTACGAACCCACTAGAAAAATTAAGAATATCATGGAACAGTTTTTCAATAGAATTTGTTTTAACCTATGAGAGTAGCTAAAGTTTTTATTTTAATTACATGTCTTTTCCTGTTTTCTTGTGACAACAAGAAACAAGAAGAACAAATTATTCCAAACAATAAGGATTTTTCAAAACTACACTCAAGCGAACTTGAAACGGACGTAAGTGGCCTTTCCCACTTAAAAGCTGTCATCAAAACAGTTCACGGAAATATCATCTTTAAATTCTATCCAAAACACGCTCCAAATACTGTTACACGAATAATGCAATTGATTCAAAATGGTTTTTATGATGGCCAGTCGTTTCACAGGGTCACTCCGAATTATGTTATACAAACGGGTGATCCAACTGGAACAGGAAAAGGCGGAAGTGGATTCAAATTAAAGGCTGAATTTAATAAAATTCAACACATCAATGGAACAGTTGGCATGGCACGTTTTAACGATGATGTCGACAGTGCTGACTCCCAGTTCTACATTGCCCTAACAACACTTCCACACCTCAATGAAAAATATACCATCTTTGGTCAAGTTGTTGATGGTATAAACGTTCTTGATAAAATCAAAAAGGGTAATAAAATTCTCTCAATCTCACTTCAAAAAAATCAATAAAAATATTCATACCTATTTTTTAGGCTTAAGCTTGGCAGAAAAATGTCTCAAAAATGGTGGTTCTTCAACAATCTCATAGCCTTTTATTTTCTCTTTGTTACGATTCACTTCATGAATCACTTCAACAACATAATCAATATGACTTTGAGTGTAGACTCTCCTTGGTATTGCCAATCTTAGAAGTTCCATCTGGGCCGGTATCTCTTCTCCTGTTGCAGGATCTTTTTTAGCAAACATCAAGGATCCTATTTCGCACGCTCTTATTCCACCCTCAAGATACAATTCACATGCAAGCGCATGCCCAGGGAATTCACACGGTTTTATATGAGGTAACATTTTTTTTGCATCAATATATACCGCATGCCCACCTATTGGAAAAACGACAGGAATTCCCTCCTTTATCAATGCATCACCAAAATACTGTGTCGATTTAATCCTGTACTCAAGATAATCCTCTTCAATAACTTCATGAAGCCCCTGCGCCAATGCCGCAAGATCACGACCGGACAATCCTCCATACGTCGGATATCCTTCAGTTAAAATTTCCATATTTTGAACTTTCTGAGCAAGATCATCATCATTAAAAGCAAGAAAACCACCCATATTTACAAGAGCATCTTTCTTGGAACTCATCGTGGCACCGTCAGCATAGGAAAAAATCTCCTGGACAATTTCCTTAATCACCTTGTTTTCATAACCTGGTTCTCTAATCTTTATAAAATAAGCGTTCTCAGCAAATCTGCAGGCATCAAGAAACAGTGGAATGCCATATTCGTCACAAATTTTCTTTGTCTCACGTATGTTTTCCATTGATACCGGCTGCCCCCCACCGGAATTATTTGTAATCGTAAGCATACAGACCGGTATTCGATCTGTTCCTTTGTGTTTTTCAAAAAGTTCACGCAATTTCTTCAGATCAATATTTCCCTTGAATGGATGATTTATCGAAGGAGACTTTCCCTCCTGAATCACAAGATCCACTGCTTCGGTTTTGTTATACTCTATATTGGCCCTTGTCGTATCAAAATGGGTGTTATTCGGAATAATTTTTCCCTCTTCCCCAACAATACCAAATAAAATTCTTTCTGCTGCCCTCCCTTGATGAGTTGGAAAGATATGCTTAAACCCTGTTAGCTCATGAATTGCATCATACATCTTATAGTAGGAACGACATCCGGCATATGATTCATCACCTTCCATCATTGCGGCCCATTGTGATGCAGACATCGCACCTGTACCACTGTCGGTCAATAGATCAATAAGAATATTTTCCGCTTTAATACAAAAGATATTATAATTTGCCTCTTGAATATATTTCTGTCGCTCCTCGTACGTTGTCATCTTAATGGGCTCCACCATCTTTATTTTAAATGGCTCAAGTACTGTCTTAAATTTGTTTTTCATAATTTTAATTTTCCAATAAAATAATCTTAAAAAGATTTAATCCAGATAAAGACCTTGTTCCTTCCCGGCGGATTGCCATGACGTGTTCTACTTTCATAAATAACCGCATTTCCAACATCATGAACCTGCATTAAAAATTCCCTTAAGAATTGCCTCGGAACAAAAAGATTGTAATAAACTCCCCCCGGAACAAACGTTCCAGGCTTCACATTATCGGCTTGTATTACGTTATATTTTTCCAACAGATTATTCATCATTTCCCGTGTATTTATTGTGTTTACGGAATTGACCATGATTCTGTATGCTTTTCTATTACCAAAACGTGTATCACGAAAACCACCCTTTCTCATCTCCTCATAATCAGATTGTTCCAATTCAGTCAAATTAAAATCCTTGGGAAGAGCATCCCAGGAAGTAAGAACAACATCAGACTCCGTACCCCAAACGTTGGTTTCACCAATTTCCCTGTCCCCGTCACCCTTTGACATATTAATTTTCACACCATCAAGATCAATTAGTTCAGGGTCAAGTTCCTTTATTGCATCAGTTGCATCCTCCTTGGTTTTATACTTCTTATCTATCCACTGAAATGGGGCATTATAGGTATCACTGATTTTTTTGTTTTGTTGTTTTTGATACCAATCATTATATTTAACAATAACTTCAACAAGAACAATCCCCAGCAGCAAAATTCCCACTATCTCGGCAAAAAACAGTGGATATCGTTTCCACGAAGCCTTCAATTCCAATTTTTTAAGATCAACATCATAATAATAGAGATCTTTTTTTATTTTTTTAATAAAGTCTGTCCATCCCTTGTACAGGGTTATCTCCATTGACGGCATTATCTCAAATTCCCGACTTCCGACAAAATCCCCTGAAATATCCAATTCGTCTGAAATACTGTCAAACGTAATATCCAAATTTGAACTTGCTACATTCCCAATTTGAAATATTGTACTGAAGTAATCATCAAGATGAGGAAAAACATCAAGAAAAAAGCTTCTCAGAATTACCGCCAATTCTGAGACATTCGTTTCCGTAGCATCGGCTAGCGTAAGTATGGAAATATCCTTGTAAATAAATGAATAACAAAGAAATTTTTCCCTTAACCATTTGAACCACGCAACAACAGGCCCAATTTTTATTTCACTGAATGCGTATTGAAAACGTTGAGTAACCTGGTTGATGGAAAGTCCATCAATAAAAAACAAATGCCAAAATTCTTCAAATTCTTTTTCAAATCGTCCTTGCCACGTCAAACCTTCTAGATTGAGCTTTATCCAATCCCTGAACTGTTGAAAATCTTTGGCAGAAAAAATAATATCGACTGGTTTCATACCTGACCGGTTATATTTGTTTAAGTATAAATCGGCAAATTTTTCTCATAACAAATATTCATATTACCGAATTCATTCAACTTACCATGATAATTGTATACTCATAGAATTCATTTCGACTATCCCCAATACATAAAAAACCATCCTGCGGACAGTTTTTCCCATCTTGAGATATTCTGACGCAGCTCTGTATACTTATGTTATGGACATCGTGTCCGTAACACGTATGGAGATTTTTTAGATATGACGTCAAACACCCTGTCAAACATTCGCCAAAGAAAACATGCCGAGCAGGAATATGCACGCCAGCAGTTGGAATTACGACGAATGAAATCTGAAAATGAAAAAAAAATCAAGAAAGTCATTACTAACAATCAGACTAAATTACAAGAAACCAAAAAATCCTACCGGCTCAAAACAAATGATCTCGAAAACCAACTCCATAAAAAATTAATCAGTCTGAGAACACACCAGGCTGAAATATTGAGAGAGGAACAGGAAAGATTGGAGACTGAACTCAGTGGAATTAAAATACGACAGGCAAATCAAATTGCGGAACTAAGACAAAATAACAGAAACTCCATTGAACGCATTAACGAAAGTCATAAAGAAATTCTTGAAAATGCCAAAAACAAGTTCATGAGAGAAAAAATGAAATGGGAAACAGTATAGGAAAAGGTTGGATACTATGAATTCTGAACAATCAATATTTTTAAATGGAAGAGCTCAAATTGTAGAAATGCTTCAGTTTATGGAGCCAGATCACAAAGAGGTTCTTCTGAAAAATCTTCGCATGCGAAATCCGGCCCTTGCCAATGAGCTTGTTGAACAGAGCCTCACATTTGATTACATTGAAAGGCTTTCAGATCATGAACTTCGAATCATTATCAATTACGTACAAGCCACCATCATGGGAATGGCAATGAAAAATGTTAAACCAAGTCTTCAAAGAAAAATCCTTTCCATAGCACCAAGGGACTATGCTGAAGAAGCATACTCAATAATGACACGCCCACTTCAAAACGAAGAAGTTCACATAAGAAAGGCAAAAGTCAGGGTTTTGGATACTTTGGTTTCCCTTTACAAAAAAAAGCAAATATCACTTCAAAATTGATTCCGTCCGCCAATAAATCTTTCAATTGACTCCATATATCTATTTTCAACTTCTTTGGTCATTTTTATTTTTTTCTTTATCCGGTCATCCATAATTTGGTGCTCATCAAGAACGTTCAATGAGGCTTCCAAGCGCCCCCAAATGGTCTGCATAATGTCCGATACCCATTCCGGACATTTGTTAATGACGGCCTTCATATCGCTCATTTTAATCCGAACAATCTCCGTTGACTCAACGGCAATGGCCGTATATTCAAGATGCTTTTTCGAAAACAAATTATTACTACACAAAAACTCTCCGGCACCAACACTATTTTTTGAAAAAAGTCTGTCTTTGCTTTTATCAAAAAGTCCTATTTTTCCCCGATTAATAATATAGAAGTATTCTGCCTTATTGCCCTGAAGATAAAGAACTTCACCATCCTGGATAACAAAAACGTCATTATCCGTTGACGATTCAAGTCCCACACCACCTGCGCCCGGTTTTTCAAGTTCGAGATTCATTAATAATCCCCCAATTCACTAATTTCCAAATAATTTTCCAAATGGATTTTTCTTCCCCTTAAGCATCTTATCAAGCGGAGATTTTCCCTTTTTTCCTTTAAAAATCTTTTTTACAGCATCCTGTATTTTCTTTTTACCCTGGGTTTTCATATAAGCAGAGGCTCCCTTGGCCACTGTGTAACCAATATCCGGCTTCAATGCAAACCCCTGGCCCTTGAATCTTACAGGAATCTTGTCCATTTTCGTTTTTTGTTTCAATCCGAGCTTGCCGGTTAAATCAATGGCATTTAACTCAAGTACACTATCCCTGCCTCCAACCACAGGATAGATAATACCAGCCTTGATTTCCTTGATTCCAAGCCATTTATCCTTGCTTACAAAATCAATCTTTGAAAGCGTATATGCTTTTTCCGTAAAACGTCCCTTCATGTAAAATTTTTCGAAACCTTCCGGTATATCATGCTTCTTTTTGGACATCTTTTTAAGAAACGAGACTTTGGAGGTATATGTCTCAACATATTTTTTCAAATTAAGACCTTTAATTTCTCCACCCTTGGCGGTCATCGTCACCTTGATATCATGAGTTAATTTACCGTCGTTGCCAATCACGGCTTTTCCACCGGCATCAGCAGAAATATTACCCTTTAGCTCCTCTATATCTGGTGGAAGAAACACTGAAAAACTTTCAAAGTTAATATTCGCCAGTTTTATACCAAATAAATTTTTTATATCCCCGTTTTTAGAAAAAACAGTGGAATGTTTTCTAACGTTGATTGTACCATCTCCCAGCTTGAATCCAAGTTTACTGGTCACCACGCGATCAGGTCTGACTCCTATGCGACCATCGCCTGAAAATCTTTCCTTTCCTATGAAGAGTTCTTTTAATTCTAAATTGATTTTTCCAGGAGGCAGTACAATTGGAGCAGGCTTTTTCGAAATTCCGGTTGAGGTCTTCGACTGTTTGGCAGATTTTGCACCGGAATCCTTACTGTCTTTTTTACCTTTTGATGAACCCGAATAAAGAATTTTTTGAATTATCGGCCTGGTTAATTTTATATTATTTAAATTAATATCAAGCTTGAACGGATCAAGTTTCGCGATATCAATCTTCTTCTTATTCAAATCAAAAATAGTCTTGAATACAACATTAATTGAACCTTCCAGAAGCTTGCTTACAGAAGTGACGTTCAACGCTTTATCGATATATTCACCCTGTAACCCGGTGGTTCCTGATACACCATGGTGATTGAAGGTAATACCTGGATCAAGTTTGAATTTTATCCCAGGAACAATCTTATTCGAAATAATCGCCACCCCTCCATTCATTGTAAAAACAGACCTTTTGGCATCAAGTATCTTTTCCTCAAAACCTATCATTTCCATCAATTCCTGTATCGCAAGATGAATATTAATCTTATCCACTTTTACGTTCTGCCTGGCATCCACGGAATATCGTGCAGCAATACTGTTTGATGTCCCGCCAATTTCAGTTTTAACCACACCCAAAAGAGAATTGTCGTTTGTTTTTAATTCAAATTTAATATCCGTTACAATTTCAGGAAGTTCATTTGGTAATTGTGCCAATTTCAGCTCATTGATTCTTATTTGCATATTAACAGGCAGATTCTGTTTTTCAATAAGCTTGCTTAAATCAAGTTCACTGATAATACGAAGATCGAAAGATGCCTGTTTATCGAAATTCATTCTTGAATCAATTTCAACTGCAGTCGTCTTTTTAAAATTCAAATCCTTGATTTTAAACATGGAAACATTAATAACGCTGTCATTACGATCTTTTTTAAGTCGATAACCGAACTGCATATCAACCAATTTAAAATTAAATTTAATTCCACTTAAAAATCCGGGAATTACCACTGCAGAATCCTTCGATTTTGTGGCAACAGTCGATTTGGATGGTTTTGCCACTGTTTTGGAAACAACCTTGGTCGTCTTCTTTTTATCTCCCATTGCATATTTCCAATTATTTCCGCTGGCATATTCCTTGTAGTAGACATTCGGCTTTTCAATTTCAACTTCTATCTTTCCACTTCCAAAGATTATTGCCCATAAAGGAATTTTTACGGTCATATTTTTTACGGAGAAAAGTTCCGCCTTCCTGTATCCTTTTGGAATATGTATGTGAAGCTTATTCACTTTCAGACTGGTGCTAAAACCAAATGATAAATCCAATTTGCCCAAATCTATCCTCGCCTTCGGAAATGTTTTTCCAAGCTGCATAAGCGCTTGTTTATGTACTTCCTCTGGTGTTATTTTTGTTGAAGCATAATAGATTCCCGCACCAAGAGAAACTACAAGCAAAAATAGAATAACCGACAAAATCACCAGGACTTTCTTTTTCATAAACTCCCCATTCCAAGAAAATATACGACTCTTACTGATACGAACATACATTCTACCTCGCCCTATCCTAAAGAAAAACTATTATTTACTAATACCATAAAGAGGATGCTGTTCAAAAAGGCACTATCGGTGCAATACATGTCAAAAATTTTTTTCTGATTCCATCTTTAAAACGAATAAGAATTTTTTCATTTTTCCCGGCCCCTTCAGTTTCCAAAACTATCCCCTCTCCGTACAAAGAGTGAATAATACGGCTTCCGGCCGGAAATTTATAACCTGATTTTTCTCTTTTTATTTGAATAATTGATTCATCCCCATAATCCACTTCCTGCGAATTTTCCTCATAATCGGGAAAAACACTTTCATTCCGCCTGTCTCCACCGTACTTGAATTTTTTCCATTTAAAAAATTTTGGAGGAATTTCATTAATGTACCTGCTTGGTCCATTAAATTTTATTTGACCATGTAACAGTCTTCCCTGCGCAAAAATAATATATAATTTTTTCATAGCACGTGTCATCGCGACATAAAACAGCCTTCTTTCCTCTTCCACTCCAATTTCACCCTCTTCCAAACTGCGATATGAAGGAAAAATATTTTCCTCTGCCCCTGCAATAAATACATAATCGTATTCAAGTCCCTTTGCTCCATGAGCGGTCATCAGGGAAACCTCTCCGCTGGTATTGAACTTTCCATCATCAGTTGAAGATTCGTTTGATGACGGATCCAGATTAATTGTTTCAAGAAATTCGAGCAGGGTTGGTTTATCCCGGTTCATCTCAAATTGTTTTATGGCGTTATCAAATTCATCAAGATTTTCCAAGCGGGAAATACTTTCATGATTCCGACTTGCACTTAGAAATTCATAATATCCGGATTCATGTAACACTTTCTCGTAAAGTTGTGATGGCCGTACTCCCTCACCATCCATAACTTTAACTTCCATCATCATTGAAACCAACTGCACAAGTGAGGATTTTGTTCTGGATGTCAGCCTGATATTTGCATAATTTTCCTGATTATCAACAAGGTCGCTTACTATTTCCCAAAGAGAAAGCCCTTTGGCAACTGCTTCATTCTCCAACTTTCGAAGTGTGGTGGCCCCAACACCCCTTGTCGGCACGTTTACAATACGGGAAAATGCCAGCGAGTCCTTATCATTCACAATCAATCTAAGATAAGCAAGAATATCCTTAATTTCCTTTCTTTCATAAAATTTAATTCCGCCAACAATTCTGTAGGCGATATTATGCTTTCTAAACATATCCTCAATGATACGTGACTGCGCATTCATCCTGTAAAATAATGCAACATCCCTGTTCTCAACACCAGACTTTTTAAGCTTTAAGATCTCACTGGCAACAAATTCAGCCTCACTCTTTTCATCAGCACATTCTATTATGGGAATAATGTCACCATCAGGATTATCGGTCCACATGGCCTTTCCCTTTCGCATAAGATTTTTTTCAATCACTGCGGATGCGGCCTCTATTATTATTTTCGATGAACGATAATTTTGTTCAAGTTTGATAACTTTTGCTTCTGGAAAAACACTCTCGAAATCGAGAATGTTCCTTATGTCGGCCCCTCTCCATGAATAAATGGATTGATCCTCATCTCCGACAACACAGATATTTCTGTGTTTCTCGGACAACATTTTTATGATTTCAAACTGAACCCTGTTTGTATCCTGATATTCATCCACTAAAACATACTTGAATTTTTTTTGATACATATCCAACACTTCGGGATGACATTGAAAAAGTTGCACCACTGCTGTTAGAAGACCGCCAAAATCAAGAGCATTGGCCTTGTGTAACTCTGTTTCGTAATCCATAAAAAATGGGTGAAGATCCTCATCAATCGGAAATTCCCCGGTACATCCGTGGTAAAAGCCGTTATTTTTGAGATCGTTGATGTAGTACAGTATTTCGTAAGGTGATAAATCCTTTGGACTAATTCCTCTTCTTTTCAAAAGAAATTTTACAACTGTTTTTGATTCCGAATCATCATAAATTGTAAAACTGCGACTCAGTCCAAGATAACCAATTTCGCTCCTTAACAATCTTGCACAAAATGAATGAAAAGTTGTCATCTGAAGTGTCCCGATATCCAAATCCACTTCACATGCAACCCGCTCCTTCATCTCCCTGGCCGCTTTATTTGAAAAAGTCAGTGCCAGAATCCTGAATGGACTTATATTTTTTTCTTCCAGTAAATAAGTCACTCTGGAAACAAGAGTTCTCGTTTTTCCCGATCCTGCTCCGGCCAAAACCATTACGGGCCCATCAGAATCGTAGACAACTTCGCGTTGAGCTTTATTTAAATTTGTCGTCAGCATAAATCAATTTTTTATTCAACAGTTACGGACTTGGCCAGATTTCTAGGCCGATCAATATCAGTTCCCTTGAACTTTGCCATAAAATAGGCGAGCAATTGTGTCGCCACATTAACGTAAACTGGAGAAAGTTCTCCCAATTCTGTAAAATTCATCGGAATGAAATAATCACTCATATCTTCCAATTCCGCATCATGCTCAGGCCCGATAATCACAATAATTCCCCGACGGGCCTTCACTTCCTGTATATTGGATATCGTTTTTTCATAAAGCTCAGGCCCTACAATGGCAATATTAACCATCTCCTCATCAATAAGGGCAATCGGGCCGTGCTTGAGTTCTCCTGCAGCATAGCCCTCTGCATGTACGTAGGCTATCTCCTTGAGTTTTAAGGCCCCTTCAAGTGCCACAGGAAAATATTGGCCTCTTCCAGTGAAAATAAATCCACGATGATTATAAATGCACTCTGCAATGTTTTTAATTTCCTCGCTTCTCAAAAGTAATTCATCAATTCTTTCAGCAAGCAGACTGAACTTTTTTGATATATTCTTTCTGCTTACATCAAGATTTAACAAATATTGACAGGTCAGATATCCGGTAAGAACCTGTTGAGTAAACGCCTTGGTGCTTGCCACTCCAACTTCAGTTCCCGCCTTAATCAGCAGATTTTCATCACAATCACGGAAAAGAGTCGAATCTTCCACATTAACAATTGAAAATGTTCTGATTCCTTTTTCCTTGCAAAGATTTTGTGCTGCCAGCGTATCGGCAGTCTCCCCGGATTGGCTGATAAATAAACCCATGTCCTTCGGTTTAATAAGAGGATTCCTGTAACGAAACTCACTTGCAAGATCAATATGGCAATGAATCCTGTTATAGCTTTCAATGAAATTTTTAATTATCAATCCGGCATGCCATGCAGTTCCACAGGCAACAATATGTATCCTCTCCGGCTCTTTTTCTATTTTAATATTATGAAGATGCTTATGACCTTTTCCATCAAAATAATACCTGATCAAATTTCTGATCAGTCCAGGCTGCTCGTAAATTTCCTTGAGCATAAAATGCTCAAACGTTCCCTTTTCGGATATCTCAAAATTAATATCCTGTTTCTTTCGAAGAAAACGATTTGTTTCCGTAAGATCAAGGTCAAAAAAATTCAATTTATTGTGCCCTTCACCTTCACCGGCAATTTTGCAAATAACTTCATCGTCTGGAAAAAACAATTCATCGGCCATCCCTGCAAGAGCGTAGGGATCTGAAGACGCAAACACCTCTCCTGTATTTGAATTTAGAGCACAAACCAAAGGGGCTGCCCTCTTGATCGCATATATTTCACGTTGATCTCTTGTCATTATAACAAAAGCGGAATTACCATCAATTCTTCGAAAAGCACTGGCAATGGATTCACACAATCCTTTTCCACTCTCCATTTCAATAACAAGCAATCCAAGAAAAACTTCAGAATCAGTCTGAGTCCTGAATTTGACACCTCTCTCATTAAGTTCTTTTTTTAAAACTCCGGTGTTTTCAATAATACCATTATGAACAATAACAATGGTATGCTGGGGATTCACAGTCATGGAGTCGCTGATATGTGGATGGGCGTTGAGATCATTCACCTCTCCATGGGTTGCCCAGCGCGTATGCCCAATACACGTTGTTGAAATATGATTTTTTCCATCAAGAACTTTCTTCAGATTTTCAATTTTTCCTGATTTTTTATATAAGGATAATGAACCCTCATTATTTTTAAAACATATACCGGCTGAATCATATCCGCGATATTCCAATCGTTCCAGACCGCTCAAAACAACTTCAACAGCATTCTGATGTCCAATATATCCAACTATTCCACACATTTTTTTTCCTATTGGCCTTTTTTCTTCAAAAATTTACGTGCCATTCCCTTATAGGTTACCTGTTTAGAACGTGAAACTGCAAATGATCCCTTTGGAAGATCCTTATTGATTGTCGAACCGCTTCCAACATAGCAATCATCCTCTATTTTCAAAGGAGCAATCATTTGCGAATCCGAACCAATAAAACAATTTTCACCAATATCAGTAAAGTTTTTATTTGCCCCGTCATAATTGCAGGTAATAAAACCGCAACCAAGATTGGTATTTTCACCTATATGGGCATCACCTATATAGCTTAAATGACTGACCTTGACCCCTTTATCCAAAACAGCTTTTTTAATTTCCACAAAATTTCCAACCTTGCTTTCCTGACCAATATCTGCGCCTGGACGCAACCTGGCAAAAGGCCCTATCATTGCATTTTTTCCAACATGGGCCTCTTCCAACACACTATACGGCCTTAACTGCCCACCTTCTTCCACAATTGAATTCGTCAATATACATCCAGATTCTACAACAACATTTTTATCCACCCTGCTTCTTCCTCTTATGATGACGTTTGGATGAATAACACTGTCGGGCCCGATCGAACAATCCCAATCCACATAACATGTTGTTGAATCGATAAATCTAACACCTTCGTTTCTAAGTAGATCAATTTTTTCAAAATTCAAAAACAATCCAGCTTCCTCCAATTGTTTGACGTCATTAACTCCCATAAAGCTTTCGGGATCATCAAATAAAACTGCCTGCACCCTGCGATTGTCCTTAAAAATATCTGTCAGATAAAACTCTCCCGCCTTGTTATCGGAATCAATTTCCCTCAGATTATCTAAAAGAAAATCAGTTTTTACAATGTAAAGACCTGAATTTACTTCACTGATTTTCCTTATTTCTTCATCAGCATCTTTTTCCTCAACAATATGAAAACCTGAATCGCCTTCTACAATTCTACCATAGCCGGAGGGATCATCTTCGAGAAATGAAGCCGCAACAGCATCCAGCTTTTCTTGATTGAGTATGTTCCATAATTTACTTAAATGTCTCTCCCGAATAAGCGGAGTATCGCCGCAAAGAATTAAAGTATAATCATAGTCTGCCGCATTCTTGTTTTGTTCAACATACATTTGAATGGCGTGTGCGGTACCCAACTGCTCCCTCTGAAGAACCAAATCCATTTCAACACCATTTTCAATAAAATTCTCCTTTAAATACTCATCAAGCATTTCATGCAAATACCCTGTTACAGACGTGATCCCACCTTTTAAATTATTTTTATTCAAAAATAATAGCGCCTCATTTATTGGAAAATCTATTAGTGGCTTTCCGCCAACCGACACCATCGGTTTTGGGATATCCATCCTCATTCTCTCACCGCGGCCACCAGCCAAAATAACAATACCTATGGACATACTATCCCCCGAAATTATTAGTATATTACCTGTATAAAACAGTCTGTGATGCAGAGAGTCATTTTGTAACTCATTATTTTCACTACTTCTTTTGAGTACTTTAATCCATTATAATAAAAAAAAAAAGACAAAAACGCTAAAAAAGTTAAAGACTTAAAGCTTATTACCCGATTTGTTATTGAAACAAAATTGCTCACAATTGGCAGAATATTGAGTGGAGGATGTGGAATGGTCACCAATTATGACGGTAAAAGCATTGATTTTAATGAAGTTCTACCCCTGTTACCCGTCAGGGACATAGTAGTCTATCCCTTTATGATTCTACCCCTCTTCGTCGGAAGAGAATCCTCAATCGAGGCCGTAGAATATGCTTTAAACAAAACAAACCAGCTTATTTTACTTTCAAGCCAGAAGGATATTACGGCTGAACATCCTGAACCCGATGAAATTTATGAAATCGGTACAGTTGCCATGATCATGAGAATGAGAAAACTTCCCGACGGCAGAATAAAGATTTTAGTACAAGGACTTTCGAAGGCACGAATTACTGAATTCGATAAAATCAATCCACATTTTATAACAAAAGTTGAAAAAGTTGAGGATGTTGAGCTTCAAGATGAAGAAGATGTTTCTGTCAACGCAATCATGAGAACAATAAGGGAACAACTTGAACGAATAATAACTCAAGGCAAGGTGCTCTCTTCAGATATACTCATGGTTCTTGAAGACATACAAGATCCGGGAAGACTGGCTGATCTTGTAGCAAGTAACCTTAACCTTCATGTCACTGAAGCTCAGATGATATTGGAGATACTTGATCCTATCGAAAGACTTCATAAAATAAATGATATCCTTACACGTGAACTGGAAATAATAAACATGCAGGTAAAAATCCGTGGCGTGGCCAAGGATGAAATCAATAAATCACAAAAAGAATACTTTCTACGCGAACAAATTAAAGCAATAAAAAATGAGCTTGGTGAAGAAGGTGGTGCCGTTGAAGATAATGAATTTTCAGAATATCGTGAAAAAATATTGAAATCAAAAATTCCAAATGAAACTGAAAAAGAAGTTCTAAAACAACTTTCACGACTGGAAAAAATGCATCCGGACTCATCAGAATCATCCATTATCAGGAACTATCTGGATTGGATGGTGGATCTTCCATGGAATGTTTCTTCGGAAGAACAGTTTGATCTTGATAAGGCCCAAACCATTCTGGACGAGGATCATTTTGATCTTATAAAAGTCAAAGAACGTATTTTGGAATATCTCGCAGTTAAACAACTCAAAGGCCAAAGCATGAAAGGCCCTATTCTGTGTTTTGCCGGCCCTCCGGGTGTCGGAAAAACAAGCCTTGGAAAATCCATTGCTCGTGCCGCAGGTAGAAAATTTGTACGTATTTCACTCGGTGGCGTAAAGGACGAGGCTGAAATCAGGGGCCATAGAAGAACCTATGTCGGCTCAATGCCGGGGCGAATCGTTCAGGCACTCAAACAGGCCGGAACCAATAATCCAGTAATGCTTCTGGATGAAGTTGACAAACTCGCCAGCGATATCAAGGGGGATCCGGCAAGTGCCCTTCTTGAAGTCCTTGATCCTGAACAAAACAATTCATTCAGGGATCACTACATCAATGCGGCCTTCGATCTGTCCAACGTTGTTTTTATTGCCACGGCAAACGTTCTTGAAAACGTACCTGCGGCCCTGAGAGACAGAATGGAAGTAATAAATCTTTCCGGATATTCCCAGGAAGAAAAACTTACAATTTCACGCAAATTTCTTATACCAAAACAAATGGATGAAAATGGAATTTGTGAAGAACATATTGAATTTTCAGATGAAAGTGTTGTCACTGTAATCAGGAACTTTACCTGTGAAGCAGGTCTTCGAAATCTCGAACGCCATATTGGTGCCTTGTGCAGAAAAGTGGCCACTAAAATTGCGCGCGGAGAGGTTGGTAAAACACACATACTTCCGGAAACCGTGGAAAAACTTCTCGGGCCACCATTGTTTATAAAAGAGGATGAAATTGGAGAAGACGAAATAGGTATTGTTACCGGACTTGCCTGGACATCTGCAGGCGGAGAAATACTCCATATTGAATCAACCAAGATGAAAGGAAAGGGACTCACTCTGACCGGACGCCTCGGCGAAACAATGAAGGAATCAGCACAAACAGCTATCGGTCTTATTCGCTCCAAGGCCAATGAATTTGGAATTGATGAGGACGTGTTCGAAAATCATGAAATCCACCTCCATATTCCGGCCGGTGCCATTCCAAAAGACGGACCAAGCGCGGGAATAACTCTGGCAACGGCCATCGTTTCCCTGTTAACTGGAACACCTATAGCAAAAAATGTTGCCATGACCGGTGAAATAACACTGACTGGTAAAGTCCTTCCTATCGGAGGACTCAAGGAGAAGGCCCTTGCCGCCATGAGGGTCAATATCGACAAAATTATCATTCCATGGAAAAACAAGAAGGATCTCGTGGAAATCCCTGAGGAATATCGCAACAAAGTTAAATTCATACCTGTAAAAACCTTTGATGAAGTATTGAAAATAGCTCTCGTTGACTGGGAGGTACGCCAGAAAAAGCTTCATAAAAAATTATCCATCAGGGGCAAGGTATCCACACAGTCTGTGGCCGCGTAATAATTCTCAGAATTTACTTTCAGCAATCACATTTTTTGGATAAGATTTAATCTAGCGTATATACCCATGCCGGTTCACTTTTTAAGTGAACCGCGGGCATACCCCATTAGCAGGAAGTAAAACAATGAATGACGAAAACACAACCGGCAACCAAACTAATAATCCACTTTCCAAATTAAAAATTGCGGTTGTGGATGATTCCGATTTTTCCAGGAAAACAATGATCGAAATTCTGGAACAAGCCGGTTGCAACGTTATCGGCGAAGCAAGTAACGCTGAAATGGCAGTACAAATAGCACATACAACTTCGGTGGATCTTTTTATTATTGATGTCGTCATGCCGAACATCAGCGGAATAAAACTGTTAAGTCACCTAAAGGAGATTTCAGATGACATAAGGGCCATAATGATCTCCTCATTAAATATGGAAAATGTTGTAATGGATGCAATTTCCGGTGGTGCTCTTGACTACATTACAAAACCGTTTGAAAAAGAGGCCTTAATTTCATCCGTAACAAAAATAGCCAATGACATGGAAAAAGAATAATTGGGGGGACTGTTTATGTTTTTGATAAAGTTTTTTTGTTATTTTGTATTCAGTTTTGCCATTTTATGCATATCCGTTGGCAATAAGCCACTTTTTTCACACCTGCATAAAATCACCTCCCCATACTCAAGATCCATTATGTCATCACTGAAAGATGCCGCCATAAAGGGATTGAAAAAGGGTAAAAACATTATATCAAACACCATTCCAAAAGAAGTTGACTCAGTTAATTCAACATATTCTGCAATAAGAAAAAGTAAATACATGAAAGTCGATAATGACATACCAGAAGATCAATACACGTCTGAAGAAAGGGATCTTTTGGAAAAAATCCTAAAAGAAAATCAATAGCTGAAAAATAAAAAAAGGGCCATCGGTTCCATTAACACAAAGGCCCTTTTTTACATTGGGGGGGGAACTATTTATTAAACTTCAATAACCTTTTCAATCTTAACAGGTTCTTGTGCTTTTTCATCCAATTCAACAACATAACCAACAGGTCTTCTTTCCTGGGAAGACTGGCTTGCCGAACAACTGTAATTACCATCAACCTGTCCCTCTTTATTCTCTTTATTGACCGCAAAAACATTACCACTAAGAATGGTAAACACTGCAAGTAACATAAATAATCTTTTCATAATCCTCTCCTTGTGTTGCCTCTCTATTTGAACCTTTAAGATGCACACATTATGCCAAACTATTTGACCTATATACTGGAGGTTATATTGGAATCAGCTACGAAAAGTGTAAAAAATTGCAATACTGTCAATTTTTTACACACAGAAAGTATTAATTTGTTGAATTTATTGTTTTTTTCAGACACAAATAGCGACAGATAATCCTAACCAACTAAAATCACCTACTTTTCCTCAACAGCTTCAGGAACAACTGATTCGCCTTCAGATGTTTGAGAAACGACCTTCCCAGGTCTTCTGTCTCCCTTATTAGGTTCCGGACAGGGACATTTTCCAGGTTCAGTGCAAATATCATAAGTCTCTGCATTGGCAATCTTCTGTCCTGTATCCTCTTCCTTTTTATCTTCCGCATTAAGGACAAAACAGAAAGAAAACATCAAAACAATCATTATTAAAATCTTCATCCATCTCTCCTACATGTTCAAATTAACACCAGCAGGTTTTACAATCGAAAGCAATGACTGAAACGCCTGGGTCACCTGAAGGGCCATCTTATGTCCCTGCTTTGATTCCACCTTCTTTATGCCACCGTAATTATCGTAATCAACTCTGATGGTTCCCTTTCCTTCCATGGCAATTGTAGTTGGTTTTCCAAGAACGTTGTATTCAAATTTCAACTTTCGCTTACCCTTTTTACCGGTAGTGTCTATCATCTGGGTAATTCTTCCCTTCCTGTCGTAAGACAAGACAACCTTTTTACCGCCACTATTCGACGCCATCTGCAAATTGCCTCTTCCGTCATACTTAAATTTTGTCCAACTGAGTTTCTTGCTCTTTTTCCAATTTTCCACCTGGCGAATTTTGTTGTGTTTTTTATCATAAGCTATTTTTACAACATCACCACGACTTGTTTTCTTTTCAGTAAGAAGCCCGCTGGAATTATACTTGAAGAGCGTTTCAAAACCGCCACGTTTGATTTTCTCCGGAAGTCTGAACTCATTATAACCAGTATCAGTGGTAATACCATTAACTGAAGTGATAATTCTTGACGTATACCTGGCACCATCGGCTTTTGTCTTGATAAAATACTCGTATTTATTTACGCTATCCTTTCCCCCGAATCCTTTCTTTGCCACCTTTGTCCAATAATGAAAGTCAGGTTTTTTTGAATCCGCCCCGTATTCATATTTAACCTTGACTCCATGACGATTCTTAATACTGGAAACAAACTGCGTCTTTTGTTCGTAACCAACCTCCATTTTCGATCCATCGGCGTAACCGACCCCTATCATATTGTGGTTGGAATCATACTTATATTTAAAAATGTTTCCGGCCACGTCCTTGCTTTCCAATAAATCCTTTTCCTTGAATTTGTATACCGCAGCTTTATCATCAACTGACCAAATCTTCTTCACACGATTGTTTGAATACCATTCGAAGAACAACTGTTTAGCATGGGAATCCTTGATGGACTTTAACGATCCCTGCTTATCGTAATTAAGATTTATCACATAATTGTTCTTATCCTGTATCCGAACAAGCCTCCCTGAAGAATTATATCGCTCCCATTTACCGTTATTGTAATAACGTATAAAACCATCTGCAACCTTCTTCAGCTTCTGTGGCCCATGATCATTTGAATAAAGCATTGAATTATTTGCTATCTTTGCGTGAACACCAAACCGCTTGGCGTAGGCTTGTCTTAATTCCGCGTCACCCTTTAACTGATCGACAAGTTTTTTCTCCTGCTTTATATCGAGTTCCGTTCCACGTTCTCTCATCTTTCCAATAATTGTTTTGGACGCAGCCTCAGCATCAACAAGACTTTTGGGAACAAATCTCGTCAAGGCACCTGCCCCGTTTTCGTGAATTATCACAGAACCGTCAGCCGATATGACAAGATATGTTTCAAAATCACTTCCCCAACCGAAACCGAACCAGCCGACATCAGTGGACTTCGAATTATACGTCCTAACGATTTTCAAATCCTGACCTTCACCTGGCACTACAATATCCGTGTACGAAATGTAATAGTTTCCGTTTTTCAGATTCACACCAGCATAAGAAATTACAGGAAGAAGAAGAAAAAGAATTTTCAATAATTTCATCGCTCAAATCCCTCTTATTTAAATTAGACCAAATAAGGCCATCAAATCACACTCTCTCCCACTTCTCGGATATTTCCCTGTAAAACTTTACTGTAAAAATCTAAATCCGGATATTAACAATCTTAAGGATTATATAACCGCCTAAAACATCCAATCCTATAGCACCAAATAAAAAGACAAGCCCCAGAGGTGTGTTGAAAATCGGCATCATTGAATCCGGATCAGATGCAAAATACATCAATCCAACGATCCATGGCATACAAAAGATGGTAAGTCCCTGAAATCTTCCTTGAGCTGTGGCAGAATCAATTTTTTGCTTCAAACGTATCCTTTCACGGATTACATCAACAATTGTGTCAAATACTTCCGACAGGTTACCCCCTGTTTCGCGTAAGATATTTACACTGGATACAAACATATCGTTATCCTCTGTTGGCACTCGCTTGGCCAGATTTTCAAAGCATTCCTCGAGTGTCACTCCAATCTGGTTCTGTTGCAAAATCATATTAAATTCCTGCGAAATCGGGGCCGGCATTTCATCAACAATCATCCCCAATGCCTGCGGAACGGAAAGCCCTGCCCTTATACCGTTTGAGAGCAAAGTCAGAGCATCAACCATTTGCCCTGAATATTTATCAATCCTCCTCTCAAGAAGATAATTAATTATCGGCTTTGGTATTTTCCAGCCAACAAATGAAAAAACAAATCCCAAAAATATCCCCAACCCCCAACTACCAAAAAGACCGAAAATAACCAGGGTCAGCAGACCTGTTCCAAACGAAAAAAATAATAACGCGTAAGTAATATGTGTAGGATTGACCTTGATAAAAAGAAGTTCAAGCTTCTCCATTATATAATTCTGAGTTCCAAACGTATTTCTCTCAATCCAATCAAAGATCTTTTCAGAATACTTGTACACATAGAAAAATACTGCAATTCCAATAAGAATAATGATCCATTGCAAACCCAGCACTCCAGCTATCGTACTCATTTTTTGACTCTCTGTCTTTGAGCTTTGGATACAGGATTATGTTCCTCTTTCTTCTGTGGAATATCCATTTGATCTTTATTTGTAAAAAGGGTTCTCGGAATATTGTAACCCTGGCGTTCCAAAATTTCGATAAACTTGGGAATAAAACCGGTAGCCTGGAATTTTCCAATTATTTTTCCCTTCTTATCAATTCCCTCCTGTTGATAAAGAAAAATATCCTGCAGGATCACTACATCCCCCTGCATACCTCCAATTTCCGTTATGTGTGTCATTTTTCTTGAACCATCATCCATTCTGGATTGTTGTACAATCATGTGAACAGCACTTGCAATCATTTCACGAATAACTTTTGGCCCCAAGCCTGATCCGGCATATTGGACCAGGGTCTCAAGTCGTCCAATGGCCTCTCTGGGATTATTTGAGTGAATTGTTGTCATTGAACCATCGTGACCGGTACCCATCGCTTGAAGCATGTCCAGTGCCTCCCCGCCACGACACTCACCAACGATAATTCTATCCGGTCTCATTCTAAGCGTCTGCTTTACAAGACAGCGGATATCAATCTCGCCTTCCCCTTCAAGAGACGGTGGTTTTGTCTCCAAACGAACCACATGCTCCTGCGGAAGATCAATTTCCGCTGAATCCTCACATGTGATGATCCTTTCATTTGCCTGGATAAACGCTCCAAGAATATTTATCAAAGTTGTTTTACCTGAACCGGTACCACCGCTGACTATAATATTTCTATGCCCCTCAACAGCAATTCGCATGAAATCCGACATGTTCTGTGTCATTGATCCAAATTGCACAAAATCCTTCCAGGTCAATCTATTTTCAGGAAATTTCCTGATCGTAATACAACAACCATCTATTGCAGAAGGTGGAATAATTGCATGAACCCTGGAACCATCCCTCAAACGTGCATCAACATAAGGGGTTTTCTCATCAATCCTTCTCCCTATGGGGGCCACAATCCTTTCAATAACATTTAAAACCTGACGATCATTTGTGAAAGTTACATTGGAAAGTTTGATTTTTCCGGATTGCTCATAATAAACCTTGTACGGACCAATCACCATGACTTCTGAAACTGTTTTATCTCCAAGAAGATCCTCCAACGGTCCCAATCCCAATGCCTCATCCAAAACTTCTTTAACGATCTGGTTCATATCCTCACGACTACTGAGAATACCCTTTGTATCTTCCTTGCCAAGAATTTCAACAACTTTCTTTTTCGTTTTCTCCCTTAAAATTAATGCTGCATTTGGATCATCCTTATTCTGTTCACTAAAATCAATTTCATCCACCAGTGATTTGTGAATCCTTGTTTTAAGATCAATCCATGGTCTGTTGCCTGAACCGGCTTTTTTGTCATTCTTGCCGGAGGATTCCATTGCAAGCTTTTTAGTTTCCGGTTTTTTATTCAGCCTTGATAGGCTTTGCAGGACATTTTTTTGAATAATTTTACGTACACATTCAATCATTCCCCTGGCAAAAAGACTTTTCTTGAATGCAACAACAACAGGCTTTTTTACATTCAGTGCCTGGATGCACCATTGTTCATCCCTTGGAAGTGTGTGGAAAGTCCCCTTTCCAATTTGTTTTGAAACAACCTCTGAAGTAACCGGATGACCCTTGACCTGTTGATTAACAATTATCTGAATCATATCCTTTGGAAAAAGCATCGTTATTAAATCGGTATAAATACGTTTCGTCTGGTTTACTGCGAGTATGTCCGGAGTCACAACAAGAAAAATTACTGTCGAAAACTCCATTGCCTTTAATGCGAGTTGGTTTAGTTCACTTCCACAATCTATAACTGTAAGTTTATAGATATTCGGAACGGCCTTCAGAACCTTGCCAAGACCCTCTGGATCAATATTTGCAGATGTCGTTGTATCTGTTGGCATCGAAACATATGAAACACCAGACGGATGATGGGATACAAATTGCAAAAGTGACTTTGGGTCTATTGCACCTTTAAAATCCGCCAAATCCTTTATGGTTTTTTTGGACTTCATCCCGGTAATAAAATTTTGATCACCACTTGCCTTCTGATCAAAATCCATCAAAAGAACTTTTGTTCTTGCCTCCTGTGCATATGCAAAAGCCAGATTTGCAGCAACCTGTGATTTTCCGACACCACCCTTACCCCCTGCAATAGCGACAACATATCCGGCCAATTATCTCCCCCTTCTGAATTTACGTTTAATTTCCTCTGTTCCAGAAGACGCAGAACTGATAATTTCAGGAGTTATAAACATAACAAATTGTGATTTCGATACAATCTGGGACTTTGATCTCAAAAAAGAAAATAGTGGAACCCCTCCTTCAACTTGAGTATCACCTCCTGGAGGATCCTTGTCATATTGTGTTTCATTCTTTTTGGAAAACACCCCGCCAATAACCGCCGACTCCCTGCTTTTCACAAGAAGTTCGGTTTTTACCTTGTTTTTCAAAGTCTCCGAGCTGCCAGCAGTTCCTTTTGCCGAAACTGTATCCGAATTCAAGCTAATATTCATTTTAACAAATTCGTCCTGGAGGATCTCTGGCTTGACAGTTAACGCAAAACCACCTTGTACATTGTGAACATCGTTGGTGTATTCTCCAGTCGAAAATTTTGTTGAAAGAAGTCTTGTTTTTTCCAAGCTGGCCTCAAATTTGTCCTTTACTATTATTATTCCTGATTGCAATATCCGCGCATGTCCTGCATTTTTCGCAGATGATAATTTGGGAAAAAGATGGGAAATTGTACCTGTAAGTGAACCTTCCGACTGTGTTGTGACGGCCCCGCTGGCCCCTTTGCCAAATTTTATCGATCCACCGGTTCCGGCAAGTAATGGTGACCATTTAAATCCAAAAATATCACTGAATGATTTGGTGAGTTCCACAAATTGTGCCGTGATTTTTACCAGCTTCGGCAACGGCGTTTTTTCCTTTTTGGCATCAATAACAATAAAATCCTGTATTGGATCCTTGACCACAAATTTAATCTGGGAGTTTTCAACCCTTCTTGACAGGGTTTCATAGTCATCAGGCAAATAAATTGTTGCGATTTTCATTGCCTTATCCGCTTCCGTCTTGGATCTTACAATCCCCTCAAGAATAAATAATTTATTTAAAACACGAACTGTAACATTTTTAAGTCCCACAGAATGAATTTCTTCCTGCATCTTTCTTGCAATCACCCTTTGAGAATGCGGTGACAATTCCACCATGTTAACCACTTCCTTGTGCTTTGTAAGAACGTAACTGATTTTACCTATATCTTCCGGAATAACCACATGGCCGGTTAACGTAATAGTATCACCTATTATCTTTATTTCGACACCTTCAACCCCGTCCAGAAAAGATCTTATGTCCTGAAGGATTTTTGATTGTGGATTTGTTGTCACTTTGACTTTGAAAATTTTTCTGATTGTACCCGTAACATCTCTAAGCGTAACATTTGTTTTCCCGAACTTTAGTCCTTTCAGTGTTATTTCCTTCCTCCCTATTATTGGCTGTGTTTCAACAATGGCCCTGGATCCTATCTGGATCTGCCTGTCCGGAACGAAATCAAGTTCAATATTTTTATCAATTCCCAACACCACTTCAACTTCTTCCTCAATACTCGTTTTCGATTTTGCCTCTTTTTTTAAATCGATTATCTCCTGCGCCAACGATACTTGGACCAGGCAAAAAATATTCAATAGAAAAAATATAAATAATCGTTTCATAACTACTTCTTTTTGGATTTGGAGTATTTCTCGACAAAAAATGCTTTTGCCTCCATGGAATCCTCTCCAAGAACATCAAATATCTTTGTTGGTTTTATGTTCACCCTTGCGCTGTCATTATTGTTCCTTAACACAAGATACGGTTGAGCATTGGCATATGTTAGCAAAAATACAAGTTTTTGAGCTTCAAATGAAGTCAATTCCAACGCAACCGTGTTGTATGCCGAATAAACACTAAGATTCATTGCCTTGATAACCTTATCAGTCTTTTTTCCATATATAGGGAGGGAATTTGTCATATTCATTCCGGTTGACAGCACAAGCACATCCTGCAAAACCGTTGTTGTCTTTTGACGATGTTTCTGTCCGGATGAATAATCAATTGCGGCCAGGACATCAACCCTGTCACCAGGCTTGATAAGTTTACTCACGGCCTGTCTTTCTGTAATCGTAATTGATATTGCCCTCTTACCCGGACTGACCTGACGAGACAGTCCCGTTTTTATCCCTGGATAAGATACTCTCGGACTGGTTATCTGTTCGCCTTTTTTAATTGGTACCATCGCCACCGTATTCATCAATTCCTTCATCTTGGAAAATGTTCCAGGCATGGCGAAATTTTTAGGAACTTCCATCATCTCCAGTTTTGAATCATCAAGCAATTCAAGTTCCTTGATATCCCTTTTGGCAACAACAACCGTTACCAACTCCCCGTATTTTTTTAAGGTATTACTCCTTTCATCCTCAATGTAGGTATGAACCAAAAACATGGCGGCAAGGGCCAGAATTATTGCCAACGAAAAAGCACGTGTATTCATAAAATCCTCTTTTTCTAAATTTTATCAAATTATGGAAATCATTATAATGACAGGAAGTTTTATCCCTACTTGATGGCAATTTTTAAAATATCATTGGAAACAAGTATACTATTATTGACGAATGCAGAAACCAGAGTTCCAGTGTCCATTACTGATATCCATGAAATTGTCCGGCCCAATAACATTAAAAAAATACGCCGTACAAACGCCATGAACTGAATAAGGACGAATAAATTTTGATTTCGGAGCAGTAGAGTCAATTGCGTCGGTATCCTCACAGGTATCACTGGCATCCTTGGATACCAATTCTTCAAGCTTGTAACAGGATGCTACTGCTTCCCTGCCGTCTTGATAGTCCATCCATCCCAAAGTATGCATACCGATCATTTTCAGTCCGCCGGAATCATACAGTCCCTGCAAATCCTGTGGAGTTGGAATTTTTGTATTACTTTTAACTAGAAAATAAAAATAACCCCTGACTGATTTTATCTGATTAATGGAGCCATTTATTGATGCCGCAATTGTAATGGTCACCAGAAACATAATCAGGATAAGCGGTAAAAACATAAAAAACTCTATTATCGCCTGACCTTTCTCGTCAATTTTTTTAAACAACATAAACATTTTTAACAACCATTATCAAAAAGAGTGAAATGAACCCCTGCCTGGCAATCTCCTCCAACTGCCTTGAGTGCTTCACACATTCTATATGCACAAGTGGATCTTGTTGGTTCCTTTCCCAGAAACGATTCCGATTTCAAATTCAATTCGGATTTTCCACCCAAAAGACCTACGGTAAATCTCTTTTTGAAATCAAATGAGGCTCCCACATATGGTAGACCCGTCACATCTGTGGGATGCTTGATACTGAAAGTGCCAAAACCCAAATCAATAAATTTTCCCATGATTTTTTCTGCTTCCTTGGCCGCAACATCATCCGCCCCGGAAGGATCGTTGCTGTTTACATCAATAACAGAATACGTTCTACTCGCCATATAAGTCGCATAATGGACCATATACCCATCAGTCACATTAAGAGCGATCTTGATAAATAAAAAAAGAATTCCCAACGTAAATGAGAATGTCATAATAAATTCGATAAGAGACTGTCCACTCTCCGTCCGATTATCAATCGGGATATTTCGAAAGTGGCATGAAAAATCTTGTTGATCTTCCCTTTGGAGAAGACGGATTAATATAGAGTTCATGCAACCCCCCACTGTCTGTTGTAGATACATCATCATACCCTGGCGATCCATGGCGATAAGAGTATTCCTGATATTTTTTTAAGGCCAGAAAAAATGCTGAATCGGAACCCATAAAATCCTTGAATCTGCTGCTTCCCAAAATCGAAATGGATATGGTTCCAAGTACTGCCAAAAGTAAAATATACTCGACAACGCTCTGACCTTCGTTGTAGCACTCCCTACCAGATAACATCACGATAACTCCATCCGAAAAAAATCCACGCCAAAAATAATACCGGCGCATAAGCAAACTTTTTACCAAAAATTATTCCGGCCAATTGTTTAAATTCCCCGCTTCTCACGAACACAATCACCATGGAAAAACTTTTTAACACCTTCCAAACAAGTAAACACAAACTGACCACAACTGTCATCTTTACAAGCTCATAAAACAGGGCCTCATGATAAACACATGGAACCAGAAGATAAAAAGTAAAAAGATACTTCGCATCACCTGCACCCATTATGTTAAGCCAAAAAAGCAGAAAACCCGCCAATAAAACCCCTATAGGAAAATAAAATGTTGATAATTGTAAAATAAAAAAATCCGGATAAATAAAAAATAAAATAATAAAAATCACCAGATTAATAACAGACCAATAGTTGGATATCTTATTATATTTCAAATCCAAATAAGAAACCGCCGTTAATTCCAAAAGTAAAAATAAATAAAGGGCCTGAAATTTCATTCAATATTATTTTTATATGCTCTAAAAAAACAGGTTGATTCACACACTCCTGTTTTAAGTTGTCTTGAAAGCACCACTGCCAATCCTCCGATATTTGAAGACATAAATCCCTGAAGGGCCTTGACAAGATTAATTGAAATCATGGCCATGATACAAAGAAAAATAAGATATTCCACCACGGCCTGACCAAAAATTTTTTCACGCTTCATCATGTACAAAAATTATAGGTAAAAAATAGAAAAAAGGACAGACATTACCTTGTCCTTATTTACAAAAGACCAAATCAGTAAACCCGGAGATCGGCAGCCTCTCTTCCCACTCCATCCCGGCTACTGTTGTGATAACTCATTAACCATGTTCTCAGCATTACCAAACACTCCCTCTGTTAATTTGGTAAGCTTTTCCATCGCAACTTCTTTGAACTTGAACACAATCAACGCCACAACGGCCAAGAGTAGGATATATTCCGTGGAAGTCTGCCCATCCTCTTCTTGTAAAAACCTAAGAAGTAAACCCATCCAATTCTCCTTTCAATCCCGATAACGAATGTGCGCTTATACACATGTATCGGCAACATCAAGAATTTTCTTTACCCCTAATTTCGGGGGTTTTGGGCATCTTTTCCACCCACTACTTATAATTATAACTCTCTGCATTATTTAAAACAAGTTTTTTGCCTGTATTTATGTAACTACATGAAATTACGTTGTAAAGTGTTAAAAATTAGTGGCAATTTTATGTTGCATGACTATCACTTGAGCACAAACACATAAACGATGTATAATGGGCTATGGGTCTTGTGGTTGACGCTGACATTTTTCTGCCCTACAACCACAAAAAAGGGAGCGGTCCCTGATCATGGTGAGCATGCTCACAATTGGTTATATGCCTTATAGTGAGAAGCCTAAAGTGATTACTAACTGCGCCCACCTGTCCAGATACGGCAGGAAAACTCCAAAGATCAACAGCAGGGCCCATCTTTGTTTACCTGATCCCAATAAAATTGATATTGACAAGTGGGGTCATCTTAAACATCATTTAACTAATAATCTATTTTATATTAAAGAGGTCTTAATATGAACGAACTCACCTATTCACAGGAAAATACTACTCGTTGGATTGAGGAACTTGCCTTGGACGAATTAAACATGGATGAGTCTGGAGTCATAAATTTCAACGAACACCTCAACCCCAGCCATTTTCTGGAGGAATCCTCCATCGAATTTATGAACCTGCTACGTGACAAATTCGAATTTTATGTTTCACGTTTTAACGAGTACAGGGGCCCAAATCAAAGTGAGTCCCAAATTAAAATTTTTAAGATATCAAACACCGTTAATGATTTTATGCTTTATAGGAATTCACTTAGATTGATCTTTAATCGCCGTACAAATGATCTTATTTCAATCGGATTTTTATCATCAAATGGAGAATTACTACCTGCTCGACTGAATATTCACAATGTCCAACAAACAACTCATGAAATCAAAGCACATATCGGACCTTTTAATAATATCAGTTGGAGATTTCATGGAGAAATTGTCAATCTTGATGCCCTTGTGAAACACTATCTAAGCGAGTTTATACGCAATTCTGCTAGATAAAAACAATTCCTTCATCCCTTCCCTTGGCAATTTTCTCTGTACCCCGAAACCTTTGAAAGGTAAATTTCAGCGATTCTTCAACAGTTGGAAGTCTGGTGTTAAGATAATTCTCCAAATTCACCATATCCATCTTGCAAAAAATCGGTCCCCCTGACCAGGAACTTGTAGAAGAACTCATAATGGGAAAGGACCAATATCCTTTTGACAGACTTCTGTCTGATTGCTTGAATACCTTGCAATACAGTTTTGCAAAATCATAGAAAGTCATAAAATCAGTAGAACTGATTTGGAATAACCTGTTAACAACACCTTTTTCAATAATCAATTTGATGGCCATTCCGAGATAATATGGGTCCAAAAACCCCTGGAATACATTATTATCACATAACATACTGTCGCCATTTTCAATTTTATTCTGCAATAACTCAAAAGTGGTCATCTGACGTGGAGCGGCTCCCCTTCCATAAAGAGCACACACTCTAAAAATAAGATAATTCAGTGAAGTTCTTTGAATAAAAAATTCTGCCGAGGACTTTGTTTTTCCATAAACTGAAAGTGAGTCTGGAATATCAGACTCAATATAAAGTTTATCCACTCCTCCGAAAACCATGGAACTTGATATATAAATTACTTGTGACTTATATCGCTGACAATTTTCGACAACATTAAATAATCCAATTGTATTAAGTGCCTCTGCATAGTCCTTAGCCTTTGAACAATCATAGACCGATGAAAGACCAACAGAGTAAATAACAAAATCAGGTTTGAACGTAAAAATGGCGAGTTGAACTTCTTCCTTTGTCATCACATCACAGGGAATGGTTGTTACCCCACTTATAAATATTGGATGTTTGAAATAAGTTCCAATAACCCTGTAACTTCTTTTGAAAAATTCCGCAAGATTGGAACCAACAAACGAAGATACTCCAAATATCATGATTGTCTTTAATTCTTCGTTTTCCATGTCATTATTATATCAGATACATTTATTAAATAAAAATACCCTTGCCTCATACGAGGCTAAGGGTATTTTGAAAAACAGATTATCTAATTTACGAAAGTAATTTCAAGGCCACGTTGGGAAAATTATTGGCCTGACTCAGAACAGACACACCCGACTGCATTAAAATGTTGTCCCTAGTAAGATCTGCTGTCGCCTTTGCCACGTCCACATCACGGACTCTGGAATTGGCTGCAGACAGATTCTCATCATTAATAGACAACGTGTTAAGCATCGATGTAAGCCGGTTCTGCATTGCCCCCAACTCAGCTCGCACTCCATTAACATGAACCAGGGAATCATCCAATCTCTGGAGCGATAATTGCGCCCCCTCTTTTGAACGAACCGATTCATCCGAAAGACCCAACGAAATAAGCGTTGTGTCAGCCTTTGTACCATCGTAACGCACTCGATCCAGCAAAGGATTGTTATGAATTCCAACCTGAAACTCCATAAGACCGCCGCTTCCATCAAGGAGCTTTGTTCCATTAAACTCCGATGATTTGGCAATCCTGTCAAGTTCCTCCTTGAGCTGTTGGAATTCAATATCAGAGAAGGATCTTTCAGTATTTCCAACAGTATCCGAGGCCGCTTGCATTGAAAGTTCGCGTAGCCTGATAATAATACTGGAAATCTCATTCAAACCACCTTCTGCTGTTTGGACAAGTGAAATAGCATCCCCTGCATTTCTCTTGGCCTGTCTTAATCCCCGTATGCTTGCTTTTAAATTTTCACTTATCGCAAGCCCAGCTGCATCGTCTCCCGCCTTGGTTATCCGTTGACCGGAAGACAATTGACGTAAATTACTATTCATTCGTCTTGTCGTAGCTGATAATGATCTCTGCGCCGACAGTGACGGTACATTTGTATTAATTCTAAGACCCATATTTAATCTCCTTTACGCATGATCAAACCTCCTGTTCTCTGCGTATTGAACTTCATGTTCAACAGAGCTATTATTAGTAGTTACCTAAATCCACAGTTTTTTCAGTTCTGTAGATAATCTGTTTTCGTTGTAGCATATCCACGTATTTCACAGCTTATGTTGCAGTTCACAAACCATGAAAAACTATCATCCACTGCTATTATCAAACATTTATCCCTCCAATGTTCATCAACACGTCAGTTTGATTCAAAATCAACCACATTTCTTAAATCTGGGCAGCAGACCTTATCAACTGGAGTGCATTCTTGGTGTAAGAATTCGCCTGCGATAAAACTGCCGTACCGGCCTCTACCAAAATACTATTCTTGGTAAGCTCAGCGGTTGCAGCAGCAACATCGGTGTCTCTCACCCTGGAATTTGCAGCTGAAAGGTTCTCAATACTTACAGCAATGTTATTAATAGTTGACTGTAAGCGGTTCTGCATTGCACCAAAATCTGCCCTTATTCCTGAAACAGAAATAATTGACTGGTCAATCGAAGACAGTGAATTTTGTGCCGAAATCTTATCAGCAACACTGGCAAGATTGAGTCCAAGAGCAGCAGTATTGACGTCAGCGCTTGAAGCATCAAAGGTCAAACGGTCACTAATGGGATCGTTTCTGGTTCCAATCTGAATGTCAAAAACAGCTCCAGTTCCATTTAAGAGCTGAACTCTGTTGAACTCGGTCGAATTCGCAATTCTGTCAATCTCCGAAGTCAACTGTTCAAATTCAACATTCAAAAACTTTCTTTCGGTCGAACCAATAGTGTCTGAAGCGGCTTGAACAGCAAGCTCTCTCAACCTGATGAGAATGTTGGAAATCTCTTCAAGACCACCTTCAGCAATCTGAACAAGAGAAATACCATCCTGGGCATTTCTTTCAGCCTGTCCGAGACCTCTGATTTGTGCTTTGAGATTTTCAGAGATTGCCAATCCTGCAGCATCATCGCCGGCACGATTGATCCTTCGTCCTGAAGACAATTTTTCTAAAGTCCTGTCCATAGACAGACGCGTCTTTCGCAAATTCCTCTGCGCATTAATGGACGCTACGTTGGTATTAATCCGAAGTCCCATACTATCCTCCTTGATATTGGGTTCTGACAAAAGTCCTTTCTGCCAGAGAAGATTTGCAGTAATAGAAGACCACAAACTTCCTTCTGAAATACTCATCGCAATATTTCTTTAGAACTTAAGTTAAAAGTGTTGATTTTTTAGTCACTGAAAATATCCATGTTTAAAAACGCAACCATTTGTTTTTATGGATGTTTATATTAATTACCACCAGGCATATATTGCCATTCACACATCTTGAGAAAATCAGTCCATTAAAAAAATGTATAATTTTTTTATAGTAATCGTTGTAAAAACATATTCTCCCAACAAGGAAATGACATTACGTGAAAACCAAGGCCAGATATATTCATACAACCTTAAAAAAACGTCCTGAACTCAGGGATGAAACAATCGAGCTCATAGAGGAGTGCTTTGGATATCAGCAACCATATAGCTATGAAGTCGACTTCCTTCATTTGATGAACAAGAAAAATATGAATCAATGTTTTATCGTTTATGATTCAAAGGAACAAAAGGTCGTCTCACACGCAGGCGTGAATCTGCGTCTTATTGGAAATAGTGATTTTCAAATTCAATCAGCTCTCATGGGAGGAATGGCCACACATCCGGACTACCAGGGCCAGGGACACTTCAAATCGCTTTTTGAAAATGTTCTTCATCATTATGAAAACAAGGTATCACTTTTTATCCTCTGGAGTAATCTTGACAAGCTTTACGCAAAATTCGGATTTCATGAAGCCGGAGGACAGTTGGAAACAGGCAAATTGCCTTTTAACGAATCACAATTGAACATTAATTTTAAAAAAACAAAGTTTTCAAAACTTGATTACAAAAACTTCAAACTAATCCGTGATATCTACGAATTGGATACCAGTCGTGAATATACTACAATCATGCGAAGTAATATTGACTGGGAAAACATAAAAAATATCAATTCCACTGATTTATATCTCTGCTACAACAAAAACGGGAATTTTGACGGATACTTTTGTGTTGGAAAAGGATTTGATCTTCAAGGCATCATTCACGAAACTGGATTTTACCCCGAGGTCAGAAATCAATATTTTGAAAAACTGGCCAAATATAAAATGTGGCTTCCTCAGAAAAATACATGGAAACCGGATAATGGATATCTTCTCTATCTCGCTCTTTTCAGGCCTGGAAATACTTCATTATTTAAAAACATGGTTGCAGCTTGGTCAAAAAACGATATCCTGATCAATAAGTATGATGGAAACATCGTATCATACAACCACCTTGGTGAACCATTGATTGATACCATGGAGGAGTTTTTAAAGAAACTATTCGGACCGGAACCATTCTTTGAAGGATTTAATTATGGACCGCCTTTGTTCTTTTCTGGTTTGGACAGTGTTTAGTGTCTGGTAATCAGACCCCTCCAACCCTTTTCAGTACCACAAACCCGGTAGCAAGCCATAAAGAAGCAATAACCCAAAATATCCCGCTTATAAGTGAAATACCGTTAAAAAGCATCAAATCACCCTTATCCATGGACAAAACTCCGGCAAAAACAAAAACACCCGTCAAAAAGGAAAATGACAGAAATAACATGGAAGCAAAAAGGTTGTTAAATTCCCTCTTATGGCCAACAGTTTTAATCTCCATGGCAAATTTATTTTTTGACCATTCTTTTAAAAACCATTTTAGATGACGGGGAATAAGTCTTGCTGAAGACATGACATCCCTCATCGCCCAAATTCCCTCCTCAATAAGTTCATCCTTGTTAAATGAAGAGGCAATAATTTCGTGGATATTTTTTTCCAGAATACTGAAAAAATCACAATCCAGATCAAGAGATTTACCCACACCATCAAGAGTAATCAAAGAACGAAAAATAATAATCCATTCCCTCGGAACAAAGAGATTATGTCTGGTCATGGTCTTTACAACTATATTAAGAAGTTGCGAAGAATTAATATCTGAAAATGTTAAACCAACATATGGCAATAATGCCTGTCTCACATCATGAATCAAGCTGTTCACGTCGGGGATAACATCGTATTCTGCAACATCAAGAAATTCATAAACAAGGTTTTCATAATTATGGGTCAATAAAGCATAAATAATTGCAACAAAACTTCTTCTGCCTTTTCCACTCAAATTCCCCATCAAGCCAAAATCAATAACTCCAATTTGCCCATTTGGAAGCCAAAACAGGTTTCCGCCATGTAAGTCCGCATGAAAAAAACCATCATTCAAGTATGTTTTGGAAAATATCTCAATGGCCTTTTCTATTTTACCGCTTACATCATCCCTGATTTCATGAATTTTATTTTTGTTGGAAAAGGGAATGCCCCTTAATTGCTCCAAAACCAAAATATCCTCTGTCGTATATTCCTTATACACCCTGGGAACATGGAAGAGGTTGTCTGCATCATACCTTTTAATATTTTTATCAAAACGCACACAATTTAACGCCTCAATATTAAAATTTAATTCGTTATGCAAACTCGCTTCAAAATCATCAACAATCCTTGAGATCCCAAGTGATTTCACTTCATCACTGAACCGTTCCACCCGGCCGATCAAAAAACCAAGAATATTGAAATCAGTCTCAATAATCCTGATAATATCCGGACGCCGCACCTTTATCACCACTTCACTGCCATTTTTGAGCTTTCCCTCAAAAACAACGCCAATAGACGCCTTTCCAACAGGTTTGTGATTGATTTCCAGAAAAATATCCTCAATTTTTCTGCCAAGAGATTCTTCAATGGTCCTTTTGGCAACATCAAAGGACATTCCCCCCGCCTGATCACGCAAAATTTTCATTTCGTGAATAAAACTGGGGTCAAAAATGTCCTCTCTTGTACCAAGAAGTTGACCAAACTTGATAAAGGAAGGCCCCAACTCCTCGAAACACCTTCTAAGACGATATCCGATAATCTGTGGCCAATCCCTTTTCTGGCGATTTGCAAGCTCCTCCTTTATTTTCACTTTGGAGGATGGCAGGACAAAATTTGGTATATTGGAGGTAATCTTACCTGAAAAGAACTCATCAAAGCCATTTTTGGCAAAAATAGAGATAATTTCCTTGAGTCTGGCCATATTTTTAATGGTTTTTGTAAAAACAATACTGGTCTTAATGATATCCATGGCCAATCCCCATCCAATTAAAGACGATATTTTGTTTATCTTAACACTTGCTTGCTCGCAAAAAAACGAATAATTTGTGTTTATGCGATGTGTGTTTTGTATTACTCACAGTCTTCTAATATTTTTCATGTCCACCCTTGCCGGACATGCAACCGAAACCTGTAGTCGCACAGCGATAATCAATTATCAGGAAATACTTGTCGATACCAATTCCACGCAAAAGGGGGAGGGACTTCGTTACTATATTGAAAAAGACGCCATCGCGAAAAGCTATCTGGACAAATATCAAAAAAGAACAAAAATTCAGTGGCCCAATGTCGTTTTAGGCACTGCTGGAACAATTATGACCCTCTCGGGATTTTTAGTTAACAAGGAAAGTAATAACAGAAGGGCCCTCATAATCGGGGGACTCACCATGCTAACAATAAATTTTTTGGTTGCAAGGACAATTGCCTACAACAATGAACAAAACCTCCACGAGGCAATCAAGGAATATAACAAGAGAAATCTACCTCGAATCTATTTTAATCCATGGCACGACAGCAAAAAGAAATTTTTTAACACCCAGGGAAAAATGTCACCGGCCATTATTATCAATATCGCAAGGAGTTTCTGAATGTCTGATATTAATACCAAAAAAATTCGTTGCTATAAATGCCGCCATATTCTTGATATTGAACAGTCAACAAAAATTATGAGAGGAGATGAATGTCCAAAATGTGAAACATATTTGCGTTGCTGTAGAATGTGTCTTCATTATGATCCTTCGGCTTATAATGAGTGTCACGAGCCGGTTGCAGAACGGATTCTGGACAAGGAAAAATCCAATTTTTGCGAATATTTTGTATTTAACGAAAATAAATCAAACAAGGAAGATGACAGTGATATCAAATTATCCGCAGCAAATTCCTTATTCAAAGATTAGATCAAATGACAAATGCCCCAAATTGGAACTCTCATCTTGAATTTTTATTCGGGGCCCGACTTCCCAAGAGCTATCACAAATTAATTGAGGCAGGTATCAACAAGATTGAAGACCTGCTCTGGATTCTTCCTCTTCATGTACAGGAAGTTCCAACCCCAATGCCATATAAAAATATGCAGGAAAATCACTTATTCAAGGGACACGGAAAAATCGCATCGCTCAAGGTAAGGCCGAATTATTGGGCAAAGGGCAAGGGGGGAACGGTTCTTCAAAATATTACACTGCACATTCAAGATCGTTTTTCAGATGAAGTCATAATACTAAAATGGTTTAACACTTATCCATCAGTTAAAAACAAACTTCAATCACTCGATTTATTGGAATTTTGCGGAACAGTAGGAGCCTATAAGGGACAAAAACAAATCATTAACCCTGAATACAGGGAACTTGAAACCTATCCGTCCCTTACAGATTCAAAGGAGAAGGAACTTCTCATAAAATATCCAACCATCAATTCCGTAAACAATGCAAATTTTAAAAAAATTATCGACAGGATTCCAGATTTGCTATGGAACAATATTTCCGAGAATCTTCCGCTTGAAATATTGGAAAAAAGAAATTTTCTTTCGCTTGGAATGGCCTTCCAAATCTTGCATGGAAAAAAAATCCAAACAATGGAACTTGTCCAAAAAGCAAAGGCACGTTTAGTCTATGAAGAATTTTTTCGTGAACAAATAAAAATCCATTGCAGAAGAGCACTAATCAAAAGACCTGAATCAAAAAAGATTTCAGTATCACGCAATAAATTCAATAATATCGTCGATCTGTTCCCGTTTAAATTCACCGATGATCAGAATACAGTTCTTGAAGAAATACGCTCTGACATGAAATCAGGCCATCCAATGATGAGACTCCTGCAAGGAGATGTAGGTTGTGGAAAAACTGCCGTTGCACTTGCAAGCTCACTCATCGCAATTGAAAACAGAACTCAGGTCGCCTTTATGTGTCCCACCGAAACACTTGCACTTCAGCATTATTTATCAACCAGGAAACTTTTTGAAAATACCGGATACCGAATTGAAATCCTCCTCGGAAACACCCCACAATCCCAAAAAAAACCAATTCTTGATAATTTGAAGAAAGGTAATATCCAATTAATAATTGGAACTCATTCCCTTATACAGGATACCATACAGTTCAAGGATCTGGGCCTTGCCATTATTGACGAACAACATAAATTTGGCGTTGATCAAAGACTGAAGCTATTGGATAAAAACAAAAATGGTCACTGTCTCATCATGACCGCAACTCCAATACCAAGATCACTGCGACTGACACAATACGGCGATCTGGATATTTCAACCATAAAAACGCTTCCATCATGCAGAAAAAGTATAAAGACAAAAATTATCACTCCAGATAACTTTGAAATGTTTCTTACTTTTATCAATACCAGGCTTTCAATGAAGGAGCAGGTATACATAGTTGTTCCGGCAATCCATGAAAGTGAAAACCTCTCCATGATGCACTTGGAGAAAGTTCATGCAAAATTTATACAGATTTTCCCCAAATACCGTATTAATTCACTTCATGGACAAATGAAATCAGAGACAAAAGAGAAAATATTCAGAGAGTTTCAAAAGCACAATATTGATATCCTTATTTCAACAAGCGTTATCGAGGTTGGTATTGATGTTCGTACAGCAACAGTAATGGCAATAATCAACCCTGAAAGATTCGGTCTCAGTTCATTGCACCAGCTTCGAGGCAGGGTCGGTCGTGGTGGCAAACCTGGATTCTGTTTTCTTATAAACGACAAAAGAATCAGTGAAAACAGCCTTCATCGACAAAAAATACTTGAAAAAAGCAATGATGGTTTTCGAATCTCCGAAGAAGATCTCAAAATTCGTGGAGAGGGGGATATGTTTGGTACTGATCAGTCAGGTTTGGTCAAACTATATCGTCTGGCCAGCATAATCACCCACGGAACCGAACTTATGGAGGCCAAACAAGACGTTGAATATTTAATGGAACACAAACATCCATCGGTAACGGAACTCATAAAGCAATATTCAAATGATCTGCAGGTCATCAGAACCATCTAGCAAAAAAGCCGGATTCCAGTTAAAATAAATTCCAAGGAGAATATTTGTGCTTCAACTGGAATTTATCAATTCACCTGATCCCGAAATTCTTGGCACTGTCTCTTATGGCAATCCAAGATTAATTATCGGCACATCTCAAAATGACGACATCATTATCTGTGATCCCAAAATTAATCCTGCATATTTCACGATGGAAGTGAAAGAAAACGGCGTCATCTGTTATAATAATATTGATGGAATTTTTTACCTGTCCAACGGGAAAAAAATATCCGGCCGAAAATTACACAAGGTCGGGGATACAATCAAAATTGGTGACACATTTTTTAAAATACTTTCACATACACCCGAAAAAAACATATCCCGAACAGAAACACTTAAAACCCTGTATACTGAAAAAATTAAAAAGGATTCTCACATGGAAAAAATATTAAATTTTCTGAAGCAGGAATTACTACTGCTTCAATATTTGAAAAAAGAAAAAAATGACAAAAAATAACAACTTCGCCAAGAGAAAAAAACAATATTTTTGCACCAGTGATGGGATCAAAATCGCCTATTCAACAAATTTCACAAAAATAAGAAAAACCGAGCCGGTTTTTGTATTTAATTATGGTCTGGTTTGCAACAACTCACACTGGAAAGAGCAATACAATTTTTTTGACAAGAAAGGTTTTCAATTATTATTGCATGATTATCGCTGTCATCATGAATCAACCTGCTGTACCAAAATATCACATCTGACTTTTGAGAATATTGCAAATGATATCAATGAACTGGTTATACATGTCGGAGGAAGTAAAATTATATTATTCGGCCACAGTATGGGAGTAAATGTTTCGCTGGAATTCGCCAGTAAATTCCCGCGAAAGACAAAAGGTTTAATCCTTTTATCGGGAACAATAAGATCCCCGCAAGATATCATGTTTGACACCAACATCATCCGTTTTGTTTTTCCATATATCGAATGGTTAAGAGACAAAGCACCAAAACTGTTTAATACAATCTGGAAAACATGTTTTATCAATCCATTGATCATAAAAACAATCCATCAAAGTGGATTTAACAAACATAGAATTCCCGAAGAAGTCATAATTCACTATCTAAAAAATATAAGCAAGCTACCTCCACAGGTCTTCTTCCAGCTTTTTAAGGAAATGAATCTCCACGACATTGGCAAATCCCTAAAAAAAATAAAAAAACCATCACTGGTCGTTGGGGGCAATAATGACAAGATTATCCCACCACACTTGCAGCGAAAATTACACAAGCTGCTGCCAAACTCGGAAATATATATCATCAAAAATGGAAGTCACATGCCCCATCTTGATTATCCCGTGCCAATCAACAAAAGAATTTTGAAATTTATAGAAAAGAATTTTTAATTATTATTTTCGTTCAGATTTTTTATCAATGCCCAAAAAACCCTTTTTATGGCCGCGTTCACCTTTGCTTTTTTGTAATCTTCGTGGGAGGCTTCCCCCTTCGTATTGATATTATGACTTTCCTTATCCATTATCTGAACTTCGAATGGATAAAAAAACCGGATATCACGCGCAAGAAGCGATGTATCCAGAGAGAGTACTTTTTTTGCAAGCTTGTTTTTTTTATCAAGATCCCTTGCATACTGCTTGATTGTATTAAATTCCTGAAGAAATGGATCCTTGTAGATAATCAACTGAAGAGCTGTAAACTGAATCGCACGGTACAGCTTCGACCTCTCCATGTTCCTTTCTAAAACAACTTCCTCCTCTGGAAAACAATCCGACGATTCCCTGTCCAGTGCCTGCAGAAATCTTTCCTCGGACAAATTATTTCTAATCGCCACTTTAAGAAGATTCCAGTATTTTTTACGAAACTTCGTTACATCAATTAACGAATTTACTGAACGACTCGGCTTTATGTTATGTGGTATCACTATATTATTCCGTATAAGAAAACGAATCACTCTGAGCGCATCGAATGAGGAATTCGTAACAAATCGAACTCCAACCCTGTCAAAAAGTTCCTCTGCCACATTCTCATTTTTCGTCAAAAGCTTGATGATAACACTATCCCTTGATTTCTTTGCCTTTGTCTGAAAATCAAGCAATTGTATTTTATCATCGGATCCTTTTATTCCAAGAAAAAGTCTATTTTCCTGGTCTCTGAAAACATATTTATAAAACCTGTCAAATATCTGTGTTTGAATAATCGAAAAATAATTTGTTCTAAGATCCTTATCCACATGAAGAATCACATGCATAATCTTCAGAACAATTTCCGCCCAAAGTCTGTCAACATGATTCTTTACAGACTGACCTGTCGCCATCAAAAACAGATCGCTAATCTCTGTAATCATATATAACGAATTTGGAATTTTAAAATCCAATCCATCAGGATTGCCTTCTTTAAGAAAATAACGCCTGATAAATTGAAGAGATTCCTGAAAAATTCCAAATAATTCGGATTTTGTGACCATATCAGTTGGATTAAGTCCATAACCAACAAGAAACTTCTGAACCTGATCCTTGTCAGACATTGGCCCTACAAAAAATTTACTGTCCAACGCAGATTTGCCTCCGACAGCGACATCAAATAATTCCCAATCAAAATAATACTTCGAAAGATATTCAGGTCTTTGCATAAGAAATCCAATACACTAAAATGAGATGAAAAGCATTTGCTTTGCGAAAATTATGGAAAACAAAAAAAAAATCACAATTAAAAAACCGGATATATTCTTCATGTCTTTTTTTGGAACCGGATTTTCGCCCCTGGCACCTGGAACTTGTGCATCAATAATTACAATTATCATACTCTATTTACTGAAAAGAACCCAATTATCAATAATTATATTATCTGTTTTCTGCATATCGTTAACTATTGTTTCATGCCACCTCGCTCACTCTATTGAACTGAAATATAAAATAAAGGACCCATCATGGATCGTTATGGACGAGGTTATAGGGATGCTCATGGCTTGGCTAATAGCTGGAAGAAACGACATAATAAATCTGAGCATACTATTCATCCTTTTCCGCATAATGGATATTTTCAAGCCATGGCCGGCTTCCTACGCTGATAAAAAAATCAAACATGGTATTGGCATTATTCTGGATGATGTTATTGCCGGGAGTTACGCCGCATTTGCCACACTAATTATTATCAATTGGCACTTTTGCTGGTCAAACGTTTTACGCATATTTTACGCTTGACTTGCGCATATTTTACGCATACCCTGTAAATAATTAATCGGTATCCCTCAAATTTCGATGGTTGGTAAAATTAAAGTAAATAATTCCAACTTGTTGAAATAGATAAAGACCGACTTTTTTGCATAAGTTTTGAGTGCCCGTTTTTGAAAAAGAATGGTAATTAATAACAATAAAATCACCACTAACCGCTGGAGAAAAACATGAATTTAACACCAAACTTGGACTCACAAGCAAAGACCAAGGCCCTTGATCTGGCACTGGCCTCTATTGAAAAGCAATTTGGCAAAGGCGCCATTATGAAACTTGGAGATAATGAGTCCAAAATAAAGGTTCAGACCATCTCCACAGGTTGTCTCAGTTTGGACATTGCCCTTGGTGTCGGCGGAATACCACAGGGACGCATTATTGAAATATATGGCCCGGAATCTTCCGGAAAAACCACTCTTACACTTCATATCGCAGCGGAATGCCAAAAAGCCGGTGGCACTGTTGCTTTTATTGATGCTGAACACGCGCTTGACACAACCTATGCAGCAAAACTGGGAATTGATGTTCCAAATCTTCTTATCTCGCAACCAGATTGCGGGGAACAGGCATTGGAAATCTGCGACATGCTGGTCCGCTCAGGAGCTGTTAGTCTTCTCATTATTGACTCGGTTGCAGCACTTACGCCAAAGGCTGAACTGGAAGGCGACATGGGCGACTCCCATATGGGACTTCAAGCGAGACTTATGTCCCAGGCATTAAGAAAACTTACTGGCTCTATTTCCCGCTCAAATACCACTGTCATTTTTATTAACCAGCTAAGGATGAAAATTGGAGTAATGTTTGGCAACCCCGAAACAACCACTGGCGGTAATGCTCTAAAATTCTACTCTTCGGTAAGAATGGATATTCGAAAAATCGGCACAATCAAGGATGGGGACGAATTCATCGGTAACAGAACCAAGGTTAAAATTGTCAAAAACAAAATTGCTCCCCCATTTAAACATGTTGAATTTGATATTATGTATGGCCTTGGGATTTCAAAAACCGGAGATATTCTTGATCTGGCCGTTAAAGAAAAAATCATTGCACAAGCAGGCTCCTGGTTTTCTTACAATAATAACAAAATTGCACAAGGCAGGGAAAATTCCAAAAAATTTCTCTCGGAAAATCCAGATATTATGAATAAAATAAAAAAAGAAATATTTGCAAAACACGGACTGGATAAAAAACAAGAAAAGATCGATATGAAAACCGGAGAAATCGTGGAAACAAAGAGTCCATCCACAAAAAACAAAAGTAAGAATCTTCAGTAGTAAATCGACACAGAAGGCAGGTAAAAACCTGCTTTCTGTGTTTATAAACTGAATTTACCAAATGAATCCAATACTAAAAGAAAAAAATTCAAAGGCTTATTTATACTCAATACGCTTGTTATCACGACAAGACTATTCAGAATACAAACTGACGAAGAAACTAAAGACAAGCGGTTTCTCTGAAGTTGAAATCGAAAATGCCATTACAAAAGCAAAAGAAAAGGGATACTTGAACGAAAATAATTACGCCCAACTTCGAATAAAAGGATTCATGAATAAAAATTACTCAATGAGATACATTCAACAAAAATTGAAACAGGAGTACGTTAATATCTCAATTGAACTCATAGATAGCATATACAAGGAACATGGACTAACAGAAGAACAACAGATCATGAACCTGATTGAAAAAAAATCACGTACGTTGACATCTGACAACAAGACAGTGGATTTCAAGAAAAAGTGTAAGCAGAAATTACTGTCATATCTTGGTTGCAAGGGTCACAATCCGGCTAACTCACTCCAAATCGTTAACCAACATTTAAATCACATTTAATTTTATTTCCACGGTATTTATGTTACTTTTACAATGAAAAGGATCTTGTATGGAAGTTCATGAAATCAGAAAACATTTTACCAAATATTTTGTTAATAATGGTCATTTGAAACAGGCATCATCCTCGCTCATCCCATATAACGATCCTACTTTACTCTTTGCCAATGCTGGAATGAATCAATTTAAAGATTACTTCACCGGCAAAATAATTCCAAAAAACAAACGTGCAGTTACAATTCAAAAATGTGTCAGGGCCGGTGGAAAACATAACGATCTGGATAACGTTGGGTTCAATGCGAGGCATCATACTTTTTTTGAAATGTTGGGAAACTTTTCATTTGGAGATTACTTCAAGGAAAGTGCTATAAAATTTGCATGGGAATTTTTAACCTCTGATCTTAAGATTCCAAAAAACAAACTATTTATCACTGTTCATCATACAGATGATGAAGCATACAATCTTTGGAAAAAAATTGCTTCGGTTAGGGACGATAGAATCTTTCGCAAGGGGGATAAGGACAATTTCTGGGAAATGGGAGAATTCGGCCCATGCGGCCCATGCAGTGAAATTTTTTATGATCACGGAGAAAAATACGCTACTTCTGGATATAGTCCAAATCCAAATAACGACGAATGTCTTTTGGATGATGAAACCCGCTACGTGGAAATCTGGAATCTGGTATTCATGCAATTTGAAAAAACAAAAGAAGGTATCCGGAATCTTCCACATCCATCAATAGACACAGGAGCAGGTCTGGAACGCATTGCTGCTGTAATGCAAGAAAAATATTGGAATTATGATACTGACATCTTTCTCCCAATAATTTCCCAAATAGAAAAGATTACCGGAAAAAGTTATTCCGATAAGCGTTTCTCCGGTAATTTCAGAGTTATCGCTGACCATGTCAGATCAACCTCCATGCTTATTACTGACGGAGTTATTCCATCAAACGAAGGAAGGGGATACGTTCTTAGAAGAATTATCCGTCGGGCAATACGTCATCTAAAGGAATTAAATGCTCCCGATATTTCCCTTTATCGTTTGGTACCAATTGTCTTTGAAGGCATGGGAAAGGAATATCCACAAAATGCCTCCGACCAGAACCTTGCTGAAAAATTCTTAAAACTGGAAGAGGAAAAATTCCTTGAAACTCTTGATGTTGGACTAAGGTTTTTATCAACCGCAATTAAAAATAATGTTCAAAATAGAATACTCTCGGGAAAATCTGCCTTTAAACTTTATGATACATATGGATTTCCAGTCGATCTTACGGAAACAATTTTAAGTGAACAAAATCTCAAAGTCGATATTCAAGGCTTCAACCAATGCATGGAAGAAAGAAGAAATCTTTCCAAGCAATCATGGAAAGGAAATCAACTTGATTCAGATGACAGATTTTTTTATGAGATGAAAGAGAAACATGGCGAAAACCAATTTGTTTTTGATGAAATTGAACTTCAGGCAACTTTATTGGATCATCAAAAAACATCAAATGGAGAAATTCTTATATTCGATCAAACACCGTTTTATGCCGAGTCAGGTGGACAAGTAGGAGACCAGGGAAAAATTCTTGATTCAAGTAGTCGAGTAGTAGCACAAATAAGTGACACTCAAAAGCCCATGGATAATTTCACAGTCCACATCACTAAAAAATCAGAACCTCTGGAAATTGGCAAAAAATATAGTCTCATTATCGATAAAACAAACCGACAACTTACAGGATGCAATCATTCAGCAACACATCTTCTACATTCGGCGCTGTCCACGGTCTTGGGACCTCACGTAAAACAGGCTGGTTCGCTTGTCGGCTCAACAAGACTTCGTTTTGATTTTACACATCTAAAGGCCTTGACAAAAGACGAGATTGAATCCGTTTCCAATATTGTAAATAATCAAATAAAAAACAATCTTCATGTTACAACAAAAGTAATGAGTACCGAGAATGCCATAAAATCCGGAGCAAAGGCCCTATTTGGAGAAAAATACGGGGATGATGTACGCGTTGTCAGAATGGGCAATAATCAAGAAAATTTTTCAATTGAACTGTGCGGAGGAACACACGTACAAAATACTGGTGAAATCGGATATTTTAATATTCTTTCCGAAAGTGCCTTGAGTACAGGTGTAAGAAGAATTGAAGCATTGACTTCTGATACTGCAATCACAAGACTTAATCAGAGATCGAAATTACTTTCTGAAATTGAACTCATTTTTAACACAAAAGATGAACAAGTCATGACAAGAATTGAATCTTTAATGAAGGAACTAAAATCCAAAAACAAGGAAATCAACAAGCTCAAAGATCAGATTCAAAACAAGGAAAGCAAAAATCTTTTCGACAATCCTGAAGTGCTCAATGAAAATCATCCGTTTATTGCCATTAATGCCCCGGAAAATTCCAATCTCAGAAAACTTTCCGACAGTTTTATCAGTAAATATACAAATGGTATTATTTTCATCCATCTGAAAAAAAACGATAAAATGTCCGTCCTGCTACGAACAGGAAAAGATATAAAAAGTGTTAATTGTCCCGATATTTTGAATAAAACCATGAAACCGTATAATGGCAGGGGGGGGGGACGTCCCGACATGGCACAAGGATCATGTGATAACTGTGACACACAAAAACTCATAACAAGCATAAAAAAACTACTGATATCCTCACTGTAAGGAAATATTTAGATGCGTAATCTTTTTTTAATCATCATAATCATTCTTTCATTCGTATCCTGCAGAAAGATAAAAAAAACATCACATAACGAAAATACACTGCATGTTGCGCTGGGAAATAAAATTCCAACATTTGATCCAGCACTCTCGTATGACACCGTTTCTGCAACCGTTGTTTACCAATGTTATGAAACTCTTTATGAATATCATTATCTAAAAAGGCCATACTCCATAAAACCGCTTCTGGCAGAAGAATTACCGAAAATAGTAAAAAACAATACCCGTTATATAATAAAAATCAGGAAGAATATCCGATATCATGATGACCCTGCCTTCAATGGAAAGATTCGTTTCGTAAAGGCACAGGATTTTATTACTCAAATTAAACGTCTGGCATTTATTCCAGTAAAAAGCAATGGATGGTGGTTGTTTGACAATAAAATCAAAGGATTAAACAAATTCAGAAAAAAGGCCGGCAATAATATTGAAAAATTCCATAATTTGACGGTTAGTGGGTTAAATGCCCCGAACGACCATACTCTGGTTATTGATCTTTTAGAACCTTATCCTCAAATGCTTTTCTCTCTTGCCATGACCTTCACTTCTCCGATCCCAAGCGAAATAATTAAATACTATAATAACAATCTTGAAAATCACATCATCGGAACCGGTCCATTCAAACTTCACGGATGGACAAAAAATAAAAAAATACTAAAACTTGTAAAATTCCATCACTACCATGAATCATTCTACCCGGGCCAGGGAGACAGAAAATCCATTGAAATGGGCATATTAAAAAGTGCCGGACAGAAATTACCATTCCTTGATGCAGTCCACTTTCATATACTTCAAAAAACACAGTTACGATGGAAGAAATTTCTTTCGAGGAAACTCGACTTTCTTCTTCTTCCGAAAGATTACTTTGACAATGCAATTAATTCCAAGGGTGAACTTGCAGATAATTTAAAACAAAAAAATATCCATCTACAGTCCGCTCCAACACTCACTTATTGGTGGCTATCTTTCAACATGAATAATCCATTGTTTGGAAAAAATAAATATTTGCGATTTGCAATCGCACACGCAATTGACATGGATGATTATATAAAAAAATTCACAAATAATATTGGGTTAAAAGCAAATTCAATCTACCTTCCTGGCATATCGGGATATAATCCATCCAATCAATTGCCATACAAATTCGATATTCAAAAGGCAAAAGAATACATGGTAAAGGCTGGATATCCTGACGGAAAAAACCTGCCACCTATCACTTTTGATGTCAGAGGAATAAATACGACTGCAAAAGAACAGGCCAGTTTCATATCCAAGGCACTATCCAAAATAAATATCCGTGTTCTAATAAGCCACAATACATTTCCTGAATTTATAAAAAAATCCCAAATTGGCTCACTCCAATTTTGGCAGGATGGATGGAATATGGACTATCCTGATGCCGAAAATGTTCTTCAACTTTTAATCAGCAAAAACCATCCGCCTGGACCTAACTCAACTTTTTATTCAAACAAAAAATTTGACCAACTATTTTCCGAGATGAAAGTCGTACAAAATTCTGATGAAAAAACAAAGCTTATGCAAAAGATGGAAGATCTGATTCACGAAGATCTTCCATGGATTATGCAATATTATGCAAGAAACTATATACTTATACATGATTATCTAAAAAATTATCGCCATTCGGATTTAATTTCCAACAATATGAAATATTTGAAATTTGAAAGATAAACCAGCGATATAACCAGATTATCCACATAAATCCATGTACTTTCCCACGGGAAAAAAATTCCTAAAACACACATAGGCAGCTCTTGTTTTAATTTATTCCTGATTTAGTCGATAAAAATAGTAATGAAGACGTGAAGATCATGGATGAGATTTGCCTGGGAACACCATCAAAGACATCGGATGTCATCGATTTGAAGGTGTTGAGGATTGGACACATGAAAGTCAAAATCGTAATCCTGGCCTTGCTATCAATCTTGATTTTACCAATAAAATCCCTGGGGGCAAAAAATTACATTATTTATAGTGTGGTTCAGGATATCCCGATGGGATTCGATAACGAAATTCCGAAAAAAAATTTTTATATTAACATGGGCAGCCATCAAGGAGTAAAAAAGGATACTATTCTTGATGTATATAGAACTATTTCAAGACTTGATCCTTACTCCAGCAAAAAACGATTCAATTATAAAATCAATATTGGCAAACTACAAATCCTGCATTCAGAGGAAAACGCGGCAATAGGTAGATTGGTTCAATTGGAAAACGGTAAAAATTCACCCCTCTATGAAATTGATGGATTCATGATTGGTGACCAAGTCGATATCCACATCACAGATTAACTACAATCAGGTTGACATGCTTTTGATTTTATCTCTACGCTCCAAAACCATGTTTGTTATTTTTTCAACTGCACGCATCGTTTTTTGCATTTTTTGAGAACACTTTTCATCTATCGAAGTATTTTCCTTAAGTACTCCTTGTACATAATCACCCATTCCCATCGCTATCACCAGTTGATTACTGATTTCATGAAGAAACTTTCTTTCATCCAAAATATACGTTTTTAATTCTTCACTCATAAATTACGCCCCTTTTCACTTTGCTTAAGGATATTATAATTCAATTTGGTATAGGGCCACAAGTCTACACACAAGAGTTTCTTTCGCAAGTTCCAAATATTCAAGTTCCAGCAAATAATCCTCTCCAATCTCAAACAACTCATCATCACAAATAACGTGAATATTTGCTATTTTTCTGCCCTTGTAAAATCCTCTGAAATGAAAAATAACCGTATTATTAAACTCAATTCCATAAAGTATGCTTTGTGCTGCGTCATTCTTTTTACCAACACATTGTGTTAGTGCCACAAAACGTCTCATCTCTCACTCCTCGATTATTTGCCCACTTTCTTGCAAAAAAACCTGGAAGATTATAACCAGTAACATATTGATTCTATATGGTTTATTATTAGAACTAAAAAATAAGCTAAACAATTCAACATCAAAAAAAACCATAGGTGGACTTTTTATGAAAAACGACAGAACACTTGGAAATCTTTTACTTGAAAAACTTGAAACATCGTCTGACAAGAATGCCATTGGCTGGATTGAGAACAACAATGTTTACTACTACAATTATAAGGAATACTTCAAAACAATTGAGTCATTATCCACCGGACTCGCATCCTTGGGATTGACAACTTTCTCCAAACTGACAATTCTTTCGGGATCAAGAAAAGAATGGAACATTGTTGACCACGCCACCATTTGTCAAAGAGCAACGGTCGTTCCAATATATCCAAGCTATCTTTCAAACGAAATAGAATACATTATCAATCACTCAGAAAGCTCCATGCTAATAGTTGAAAATCAGGAACAACTGGATAAAGTTGTACAAATTCAAAATCAAATCCCAACTCTCAAAACCATTATTTCAATCGAGGAACTACCAAAAAATAGTTTTGCTAAAATTAACAACGATATTGATTGTTACAATTATAATGATGTAATTGAACGTGGAAAAAATCTTGCCCGGAATAACACAGGTAAATTTGCCACAACTATCAAATCACAACAATGCTCTGATATCGTCTCAATTATTTACACCTCAGGAACAACCGGACAACCAAAAGGAGCAGTTATTACACAACATGCTTTTGCCTCAATGATCGCAAACATGAAAGACACCCTTGAAGACGCATTTAACGAAGCCGATAGATCACTTGTATTTCTACCACTTTCCCATGTATTCGGAAGATGTGATTCGTGGCTGAATATTGCGTTCGGAATTGAGGCCGTATATGCCGAATCAATTGATAAGATTATAGATAATATCGGAATTGTAAGACCGACCCTTATGCTCGCAGTTCCGCGAATTTTCGAAAAAATTTACGAAAAGATCATGCACAAAATTGAAAATGGCCCATCCATCAAAAGAAAACTTTTCCTCTGGGCAAAAGAAGTCTCCGATGTTTATTTTGAAAAAATTGAAAATGAGATCAATCCATCATTAGTGGATACTTTCAAACGTAAAATTGCCTATAAACTTGTTTTTTCAAAAATATATGAACGCTTTGGTGGCAGAATCCGTTTCTTCGTCTCTGGTGGTGCCCCAATTGAAAAAGAAATTGTAAAATTTCTCCGCAATGCCCATCTGACAATTCTTGAAGGCTATGGATTAACCGAAACAATCGCGCCTTGCGTACTTAATCCTGTCGAAAAACAAAAACCTGGGTCTGTGGGAATTCCACTTAGCGGCGTACAGCTTAGTTTCGCCGATGACAATGAAATCCTGATTAAAACAGACGCTATGTTCAGCGAATATTATAAAAACCCCGAAGCCACTTCTTCGGCCATCAAAAATGGCTGGTTCCATTCCGGTGATATCGGAAAATTAACCGATGATGGCCACCTGATTATTACTGATCGAAAAAAAGACATTATAATCACTTCTGGTGGAAAAAATATTGCCCCACAATCCATTGAAAGCAAGATAAAATTACAAAATTTCATCGCACAATTCATGGTTGTTGGAGATAAAAGAAAATATCTCACTGGAATCGTTGGTATCGAAAAAGAACCATTTGCTGAAAAACTTAAAGAATTTGGACTTGATGAAAATATTTCCGTTGAGGAAATGGCCGCTCATCCAAAAATCAGGACATTAATTCAAGAAAATATAGATAAGGTTAATAAATCCCTTGCAAAATTCGAAACAATTAAGAATTTTTACATCTCTCCAATTGAATTTACTGTCGAAAGCGGTCTTATGACCCCATCAATGAAAATAAAAAAGAAACTGCTTTTGCAAAAATTTAAGAACGAGATTGACGCGATGTATTCACAAAATCAAGATTAATTAGCATATATTTTGACAATAAGTGCATTTATCAATATATATTGGCTATTGATTAATTGATTTTCATACTTTTGTTGGAGTTTAAATGGCACGAATCACCATAGAAGATTGTCTTGAAAGGGTTGAAAACAGGTACGAACTTGTTCATCTTGCCACAAAAAGAGTAAAACAGTTACGCGAAGGTGCTGAAAAACTCGTCTCATCAAAAAATAAAGACATCGTTGTAGCACTCAGGGAAATTGCCGCAGGCAAAGTGACTCACTCACCAGTAAGTGAGTATGATTCCGACGAATTTTAATTTATGCTTTTATTTTTTCTGTGGAATTGCCAATTTGATGACCTCATCAAATTGTTTTACTGGATAGAATACCAATCCCTTTCTATGTCGTTCTGGAACTTCTTTTAGATCTTTTTCATTTTCCTTTGGAAGAATCACTTCCTTGATTCCGGCTCTTTTGGCAGCAAGAACCTTTTCCTTGATCCCACCTACAGGCATCACCCTTCCAGTGAGAGACAATTCTCCTGTCATCGCCAACGATGATCTAACCTTTTTCCCTGTAGCCAAACTATATAATGCTATGGCCATGGTTATACCTGCACTTGGCCCGTCCTTTGGTACTGCACCTGAAGGTAAATGAAGATGGATCTCGTGACCAGCAAGGTAGTCCTCAGAAGGTTCTTGTTTCTCTTCCTTGTTATCAACTATCTTCTTTATTGTTTTTTTCTTCTTTTTAATTTCTACATTTTTAGACTTCATCTCAACTTGAAGAATTTTTCTCACAAAACTATAGGCAAGCGTCGCTGATTCATTCATTACATCACCGAGTTGTCCTGTGAGCTTAAAACCTTTTCCTGCAAGCGGTAATGTTTCAATAAACAATATTTCTCCACCGTAAGCGGTCCAAGCAAGGCCGGTTACGACACCGGGCTGGTTATTCTTCGCTCTCAATTCCGATTGAAATATGGTTGGCCCCAAATATTTATCCAAATCCACAGGTTTTGGACAAAATTTACCCCTCCTCCTCTTACGAACCTTCTCAAGAGCTGCACGCCGACAAAGTTTTGCGATATTTTGCTCCATAACCCTCACACCAGGTTCACGGGCATAATCGAAAATCAGCTTTTTTATTGCAGAAACGTTTAAAGAAAAATCTTTTCTTGTCAAACCATGTTTTTTCAACTGTTTTGGAATAACCCATTTTTGTGCAATAACCACTTTCTCTTCCAATGAATATCCGGATAATTCAATTGTCTCCATACGATCATGTAATGGTGTTGGTATATCTGCAATAAAGTTTCCTGTTGCGATAAATAAAACCTTGGATAAATCAAATGGAACATCAAGATAATTATCAATAAACTGGGTATTCTGTTCAGGGTCCAATACCTCCAGAAGAGCAGAAGCAGGATCTCCTTGAAAGGATTTTCCCAGCTTGTCTATTTCATCAAGCATTATCACCGGATTATTCACTTCAACTCTTTTTAAGGCCTGAAGAATTCGTCCAGGCATTGCGCCTATATATGTTCTCCTGTGTCCTTTTATCTCAGCCTCATCACGCATTCCACCCAAACTAAATCTATAAAATTTCCTACCCAAAGCGTGGGCAATACTTTTCCCAAGAGAGGTTTTTCCCGTTCCAGGAGGGCCTGAAAAACACAAAATAGTACCGTCATACTGCGGTTTTAGCTTCCTTACAGCAAGAAATTCCAAAATTCTTTCTTTTGGTTTCTCAAGGCCGTAGTGGTCGTCTTCCAAAATTTTCTTTGCCTTGTTAATATCAATCTTTTCGTCTGTTGATTTATCCCATGGTAAATCTACAATCCAATTCAAATAACTTCTTGCAACGTTGAATTCGGGGCTACTGTCAGGAATAACCTCCAGACGTTCCAGTTCCTCTTCTGCAGCCTTTTTTACAACTTCCGGAAGATTGATCTTGTCCACTGCCTCCGAAATCCTTTTCATATCCCGTGATTTGTCATCATCATCCATTCCAAGTTCAGAACGAATAACTTTCAATTGTTCTCTGAGAAAGTATTCTCTTTGGTATTTATTAACCTTGTCATTTACCTCATCAGATATTTTTTTCTGAATATCGGCAACATCCTTTTCTCTTTTCAAGTAAACAAGAAGCTTGGCAAAGCGCTTTTTAACGGCCAGAGTTTCCAAAAAATCCTGTGCCTCGGGAATATCCAAGGAAATGGCAAACGCAACTAAATCCGCCAATACGCCTGGAGACGGTGAATTAAGCATGGCCAATTTCATCTCTTCATTAAAATATGGATTTATTTCACTGAGTTTTTTTACCTGATTGATTACTGACCTTGTGTAGGCATCCAGTTCCTCGTCAGTTTCAATAATATCATCAAATACTTCAATATTTGTCACCAGTAGTGGTTCCTCGGTAAGAATTTTACTCGCACGATAGCGTTTTATTCCATGTACAAGTAAATTTACCGACCCATCAGACAGTTTTATTTTCTTCACAACCTTGCAGAGAACTCCAACTCTGTATATATCGCTTGCCTTCACCAATACATAGTCACCATCATTCTCTTCATCATATTCTTCTGTTTGATTGTTTTGTTCCCTGTATTTGACCAAATTGAGAGCAACAAAACCTGATTTTTGAATAAAATTTTCAAGTTCTGGAGTGAATTTATCTTCTGTTAAAATTATAGGAACAATCATTCCAGGAAAAATCGGACTATTCATTATTGATATAATAACAACTTCATCTGGAAAGTTTTTTTGTTTCTCATTCTCTGCTTTTATCTGAACCTGATAGCTATTTCCATCTTCCAATTCTTTCTCCTGATTGCTTGATTTTATTGTTTGATATCGATAACTAAACGTCCGGGAGATTTTAGACAAAAAATATCAAAAGTCACCTTTTCCTTGAAATTAAGCTCAACTGACAGCATCTCTTCACTTAGCGGAAAAAATTTTACATCATCGACATATTTGCTGCTACCAAATGAACTAATATTGCCAAATAACTCCGTATCAAAAAAATCCACATGGAGCTTTTTATTAACGGAAGAGAGATGACCATATATTCTTGGAATTTCCGATGTCGTAAAATCAAAAACAATTCTCTCGTGGCCGGTTTGTCTGGAAAAAGAATGTCGTATTGCCTTCAATTTCGACAACCTCTTTGTGCCACCATTGTGAAAAATGCCTTTTTCCAAAAAAATAGATTTTTTTGCGCAATGAATGCGACGAAGTCTCTCGGAAAAAAGATTTTGTGCGAAAGACTGATTTATAACAATGGTCAAAATACTTAATACAAAAACCCATTTAAATCCGCTCATACCCATAATTCCATAGCTCAAATTAATATTACATTTACATTATGATACCATAGGTCCATTAAACCAACCATTTTTTGCCATGTCCCGTAATATTTCAATATCAATAATTTTCGATTTTTTGACTATACCAATCGCGCTTCACTTGAAAAGTGAAGCACTGGGGCATACAACGCTTTTTAAGGTGCATTAGAGCTTTCACTTAGTCAGCCGAAGGCTGACCGCGTGAAATTTCAAACGTCATTGGTATAAGCGCACTTTGCATTCTCGATCCAAATACAATTGTCAACAACAATCCAAATGTAAAAACAAACAGAAACTGTCCAGGACCGTTTTCATCATCACCACCCAATGTAGCACAAGATAAAACATCATCATCATTGCGTCTTATTGCAGAAGAATTAAGTGCCTTGCCTGGCACATGGGCCATAACAGAGTATGTTTCCGAAGCATCAGGACATAGTGTATTATCCTTTAACGGAGTATGGTTCTTACTTGAAATAATGGTATATTTTTCGGAAATATCTGGATCTGTTGATTTCTTTTTTGATACATTAAAAATTAGAAAATAAAAAAACAGGTTATCGTAAAAACCTTCATCCATTTTATAAAGTGAATCTTCATAAAGTTCATTTACAGGACACATCACGTCGTTGGGAAGAATCAGGGTATCTGAACATTTTCCCCATCTGTTTTTTGGACTAATGGTGAAATCAAAACTATTTTGACCTGGACTTGTTTTGCTCAATAATATTCTTCCCGAATATTCCAATTGCGGAATATTATCTGAATCGTAAAAATTGAATGATTGCACCATACCATTAATTTCGATATCAACAAGCAGCTTGGAAAAAATCGATTGGCTAACAAGACGATATTCGAGATAAATATCCTCATCGCCGGCTACCATTGTTGAAAAATTCACAGTAGTCAAATCAATCGAAAAATTATCCTCTCCATCAAGAATTATATAGCTGATCAAATCACCATCATAGACATATTTCTTTGTAAAAAATCCAACAAATGCATCCCCGATATATCCATTTAAATCATCAAGCATTACCGCATTGGACGTTGATGGTTTATTTTCAAGATAATCCTGTGCAATATCCATATTACATCTGATTGTAATATTTCCGACTTCAATATGTGGGGATGATTCGGAAATTTTAATTCCCGTGGGATACCCCTCCTCATCCGAATAACATCCTTGAAAGAAACTACCTCTATATGCTGTCCGGGAAGAACAAAAATTGGATCGGCTACTAAAATAATAATCCGGCAGCGCCGATTTAACTTTGAGAGGACTTACGTAAAGATAAAACTTGTTCTCATTTATTAACGGCAGGCCCTCAATTATAAAACGACCATCTGAATTTGATATCGCGGCCCCTTCAACTTTTCCACTAAACATTGAAACTGCTTGCACATGTGCACCAAAAACACCTGTCAAATTATCACCACCAATTATCTTTCCAGCAATTGTCCCTTTTATGCCATTTGGATACAGTGAAAATAATCCTGCCTGATCATCTGATGACGTCGTTCGTTGACCGACATGTGCTTTGTAATACATACTGGAAGCAAATACTTCACTATGCCCAAGACCCGCAACATGACCCAATTCGTGAGTAATCACATTACCAAGATAGTTATCATCAGTTGGATTTGAAGAAAAACAATTAGAAGTCCCATTTAATAAAACATCCGCTTCGCTAATATCTCCACCTGAATTATAGATAACCGTGGTAATCGCCAAAACCCCGCATCCGCCGGAAAAATACGTTGCATCACTACTGTAATATATATCATTGAAACCATTACCGCACAGGCTTGTCGTCGGGCCCCCTGCACTCGAAACTTCCATTCTCAAACTTGAATGACCATTCCACACACCAATTGAATCGGAAAGAATTTGATGATCATTTCCTGATAAATACGAATTCACCATTACCAGCATTGATGTACCTGGCCATCTAACTGAATTTCCAAGCGAACCTTTTATATGAACATATGCATACGAACCAGTATTCAAAATAAATAAAACCACAACACAAAAAAGAGATTTAAGGGAAAATATATGATTCATTATTACTTCTTTCTCGTTCTACAACCGGCCAAACAGATCCCAAGAACGGCCAAAACCACCGCAAGCCAAAAAATACTTATTGAATTGTTATTTCCCGTACGTTCTGTTTCCTCTTCGTGGATTGAAGCAACCATCCTGGCCGGACCTCTCTTTTTTGAATCCTTGGCGTAAGTATTTCCATTATTGTCGGCAAGATATATCTTTTTACCGTCATGAAAACTGATAAAATCCTTCTTGAAAACCTCTAATACCTTTTCTTGAAAATGTTTATAATCTATTTCTCCCAACTTGGCGTGTTGTGGAAATACTGAGGATTTCAGATATTTCCTGCCTTCTTTTTCAATAATCTGATACTTTCCCATCGCTTGATTATGAAGAACAAAACCCTGCTCCCCTTTATTCACGATCAATACTACTTTTTCTCCTTTCGAAAATTTGGAAACACCAGGTACGCTATAAACTTCATTCTGCCAAACCCCACCGGGAACCAGTACCTGAAAATAATTCTGATTAAGTATTTCATTTCTTCTCAGGCCAACAAATTTATCCACTTTAAAGGTTAGCACGGTCAGAACATCTCCGTCCTTTGTCTGCTTGTAATCCTTTCCGTAATACTCTGCCTCAACAACTCCTTTGGAATTAATTAGCTGGCTTTCAAGTGGAATTGGAACATAAGTCATGGCCCTTACAAGTAGTGAAGTACTAAAAATAAACCATGTAACTACCCAATATCTCATGAAAATACCCCTTTCTATGACACATCATACCTATCGGGTATTTCCAAAAAATACTTTACTGATTTTATCTATTATATAAGTGATTACAGATCTTAACTTACCAGAATTACATTACTGCTAAAAAAAAAGGCCACTTTTAAGTGGCCTTTTTTTTATAATCACACAAAAAATTGAATAATTCTTAACGCTTGGAAAACTGGAATGCTCTTCTGGCACCACGAAGTCCAAACTTTTTCCTCTCCACTTTCCTTGCATCCCTTGTCAAAAATCCAGCCTTCTTGAGTTCACTCCGAACAGTTGGATCCAACTTGACAAGTGCTCTTGCAACACCAAGTCTTACAGCACCGGCTTGCCCCGTCGTTCCACCACCATTTACGTTGATAAGAATATCATATTTTCCAGCCACTTTTAGAAGATTAAGGGGTTGGTTAACCACATACTGACAAGTTCCTTGGGTAAAATAATCCTTCAAGGTTCTTTTGTTAACGGTTATCTTTCCAGATCCCTCTACAAGATAAACTCTAGCTACAGAGCTTTTTCTTCTTCCAATTGCATGTACGTCCCAAGTTTTTCCTTTAATCGCCATATTTTCTTCCTTTAATATTCAATTACCTTATCTCGTAAACTTCGGGGTTTTGAGCCTGATGAGAATGATCCTGCCCAATAAAAACCTTTAGTTTCTTAAGTTGTTTTCTACCGAGAGAATTTTTTGGAAGCATGCCTTTTACAGCATCCATTAAAATCTTTTCCGGATGTTTTTTAAGTTGTTCTCTTGCTGTTCGTTGCTTCAAACCACCAATATGACCTGTATGCCAATGATAGATTTTTTTATCCCATTTATCTCCGGTAAAACTTACCTTGTTTGCGTTGACAACAACAACAAAGTCTCCTGAATCAGTGTTGGGAGTGTATTGTGGATTTATTTTTCCCCTAAGAATGCTGGCAATTGATGTTGCAAGTCTGCCAACTACTTGATCTTTCGCATCGATAAGATACCATTTTTTCTGAACCTCTGCTGGTTTCAAAACAAACGATTTTTGCGTATACATACTCTACCTACTTTAGAAATAATTTTTATTTACCCATCCATAGCTTACACGTGAATAGCCAATATCTTATATAGGCACTTGGGGCCCTCCGTCAAGCATCCGTATTACTTTTTCTTTGAAAAATTGCGGAAAATTAACTAGAAATAACCGATGGAAAGATGAAATCTGCCGAAACTTTCACGCTTACCACCCACATGGGTTTTTCGTTGAATTTTAACACCATAATCAAAATCCAATGTTCCAACCGGAGTAAGGAATTTCAGACTAATACCTGTTGCAGTCCTTAATTTTACTGGTTTAAAATGATTTACGAACACCCTGCCTGCATCCAAAAATACACCCATCATGATATTATCATCAACAAGATATCTGGGTTCAAATTTAATATTGGCAAAAAAAGCGGTATTATCAACAATAACTTCCGATATATCCGGAACATTCTCCATATCAACACGATTGATTTCTGCATCCTCAAATCCTCTAACAACATCCACACCGTTAAGCCTGAATACCTTTATTGATGGAATAAATCCACGCGTAACACGTCCATCATCTTGATAAATATATTTTTCTTTAACCATGTTTTTTTCGTATCCACCGGATATGGATAGGGCAAATACCATATTCTTATAGGAGGCATAGAATTTATTTCTGGAAATCAGTCTGATAAAATTAATTTCCAAATCCGGTTTATTCATTGAATAGAAGTTTGGATTTGCAATCTCGTACGATAATCCGAAAAAAGTTCCTTTCCTAGGATTGATTTTATTATCCCGATGATCAATGGAAATTGAAGGTATAAAACTTCCAATTCTAAAATAATCCCTGTCCTTTTCCTCTGACGCATCAAAAGGCGCGATAACTTCAAGCTGATATTTTACGGACAGAGTCAACCATTTCAATAAATTTTTTGAAAAAGTAGTAGATACCTTGGAAATATCCGCATCAAAACTGAAAAAACGTCTTCTTGAGTGTGACAACTCAAGATCAAATTCCATTGGAAAAATTGGAGTATGTGGTTCAGTGAATCCTGTTTTCACTGAATATTCAATGACTCTTTTCCTTTCCATTCTTCTTCTTTCATCAAAATTATTATAGTCCAATCTTGAATTCGCCTGCACCTTGAACATCGCCGATCGATTCATGCCCATTAGATTATTATAGGCTACCGCTCCTGAAA
>JAGLPP010000040.1 GCA_023137315.1 Bacteriovoracaceae bacterium
TCTTCTGCAGGTTCTTCTGCAGGTTCTTCTGCCGGTTCTTCTGCAGGCTCTTCTGCAGGCTCTTCTGCAGGAACTTCCTCCGGTTCTTCTGCAGGTTCTTCCACAGGCTCTTCTGCAGGAACTTCCACAGGTTCTTCTGCAGGAACTTCCACAGGTTCTTCTGCAGGAACTTCCACAGATTCTTCAACCTCCTGTGGTGGTCTTTCCCCTTTCTGAAGTGCTTCAAGTGATTTTCTAAGTTGCTCGTTCTCCTGTTGGAGTCTTTTGAGGTTGGCCAGATCTTCCTCAATAATTTCATACTCCATAAGTCTTTCTTTTAGCTCATCCCGCTCTTTGACCGCAACATTCAGTTTCTTTTCCATTTCAGGATCTTTTTCACTTCCAGTTCCAGCGGCTTGTTTTTTCGCATCATCAAGCTGTTTTTTCAGATCATCAACTTCATCCTGAAGACGTTTGATTTCCTTGACTCCTTCCTCGGGACTTCCTGCCGCACGAAGAGCAGAAAGCTCTTTTTCCAAATCTGAAATAGTTTTTTCCTTCTGCGTAATTTCATTTCTAAGCCGTGATATTTCCGCATTCTTTTGATTGAGTTCCTCTTCCGAAATACCACTTCCCGCACCAACTGACCGGCCAGCACCTAAATCCCCAACCGGCATAACTGAAGGTACTCCAGGCCCCAAATCATCTTCCAGACCGCGAAAAAGTGATGACTTTAATGCTGCAGAATTTTGAATAATGGAATCAAGATAATTTTTAACCACGCTGGCAGGTATCTGATGTTTTAGCTGATGGAATTTCCTTTTATTGTAAATCAAATAAAAAATTACAAAAGCCAGAACGGCCACAAATACCAACAAAGAGATAGTAATTACCTCGGTGGTGAACTTCGTTAAAATAAGTTCTATCGCTTCCAACATATTTACTCCACAGAAATAGGATGGTTTTTTATACGCATATAATAGTCTATTGTATTAAAATTATGGTAACCGTGCAAAATTATTATTAACTTTGCCACTTGTACCCGAGTAATTGAGTCAGATATAGGCTATTCAGTCATAGTTTCTTTTTCTGCGTCAATGGACTCGCAGAGAAATGATTCTTTTATTGCAAACTCTTCGTTTAACCACTTCCCAAGATCCACAAGACGACATTTCTCTGAACAAAATGGCCTGCTCTCACTATCAAAATAGTTGAATGTCTTTTTACATTTTGGACACTTCACCTTGATTTTATTATTCATAATCCTCCTCTATGGAACGAATAAACAATCTTACAATTTTTTCTGTCCAACTATCCCTGGAAGAAAAAATCTTCCCTTCAAATTGGGAAACCGGTCTTATGCCCTTAACCGAACTCGTCAGCCAAGCCTCATCAGAATCAAGAAGATCGTCAATTTTATAATTACCTGTAACAACATTAATATTTTCTTTTGCAAAAAATTTTATGAGTTTCTTGCGAGTAATTCCTTCCAAAATTCCAGTGTTAACCTCAGGAGTATAGATCGTATCCCCACTTCGAAAGAAAATATTACTTGTTGAACATTCTGCAATGTAATCTTCATCAGTCAAATATAGAATCTCATCAAACCCTTTACTACAGGCCTTACGTAATTCAAGCGCACTTTCCATATAATTACCCGGTTTCACATAAGCAGGAATAAATCTTGGTGGAAGTCTTTTTTGCGCTGTTGTAAGCTTCACCCTGTCCCCGGAATCAAACCCGGAAGAAATATCCTTTCCAATGATAAAAAATCGAAGCTTGCCCTTTTTAAGAATAAGAGAATTTGTATCCTCAACAGAGTCAATAAAAACCGTCACCCTTAGTGAAACATCATTATCAGGACTGTGCTCTTTTATTCGAAATCGCAGTGCCCCAATCCCTTCAAAAAACCATTTTTCCACCTGATGCCATTCATTGACGTTAACAAATTCAACATCCTCAAAAAGATACTCAATACCTGATTCAAGTCTGTGAAGGTGATCTTCCAGAAACAAAACCTGATCCTTATATGTTCTCATGCTTGTAAAAACAGACTCTCCGAAAAGAAGACCGCGATTATTCACGGACAATAATGCCTCGGAAGATTCAACGATCCTGTTATTGTAATAAACGTAAGTTAAATTCACTCTATTAATCTCCGATATAATATAAAAACAATTTTCAAATACTTCTCACAAATGAACCCAAAACACAATTTTCATGTAAAATCAGCCAGTTGCTTTGTTGACATGATTTTAAATAAACGCACAAGTGTGATATAGGTCAGTCGATTATTCATTTGAATTCTGATAGGCAGGTAGTAATGCTAGATAACGAATTTCATATTTCCCGTGATGCCAAGGCCACCTTGGTATCCATTATCTGCCCCAAATGGAGCGGCCACTCCACACCCGAGGAGACAGAGCATTCGCTGCTTGAACTTTCTGAACTAATGCGCACATTAAATATAAAAACTGTGGGATCGCATATCCAATCCAAAAAACAGATTAATCCAGCAACAATTCTTGGCAAGGGAAAGCTTCTGGAAATTGCCGAAAGTGCAAAGAATTCAGATTCAAATCTTTTGGTTTTTGATTGTGAACTGACTGCCAGTCAGATCAGGAATATAAAAAAACTTACCGACCTTTCAATCGTTGACCGCTGCCACGTAATCCTGGAAATCTTTGGTGGACACGCAAGAACCCGTGAGGCAAAAATTCAAATTGAAATCTCAAGACTGGAATATCTTCTCCCAAGGCTATCAGGATTCTGGACACATCTGGGAAGACAAAAAGGAGGCATCGGCGTCAAGGGTGGAGAGGGTGAACAACAGATTGAACTTGACAGGCGTATTGTAAGAAACAAGATCGAATACTTTAAAAAGGAGCTATTGGATATTGTAAAATCCCGTAAACAACAACGAAAAAAAAGACAAAACATGGCCATAACTGCCGCCATTGTCGGCTACACCAACGCAGGCAAATCCTCCCTGATGAACAGATTATGCCGGGTCAATATTCTTGAAGAAAACAAATTATTTGCAACCTTGGATTCAACTTACAGAACACTGAATCCTGATACAAAACCACCAATGATACTTATTGATACTGTCGGCTTTATTCAAAATCTGCCAAACACATTGATTGACGGTTTTAAAACCACATTGGAATCTGCTATCGAAGCGGATCTTCTAATTGTAGTTTGTGACATCTCTGACCCAAATTACAAAAAACATCTTGAAGTAACCGGAAAAATTCTCAAGGAACTTAACATTTTAAAGAAAGATCAAATCATCGTCTTCAATAAACGTGATAAAATCAACTCAACAATGGGGCCGATGATCATCAAACGTTCATACCCGGATAGTTTCATTGTCAGTTCATTCAATGACAATGATATGAAAAAACTACGTAATTATATTATAAATTATTTTCTGGAAAAACAGGAACATTACGATCTATTTGTTCCATATGAGGATGGAGTTGCCCACTCCAAAATCAACTCCAAAACAAACATATTAACCACCTCAACACACGAAACTGGAATATTCTACCGTATAAGAATTCCATCCTTTATGTTTAATCCTCTCAAAATAAAACAATATGTATTGGGACCGGAAGATCAAAAACCGATTGAATTTCAGGAATAAATTAAAAAAGACCGCTTCTAAAGTACAAAGTCGCAACAACCAAAAGCAGAGTCAGGAAAATACCTATAATAAGAATAATAAGTTCTTTTTGTTCCATTCCTACTATTATTAACCGGCCCCAAAAAAAGATAAAGGAATTATTTCTCCAAATATGACTTTAATTTTTTTTCCAAATTCATTGGATTAATCGGTTTTTCGAGGAAATCATCAAACTTGTCCCTCTCCCTCAAGACATTCAACTGATCAGGAAAACCAACGGCCATAACCGGAATTGTCATCGTTTGCTCATCCGTCCTGATTTCGTCAAGCAGGAGTGCTAAATTGTCTTCATTAAAATCCATTGAGAACAAAATCAAATCGGGATTCTGATCCTTGATCAGGTAATGACAATCAAGTTCATCTGTTGTGAAAACCTCGTGTTTTTCGCCCTTGAGGACCAGTTCAAACATCAGACATAAAAATTTTTCTTTTTCTATATAAAAGACATTCATAATAAAGGCCGCCCATTACAGGGCGGCCACACTTTTTCTTCAATTAACTTGTTGCTATTTATCAATTTTCCTCTTCAGTACCTTCTTCCTTATCGTCAGAAGATGCCGTCACATCAGATGTCACTGAAAAGCCTTTGAGCTTGTCAGCAAGAGTTGCCGATTTAACTTCTGTACCGGCATTGTACTTTTTCACGGACCCGGCTTCCTCTGCACTTCCCACTGCCTTGATTGAAAGAGCAATTTTTTTGGATTCCTTATCCAAGGAGATGACCATTGCCTTTGGCTGGTCTCCCTTCTTGATAACATCTTCAGGTTTTTCCACTCTTTCTTCCCTTAGTTCTGAAATATGGATCAAACCCTCAATTCCTGTTTCAAGTTCAACAAAAGCACCAAAATCAGTAACCCTGACAACTTCTGCCTGGACAACAGTTCCAACTGGAAGTCTCTCTTCAATCTTCTTCCATGGATCTTCAACAAGTTGTTTAACACCAAGACAAAATTTCTGGTTTTCCTTGTCAACAGACAAAACCATCGCCTCAATATCGTCTCCAACGTTGAATTCATCATTTGGATTTACGTTCTTCCTTGTCCATGAAATATCGGAGACATGAATAAGTGCATCCACTTCCTCGTCAATATCCACGAAAACACCAAAATCCACTATAGACTTGATCTTTCCTTTAACCTTTTGTCCTGCCTTGAATTTCTCTCCAAGATTATCCCATGGATTCGGCGTAAGCTGCTTAATACCAAGTGAGATTCTTTTGTTTTCAGTATCAACGTCAAGAACCTGCGCTTCAATTTTTTCACCGACGTTAAACATCTTCTGTGGATTCTTTGGTTTTCCAGTCCAACTCATTTCACTGACATGGATAAGACCTTCTATACCATCATCAAGCTCGACAAATATACCGTAGTCCTTGACGGATACAATTTCCCCATTAACTTTTGATCCAGAAACGTAATCATCTTTTGCAGATTCCCATGGATTCTGCTGGACTTGTTTGAGTCCCAGAGAAACTCTTTCTTTTTCCGGATCAAACTTCAAGATTTTTACTTCAATTTCATCTCCAACATTCAAAATATTGTTCGGATGCTTCACACGTCCCCAGGACATATCTGTAATATGAAGAAGGCCATCAATACCACCAAGATCAATAAACGCACCATAATCAGTGATATTTTTGACGACACCCTTGACGATCATCTCTTCTTGAATCTGGGACAGGATTTCCCCTCTCATCTTGCTTCTTTCCTCTTGCAAAATTGCCCTTCTGGAAAGAACGATATTTCCACGCTTCTTATTGAATTTGATAACCTTGAATTCCATCGTCTTGCCAATATACTTGTCAAGATAACGGGTGGGACGAAGATCAATCTGTGAACCAGGTAGAAACGCCTTAACGCCGATATCGACAGAGAGTCCACCTTTGACCTTGGAAATAACAGTCCCCTCAAGAGGTTTGCCACTTTCACAAGCATCGGAGATTTTGTCCCATGCCTTTAATATCTCAGCTTTGTCCTTCGAAAGAACCAGATTTCCCATCTTTGATTCAAGCTTCTCAAGATAAACTTCAATATCATCCCCATCCTTGACCTTCAGTGTTCCATCAAAATTTTGGAATTCCTTCACTGAAATAAGTCCTTCCTGCTTGTAGCCGATATCAACCATGACGTAGTCCTGGCCGATTGAAATGATCTTTCCATTGAAGACCTCTCCTTCATGAAAATTCATTTCCTTTGTTTGCGAAAGAAGCTTGCCAAATTCACTGTCAGCTTTTTCTTTTTCTTCTTCTTCCACTTCATCTCCGAAGACCACCTCATAGCCTTCCATCCATTTTTGCTTAAGTTGTTCTGTTTTTTGAGTCATATAATCTCACCTCTAAAATATTGATCCCTCAACCGTGCGGGTAACCCACATCAGTTAAGGACTCACCACTTTCCTACTGGAAAGACAATAAGTTACGAATTCAGTCGAATTTAATAAAGTTTTGCCCCGTCGTCAACCAAGTAAAGTTAATAATTCCTGCGATTTACACAGAGCGTCGAGTACGTTTTATTTCAATTCGGATTCAGCTCTGCTAAGGTTGGAATTTGTCACATTATCAAAAGACAGAATAATCATTTTCAAAGGAAATAACATGAAAAAATATTCCCCGTTTCTTTCAGTACTCCTACTCACCATTTTCGTCTCCTCATGCGCATCAAAACCAGTGAATATACTGGAACAGCAGGAAGGGATTCAAATCGTCGAGGAATTACCTTCCAATCTAAAATGTAAAAATGTTGGCGAGGTTGAAGTAAAGGATATTCTGGAAAGTTCTGCAAGGGAAGAACTCAAAACATCTGTCAGAGAACTTGGTGGGAATCACCTCATTATAGTCAAAACGCTGTATCGCGGTTCCTTCGTCATTCACACGGCACAGGGTTTTAACTGCGAATAATCCCATGGATGATCGAATACCGCTCTCCGTAAGAAGACAACTTGGTAAAAAAATCGTCAGCTCTTCACGTATTGGTGGTGGATGTATCAACGAAACATTCATTCTCAAAACCGAGTCAAACAAGGAATATTTTCTAAAAATAAATTCCGACACACCAAAAGACATGTTCCATGTTGAAGCCGAAGGATTGTCGAACCTCGCCACAACCAACACTATAAGGATCCCAAAGATCATAGAAGTGCACGACGACTTTCTTCTGCTGGAGAGAATAAAAAGCTCAAGAAAAAATGAAAATTTTTTCCAGAGTTTTGGGAAAGCATTTGCCAGGCACCATAAAACCAGGGCATCTGCGTGGGGATGGCCAAAAAATAACTATATAGGCACAACGCAACAAAAAAATACACCAATAATTCCATATCAAAAAAACTCCCGCGAAAAAGACTGGTGTCAATTTTATTTTGAATACAGGCTTCTTTATCAGGTCAGGCTTCTGGAGAAAAAGGGAAATGCAGGAGAACTTTCAAAACTAATGATTGGTATTGAAGGAAAAATCCAAAAAATTCTTGAAGGACCCGGCGAACCTCCTGCAATTTTACATGGTGACCTCTGGGGCGGAAACTACATGGTTGATGAAACAGGCTCGGCCTGCTTGATTGATCCGGCAGTTTATTGGGGACATCGCGAAGCCGATCTGGCCATGACTAAATTATTTGGTGGTTTTCCACACGAATTTTACCGTGCCTATAATGATGAATATCCTCTAAAACCAGGATGGGAATACAGGGAAAATCTTTACAAACTATATCATGTTCTGAATCATCTGAACCTTTTCGGTCATTCCTACTACTCACAAAGTGTGAATCTGGCGAAATTTTACCTGTAATACCTTTTTCTAATTCTTATCGGCGAGAAACTGATTTACTTCCTCTTCGGCTTGAAGCCAGTCTCTTTGTGGATCAACTTCTACGGAAAAATTCTCAAAACCCCTTTCCTCTGCAATTCCGTAGGCAACAGCAGATATCATATTCTTTTTTTCCTCGGCAGTAATATGTTCTTTCCAGTTTGAAGCTTTCAAAACCCTCTTCTTAGATTCAGTCATTTCACGCCTCCTCTCATTGTTGTTAAAAACGAAAATCAATTAAAAATTTAACAGAATCATAACAAATACTGGAGTGAAGGTTAAATCCTGTTTTGCATACTGTCAACATACATAAGGACTATAATAAGAACATAATTGATCGAGTTTTCTTTCTAACTTATTGAATTTGAACTATAGTACAAACAATAAATATAGAGAGGCGGAATTTCATGCAAAGCATTGTCACCATTCAAACCAATTCCCGCGAAGAATTGGTGGACATCACCAGTCTTGTGCAAAAAACCATTGATGAATCCGGAATAAAAAGTGGAATTATTTCTCTTTTCGCTCAAGGCGCAACCGCAGCACTTATGGTTCAGGAAAATTGGGACAAGAGTGTTCAAGCCGATGTTGTGAATCTTCTGAGAAAATTAATACCAAAAGGCAAATGGCTCCATGACGCCCAGGACGGAAATGGTGACAGTCATTTAAAAGCTGGAATTGTCGGCCCTTCAGAAACAATCCCAATCATTGACGGTGTACTGGGACTTTCCACCTGGCAAAATATCTTTTTTTGTGAGTTTGATGGCCCTCGAAACAAACGTAATATTGTCTGCAGCATTATCGAAACGGAGAAGTCATAAAATGAAAAAATACACCCTTTTATCCATTGCTTTTATTGCCATTGCATCTTCATGTTTCAAGAGCAACCCTCCACGAATGTTTTCCGCTCCCGAAGCATTGGGGCAGGCCAGAAATGATTTCGCAGTCATCATTGACATCAGGGAAGGTAATGAAATCGAGAAAATTGCCGAACCTGCCGTCTGGATACCGGAATCGAAAATCATCCAGAACTCAGACAAATGGAAAAAATTCCTTAAGAATACCTCAAAAAACAAAACATTAATCTTCTATGCCAACAATTCAAAACAGGCACTGAAAATATGTATTCTTGCCGGTAAAAAAGGATTCAACACCGGATACATAAAGAATTGGAGTGAGTGGATTAATGAAAAATTGCCGGTAAAAACGTTTAAAATAAATGGCGCACGCTAACTAACGGTACCATCTGTAACGTTTTTTACTTTCTTCCCGAAGAAAAAGAAAATACCAACAACAAGAAGTAATCCGGCCAGATTTCCAAGCCATGGATTAAAAGCAAAACCTGCAGGAAGATAACCCAGCAAACACGCCACAACACCGACCATCAGGGCATAAGGAAGTTGTGTTCCCACATGATCCATATGATCTATCGAAGAAGCGATCGAAGACATAATTGTCGTATCCGAAATTGGAGAGCAATGATCCCCAAAAACCGTTCCGCTCAGAATCGAACCAATTGAAGCATAAAGTATTCCCAACATCTGTTCTTCAGGCAATCCAACTGACAATTCCAAGGCAAGAGGCACAGAAATTGGAAACAAGATGGCCATACTTCCCCATGAAGTTCCTGTAGCAAATGCTATAACCGCAGAAACCACAAAAATCAGCAATGGTAGATATTGTACGGCAATTGAATCACTTACAAGCTGGGCCACACATTCAGCGGTTTTGATATCCTTTAAAACACCACCAAGACCCCACGCCAAAGACAAAATCACCACTGCCATCAACATGGATTTCAGTCCTTTCATCCAAACACTCATGGCCTCCTTGAGAGTCATAATTTTCTGAACAATAACCATGATAATCATCACAACGGAGGCCGTAAAAGACGCCCAGACAAGAGCATTGAACGAATTGGAGCTTCCAAGAATATCCCTGAGAGTTGCTGCCTGAAGGGCCGCTTCCCCGCTCTTTTTCAATATGGCTACACAACCGGTATAATAAAGTGCGAACAAAACTCCAAAGATCAAAATACAAATAGGAACTATGGCATTCATAACCCGGGGTTTTATACTTCCTTCCAAATCCATATCATGAAGTTCCTCACCGGATATTGGAATTGACCCCGGCTTGAGACAATCCCCTGTATCGCGGGCCCTTTTTTCAGCATCATACATGGAAAACATATCACGTTTCAAAAAAATCATAAGCGGAATAAATAAAAGCATTATAATGACATAGAAACGGTAAGGCACCGAATGGATAAAAGTCATATAGGGGTCCAACTGAACATTTTGCGCTTTAAAAACATCCTGAATGAGTCCGATTTCATAGCCTATCCATGTCGAGACAATCACAAGTGATGATACCGGAGCGGCCGTGGCATCCACAATAAAAGAAAGCTTCTCCCTGGATATCCTGAATTTATCGGAAATAGGACGCATGGTATTTCCGACAATCAGTGTATTTGCATAATCATCAAAGAAAATAAACAACCCCATAAGCCAGGTATAAAACTGGGCAAGAACTGAAGTCCTTGCAAAACGTGCCAGTTTAAAAACAATTCCGTGCAACCCACCGGAAGCGCCGATAAGCGCGACAACACCGCCGATAAAAACTGTAAACATTATAATGGAAACATGATCCGTGTCAGCAACCCCTTTTAATACATAGGTATCAATCGACTTGTAAAACCCACTTCCCAGTACATGGAAAAAATGAAAGAAACCCTGTACTTGATAGGTCATCAATGACCCCAGAAATATCCCAAGAAAAAGTGAAATCAACACCTCGTGGGTAATAAATGCCAGAGCAATGGCAACGGCTGGCGGAAGGAGGGGAGCAAAATCTGCAAGATTCGAAAAACCGTGGACAATTCCCAGAAGTATAACCCCCATGGCGGCAATTATTAATGCGTAGACAGTTCTTTTAAACATGTGCCTTCCCTGAATTCGACAATTATTTTTATCTTATAATTTTATAGTCCTTGATGGTAACTTTTTCGGACAACGTTTTTAAAATGTCCTGGTTCAATTTAGGTCGAAGTGTGTAATTCTGGGTTTCCTTTTCCAGATTAGTATCAATTTCAAAGTCCTTCTTTTCCTTCGTGCTGGGTACATCAGTCCTGATTATGGAGACTGTAATAACGTCATCAAAAACATGTACCTTTGATGCCGGATTGGCGAAAAGTTTTTCAAGGTGCTGATTGTCAAAATTATACTTTTGGGGAAGACCGTCAAGCTTGTTAACAAAAAGGTCACGAATAAACTGGAATCCGTACTCTTTCTCCAATTTCTTTATTTTCCTGTATTGTTTTTTCTCAAGATGTTTTTTGATTTTATTTTTCAGGTCTGCAACGAGCTTTTTTAACTCCGGTCTCTTTTTTCTTTGAAGATGTTCTTTCACAATATCGAATTTATGTTTTTCAAATGTAGCATTATATGCTTTTTTTATCTTTTCAACATAAATTATATGCTGACCGAATCTGCTCAAAACCGGTTTTGAAATTGTTCCAGGCCTTGTATTAAATGCAACTTTTTCGAACGCAGGGTCCATGGTGCCTCTTGCAAACCATTTTAAATCTCCACCGGTTTTTTTACCGCTTGGGTCCTCAGTATTTTTTCTTGCCAGTTTCTTGAAATTGCCTGGAGTTGCTTTTTTATAAATGGCATCAATTTTCTTCTTTGCCTCGATCCTTGTTTTTTCAGAAACTCTTATGAGGATATGCCTCGCCTTTACTTGCTCAGGACGATCGTATTCCGATTTTCTCCTATTGAAGGTGTTTTCCATGTCTTTTACGTTTTCCTTCTTTTTGAGAAAATTATTTACTTCCCCTTTCGACACTTTTATGTGTTTTTGCATGTTATTTTTAGAGAAGGCAACCATTTGGACTTTTATATTTTCCGATTTAAATTTACCTATATCACCAATAAATCCGTTGGAAAGCGGAACTGTATCAAGAAATCCGGCCGCACTCTTTAGCTTGATGTCAGAACGGATCATCTTTTCAAATTCATGTGGAGTCCATCCGTTAAGCCTGAGAATTGTCTTATATTTGGAAACATCGAATTGATCATTGGTTTTAAGGTTGGGAATGCCCTTTATGGTTTCGCGTATTTCATGATCACTTGGACGAATTCCAATTTTTTCGGCCAGTACTATTATCAATTTTTGATTGATTAAACGCGAAATTACAGTTTTTTGTATCCCCATTTGTTCAATCTGTTTTGAGGTTAATGGTTTTCCTCCAAACATGCGGGAATAGCTTTGAACCAGTTGACTGTACGCTCTTTCAAATTCCTTAATTTTAATAGGGTGATCACCCACTTTGGCAACAGTATCCGGAGTACCTCTCATTGATTGCAAACCTCCAAAAACGAAGGAAATAACCACCAATCCAATTATAAGTGACAGGATTATACTGGAAGTTCTTTTCTGAAAGGTTGCCTTAAGTGAGCTCTTGTTCTCTTTTGTTTTTTTCATTGCATTAAATCCTTTATAGTCACGATAATCATGTGTCGACTAAAGACGTGGTGCCAGGCCGACGATTCTCGTTTAAATTACAATTTATAAGAGTTTAATATAAAAAATTACAGTTCGTCACATTATGATTTGAATTCAAACTTAAACTGGCTTTATTATGATGGCAAAGTTAATATGATCACAGGGTAAAAACAATTTTTTGTTCCTGTTGGGGAGTAAGTTTGAAGCAACCAAGACTCAAGCTGGCCATTAATATTGCAGTTATCATATGTTCTCTTCTTGTAATTTCACAGAAAAGTGCAGTGCATTATAAAACCTCCATGTTTGAGAATTTAATGATAGATTCATTTGCTCCTATGCAAAGAAGTATTTTCTACTTCAAAGGCAAAATAAATTCATTTTTTCGACACTATGCTCTCAATATAAATGCCAGCAAAAAAAACCTTCTTCTGGGAAATAAAATCAAAAAATTGGAAAATAAGATTTTTAAGTACGAGGAACTTGCCCGCGAAAATAACCGTTTAAAGGAGCTTTTGAAATTTGGTGAGGAAATCAAAAGAGACAGAGTGCTGGCCCAAATAGTGTCCTGGGATGCATCATCTGATTTCATAGTCCTCAGAGTCAACAAAGGTTCCAAAGATGGTATTAACCTTTTTTCTCCGGTTGTGACTGCAAAAGGTCTTGTTGGACATGTTACCCGTATCACAAAACATTTTTCAGAGGTGTATTCAATTTTAAACCCAGGTAACAAGGTTGATGCAATTGTTCAAAGAACCAGATCTCATGGTATTGTGAATGGTTCACCCCGTGCCAAGGGAAAATGTATAATGAGATATGTGACCCGTACGGAACCTGTAATTCTGAATGATCTTGTTTTAACCAGCGGTCTGGGGAATATTTATCCAAAGGGCCTTAAAATTGGAACCATATCCAAAATAGAGAAGGAAAGCTTCGGCACAATTCAGGATATTGAAATTACACCAAGTGTCAAGTTTGGACGTCTTGAAGAGATTATCATTCTTTCTTCAAAAAATATTCAAAATTCACAGAAGGAATGGGATGAACTGGAACTATTCGATGGAAAAAAATAAAACCGGGTTCACTAAAAGGTGAATTTTATAAATGAGTAGAGAGGATAATGAAGCTTAAATTGAATCAAATAATCCCTTCGTTTGTAATGACCATTCTTATTTTGGTTGTATTGGAAATTCTCGTTACAACAATCATGCCCATACTTGGGATTGAAAATTACAAACTGCCATTTAACATTTTAATTATCCTTTACATCGGTTTTAAACTTGAAACGCCTATTGTTGCGTTGTTGGTTCTCGGCATACAGATCTGTTATTCCTTTTTTTCAATCGAGGGGTGGGCACTCGGAACTTTTGCAGGAGTGATTGTTTGCATGATAATTTCCTATCTCAGGGATATGCTGCATTTTAATTCCAAATTTTTTACAATTGTTGTAACTCAAATTTTCCAAATATGTTGGTTTATAATTGTTTCAATACTGATTTATCTGAAAGTTGAAAATTTTGATTATATCCTTGGCAAACTCGGTCGTTTTCTTCCTGAAAGTTTAATCATATCAATAATGGCACCTTTTTTCTTTTCACTATTGGATCGCATCTGGAAGATTAATGATCGGGAAATGCTTGGAGAAGAAGTCTGATGTTTGGCGAAGAAGACATTGTCAAAGCACATAAACACCGGGCAGATCTGATAAATAATTTGGTACTGATAGCTTTTGCAATTATAGTGGCCAGATTATGGTACCTTCAGGTTTACAAAGGGGAAGCTTTCAGAAGATATTCCTACGAGAATAGATTACGCAAAGACCCGATAATGGCCCCCAGAGGTATGATCTTCAGCAGAAACAATCAACTTATAGTTCATAATACTCCAAGATTTGATGCACGTATTATTCCACAATATCTTGACAAGGATAAATCCAAAAAAAAACAAACTATTAGTAGACTTGCTAAAATACTAAATATTAATCAAAAAGAAATTGAGAACAAACTAAGAAAGGAAGGCAGGGGGCAGGCACGTTATATTCCAATCGTTATCAAAAAGAATCTTTCGCGCAAGGAAGTTGCAATTATTGAAACAGAAGGGTCACTGATGCCGGGAGTGGATGTAAATGACTTTATAAGCCGTGAATATACTGACGAATATATCGGCGCACACTTGCTTGGGTATATTTCAAAAGTATTCAAAAATGAAATCAAAAAATTTCAAAAAGGTAAAAGTGAATTGGAATTTATCGGACGTGCCGGAGTTGAAAAAGAATTTGATGACAAATTAAGGGGAGAAAGTGGATTTGAATATGTGGAGGTGGACGCCTTCGGAAGAAAGCATCGATCAATAAGCAATGACAATCTTCTCGTTGGCATCAAAAACAAACTTCAGGAACCTGGAAATAATATTCGCCTTACAATTGACCGGGATTTGCAAATTGCCGCCTTCAAGGCTTTGGAAGGAAAAGTTGGCAGTATCGTCGCCATTGATGTTAACAATGGTGAGATTTTATCAATGGTATCCCGCCCATCCTATAACCCATCAAATTTTTCCAGACAGCTCACCAGTGAATATTGGCAGTCTCTTGTTCAGGATAAAAATAATCCATTACGTGACCGTGCCATCCAGGAGCATTATGCGCCTGGATCAACTTTTAAAACTTTTACGGCCATCGCAGCATTGGAAGAAGGCTTGATTGACGAGAAAACGGAAATTCATTGTCCCGGGTATTTCCGCCTTGGAAGAAGAAAATTTCATTGTTGGAAAAAATGGGGTCATGGCAAAGTGGATATTTACAAGGCAATCAGTGAATCATGTGATGTGTTTTTTTACAAGATCGGGGTAAAACTTGGTATAGATGTTTTAGCAAAATATGCAAGGCTTTTCGGTTTTGGATCACGAACCGGAATTTCACTGCCCAGAGAAACAAGAGGACTTATCCCAACCAAGGAATGGAAGAAAAAAAAGAACGGTCGTGAATGGCAATTGGGAGAAACCCTTTCCTGTGTAATAGGTCAATCCTATGTTTTGGTCACTCCCCTTCAATTAACACTTGCCTACGCAGCAATCGCAAACGGGGGAACACTTTTAAAACCAAGAATAATAAAGGAAATATTTTCCAATTCAGGAGAGATCATAAAAAAAAACAAACTGGAAATTACAGCAGACAATATTCTTAAATCTGACATCTCCAGAATAATTAAAAAAGGTCTTTTTCGTGTCACCAACACACCAAAAGGTACTGCGTGGTGGTATCGTGGGTGGGGTATAAATATGGCCGGCAAAACCGGCACTTCCCAGGTGATTAGATTATCAAGCGACAAGATATTTTCACGCTGTGAAGATGCAGAGTATCGTTTCAGACATCATGGTATTTTTGCAGCTTATGCTCCGGCAGATGACCCAAAAATTGCAGTTGGAGTTGTGATTGAACATGGTTGTCACGGTTCTTCGGCTGCTGCCCCTGTTGCTTCCGCCGTTATCGCCAAATATATGGATAAATATTATCCAGAACGAAGAAAAAAATTCATTCAGGAAGATCGGCGGATGATGGCAAAATTCAGGGCGGCAAGAGAAAAAGCCAAGGCAAAAGCTGAGGCTAAGGCAAAAGCTGAAGCCAAGGCTAAAGCTGAGGCTAAGGCTAAAAACGACTCTGCTAATAAAATAAAACCAAACTAGTAAGTTTATAAGGAGACTAACGGATATGAACTACGCTTCATTGATCGAATCCCTGAAAAAATATGACTTTAGTTTTTTTATTGCAGCATTTGCCATTTTTTTTATTGGTATCATCAATTTATATTCAGCAACACATGCCTCTGAATCGCTGGCAATGTCGAACCTTTATAAAATCCAGCTTATGTGGTTTGCAATTTCGTTGAGTGTTGCGATTGGAGTCAGTTTCATCAGGATGAAAAACCTTTTTAGCTACAGCTATTTTATCTATGGTTTTAACATAATTCTTCTGATTCTGGTTTTGGTTCTTGGAAAAAAGGGAATGGGAGCACAAAGATGGCTGGTTCTTGGTGCCTTGAGAGTACAGCCATCGGAACTCATGAAAATTTCTGTCATTCTTGCGCTGGCCAAATGGTTTTCCAGAAGACATCTCATCGGCGAATTAGGTCTCAAAGAACTGATTCTTCCGGCCATGATTGCAATTTTTCCAGCACTGCTAATCATTGCAGAACCGGATTTGGGTACTGGTTTACTCATTCTGCTCATTTTTTCCATGATCGCCTTTTACCGAAGACTAAAATGGAAAACCATGGCGATCATCGCAATTATTGTACTTGCCAGCGGCTCGGTCATGTACAAATTCGGACTTAAAGATTACCAGAGGAGAAGAATCGTTACTTTTTTGAATCCAGGAGACGATGCCCGTGGATCCGGATATAACGCCATTCAATCCAAGATCGCAATTGGATCAGGTCAATTTCTTGGAAAGGGGTTTAAAAAATCAAGCCAGGCCTCGCTGCAATACCTGCCAGAAAACCACACCGATTTTATCTTTTCCATTTTCAATGAGGAACATGGTTTTTTTGGCTCAATTGTACTGATATGTCTGTATTTCATCCTCTTCTACCGGTTTATCTGGTTATCAACATCGGTAACAAGGGTTTATGATTCGGTTGTAACCATGGGACTCATGTCGATTTTTTTCTGGCATACCTTTATTAATATGGGAATGGTCATGGGATTGATGCCCATAGTAGGGCTCCCTTTGCCATTCATGTCCTATGGTGGTTCAAGTTTAATGACTTTTATGGTTTGTTGCGGAATAGCCACATCAATCAGCAACTCAAGAAATTTATTCTAATTGGCCTTAAAATTGCTTCTATTAATCATTATAAATAAAAATAAATCCTATTTTAAGGAGTTACCATGAAGTTGATGTCCAGATATTTTACAACTGTTGCTATATTATGTCTGATCAATGTATTTATTGGAGCAAATTTTGCTTTTGCATCCCAAAAAAATGAAACCCTGGAGATTGTCAGGTACTCTCTATGGCATGGTGGAGTGATTGTTCAAGGCAAAAATATTAACGATATTCAAACTGCGATGAATGACAATACCGCTACTACCACCCCATGGCCGATTGAATTGGCCATTCCCGTGGACGAAGAACTTGAGAGCTATAAACTATAATTATTGGCACACATTGTCTTTTTATTTTCACCAAATTGGTATAGTATTATAACCAGACTAAATTCCCTTGGTGGTATATGAGAAAAGTATCTAGTATCGGGAGTCTTTTAAAAAAGATATACCGGACGTACTCACAGCAAATTTTGTTAAGTTTACAGCAAAAAGGTTTTACTGATCTCAGGCCCAGTTTTCTTGAGGTAATGCTTTTTATTTGCGAAAACGATTCCAGTTCCATAAAAGAAATTGGCATTGGTTGCAATCTAAAAAAACAAACCATGACAAGTCATTTAAACGAGCTAAAAAAACGAGGATATATTTTTAGCAAAATAAATGAAAATGATCGAAGAGAGCAAAAAGTGTTTCTTACGGAATACGGCGAAAAATTCAAATTTAACCTATTTGAAAGCATTAACGAATTGGAAAAAAAGTATGTCGAAGTTCTTGGAGAAGTTGAGTTGGACAGAATAAACCATCTTCTAACAAATTTTCACGATCGCCTGCTCGGAAGTGAATTTTTTAAATAACGTCCAAATATTTACAATAATTATCTGCTTGAGTTGCCTGATCCAAAATAATTAATTCTTTATTTATCCAGGACACTTTTGCCTTCCCTGAAATCTTCTCTAAATTTGTTTTTTTTTATACCGACAGGAGAGATATCTTAATGAAATATATCTACAAAAATATGGAGTTTTCATGCACAAATTGCTTTTAACGCTGGTTTTTCTTTTAGTCTCTGCCTTGATTTTGAACTGCTCTGGTTTTTCGTCAAAAACCGGAAAATTTTCGAAATTAAACAAGATTGGAACCAAACTTACCGCCTTAAAGAAAACTTTAAAGAAAAAAAGAGGTCGCGGCATCGCTTCCATGGATGATGGTCGATCACAAAACAGTGTACGCTACCGGGAAACAGGGGCACATCCAGAAACTGGTAAATCTGGAGGAAGAAAGCTTTCAATTTGGGCCCTTCTTGATAAAAATGGGCAGACAAAGCTGCATATTTCCACCGGCGATGTTGAAAATGACACCACCGAGGATGGAACTCATATTACGAAAGTCCAGTTTAAGTCCTTCGATACGGAAGGTAGTGTCCTGTTGAACAAGGAGTTTAATAATCTTACCGATAATTATGGAGCATTGACATTAGACTTTGCAGATTTAAAACGCCATACTTCCATCCAAATACAAACCAATATCAGGAAAGACGGTTTTCGCCGTAATTTTGTAGTCAAAACAGATACGACAGTTTACCTTCTTCCAAATTTAATGCTGGCAAATCTGTCTACTCCTGAAAAAGTTATAATAGGAGAGCCCGCTATTATCTCGGCGGAAGTGTCTGAGATGAATGGTGACATTGGAGCAAATGCTGATTGTGTGTTGGCAGTTGATGGGATCGAGTTACAAAGGGCAGAAGGGATATGGGTCGATGCAGGAGATACGGTTGTCTGTAGATTCGAGCAATCGTTTGATACCATTGGTACTAAAAATATCAAAATATCTGCAAGTAATGTCAAGCCTGGCGAGTATGATATTGCAGATAACTCAATCAGTGGAACCTTTGAAGTTATCAATAATATAATGCCTATTAATACCACTTACATAAATTTTCTGGATTATATTCGAACTTACCATTACAGGTATAGCGGTTGGAGATATAATCAAAACAGAAATGAGAAACACAAATATCAAAGAACCATCTATCATGGAAACATTAACGAAAGCCTGTCTTTGGCCGGGGCGAACCTCCTGGTTGAAGAAATTAGCGGCCCCAATGTTGTTTCGTTTGAAGTTACCGGTCTTCCAGAAAACACTTGCCCCGGGTTATCCAATGTTAGCTGCTACGACTACCACGATTACTACACCAATCAACACGCAATAATCAGGGCGTATACCAATCACACTTCTGTAAAATATGAAAAGTTTTATGAGCACGTTGTTTATTGGGGAAGATCAAACAGCTATAGCTGGTTTGGAGGTTCACATTCAAGCTCATATAATTACTCCACAGAAACAGGAGACGCCTCAACACGTCTACCAATCGAAGGTAACAACTATCAAATCAATTACACCTTGGATCTGGGAAGCAGTAAATACGTTGCAAATCCTGTCTACACACTACAAGACTATAACTACAGCTATATTTCTCCGTGGAATTGTTGGGGATGGAGCTGTAGCAGTTCAAGTGATGTGCGGATTGGAAAAAAATATATCGGACATGAATAAAATCAGTAAAATATTATGGAACAATACTTTGTAAATTATGCCAATCTTGAACAACAACGCTGGATGGTGGCGGATCGACCGCGCACTGATGCCTTCGCCAACGCAATAGCCGAGGTGGTCCGGCCCGGAGATGTGGTGGTTGACGTGGGAGCGGGTACGGGAATTCTCTCACTCCTTGCCGCCAAGGCCGGTGCCCGCCGTGTAATTGCAGTAGAACGTTCCAACATGGCAAATTTTGCGCGTGAACTAATCCAGCACAATGGCCTTGAAGACAAAATAGAAATTTTTCATGGCAATGCCCACAATCT
>JAGLPP010000041.1 GCA_023137315.1 Bacteriovoracaceae bacterium
TTTTCTGGTCAACCTGAAAATTACAAGAAACTAACAATTCAGGTCAAAATAACCGATATATATGATCGAGATGGGATTGTTTAAATTACTCATTATTTTTGCCGTTTTTCCGCTCACTTCAATAGCGGAGACCCACTATCTTCTTATTGATGGTGGCATCAAAAAGTCGAAAAACTATTACAGATATTACAATTCTGTCAGACGAGGATATGAGGTTACCCTCAAAAAAGGAAAGTACGTCAAGGTTATTGCGAAAGACGGTTCCTGGAAAATGTCACCTCAATATGATGAAAAGTTATCTAACTTTTCACTAACCGGAAAAAAAGCAAAAATTCCCGTTGATGGAGTGGTCAGCTATCCACCTATCACCTCGGGCGCAAAATACCTTTATCATATTGTCAAACAGATTGAGGCCGCAAAACTTAAAAAAGAGGATCAACTTGTAATTTTTATGACCGGACACGGGTATGCACCTTCAGATAAAAAAGGGCCTAAAAGTTCCAGCTATTCACTTTGGGGAGGTAGTTATGCCAGTTGGAAAAAACTCTCCAAGGCATTGGAAAAATTTCCTGATAGCAAAATAAAGATCGTGTCCACTGTTTGTTTTGGAGGAGGGGCCCATTATATATCAAGAGAACTTCCAAATGTCTGCTCAGTGTCAACGGCACCATACTTTACATCAAGCTCTTCGGGAAGTGCTCATGAGAGCATATTCAGCAAATCCTTCTGGAACCACATCAAGGATAACCCAAAGGCAAGTTTGAGTTCTGCAAGTAACGAGGGATTCAAGTCTGATTATGTAAATCCAAACCTTGGTTCCCTGTCCAGCCTTGATTATGTAAATTTCGTATTGAAGAAGTTTCCTTATGACAGGAAATACGATGATCTTCGACATACAGGTAAAAATAAAATTATTGGCGGTGAAAACATCTGGCTGCATACTGCCCCGGATAATCATAAAACGGCCATTGGTCATGATTTTCTGGATCGCTCATTAAAATTAAAAGATGAACTTTGCTCACCACAGACTTGCTTCGCTGGAATCGTGCAATCGGATCTTGCCAAAATCAATAAACAACTTGCAACTCTTTCAGAAATAATGGAAGCAATTTACACGCAAAGAATCAAGGAACAACCGAAAGAAATACAAACCATATTCCATGATGTCATTGATGATATGAAAAAGAACGGGATCGGATATCTTGCCATCGCCTGGAAATATGACAGAAAATACCAGGACCTTAAAGAACGTTGGAATGCTCATGAAAAAAAATGGAAAGATAGCTGGGACATCACAAAAAATCTGTTCAATGAAGGAGACCAGAGGGCAAAGATGCAAAAAGAATTTGATGATCTTAAGATTGCCAGCGAAAAAGACTTAAGAAAGTTTTCATTTAATCATCAGATGCTTGGGTACCTTGACAAGCTGGAAGAATTCAACAAGAAGGCCGATCCTGAGCAGAAAAGAAAATTTGTGCAGCTACTTCAATGTGAATGGGAACCATTATGAAATATCTACCAATACTGGTCTTACTCGCATGTCTTACTGCCAAAGCGAAGATTATCGATAAATGTGGAACCTATTATGCCGATGGTTACTATACTGAAATTAAATCAGTTCCTCACAACAGGGAAACCAAACGGGTTATTCTACTTGAACGTGGAACAGACAGTGAAATAAGATTTTACATTAACAATAAAAATCTGAAAAAATTAATTCCTGATACTCATTTGGGAGTGAACTTTAAACTAAAGCTCAAGTTTACTTCACAGTGCTGGTATCACTGCGAGGGTAGTATAGTTGAGGTTATAAAACCACTTGATCCCTTTACTCCTCCAAGGCCGTTTTTGTTTCCAAGGCCAAAACCAATTGAGAAGACAGAAGTTAAATGCAGACGCAATTCCATTGAGAAAAAATGACTCCTTTTATTGGCAAAACATTTATAAAATGATGTTATCTTCCTGTTATTATTCGCTTATCCCAAATTCCTGTAAAATTCGCCAATTTTTATTGTCACCACCACTTGTAACAGACTAAAAATACAAGTGCTTCCGTAAAAATCCGCGCCTTGTGATTGAGCTCATCTTATTAAAGATTTAAAATCATACAATAGTATCTGATTGTATGTTTTTTGATTTGTTAGCGGAACGTCATCTACAAAACAAAATCAATATAACGAGGAGAACGCTTATGATTACATATTCAATCAATCCACCACCTTGATCATCAAACATTTTAAACCGGGAAATTTTCCCGACCTCCTCTTGAAAGAGGATGAATTTTAAGATTTTGTGTAGGACGTATACGGGAAACTGCATGTAAGCGAAAGGCAAAATCTTGAAGACCGAAAGACAAAGAGCGTGAGTAAAACCGGGACAACCCCCTGAGTTGCTCGTGTCTTTGTTGTCGTTTCTAATTTTGGGGGACGACATGGTTTTCAAACATTTTATAGTAAGAACTCTTGTATTTCACTTGATAGTACTTCTTCTCACATCGTGTGTGAACGATGAGGAATTCTACAAGAAGGACAATCTAGTAGGAACCAACGTAAACAAGGAACTTCCAAAAAACACGGACGATCCCGCACCTGCTACAACACCGGAACCGACGATCTCCCCAGATCCGAATCCGACTCCAATTCCGACGCCGGAACCAACGATCTCCCCAGATCCGAATCCGACTCCAATTCCGACGCCGGAACCAACGATCTCCCCAGATCCAAATCCGACTCCGGAACCGACGATCTCCCCGACTCCGATTCCGACTCCGGAACCAACAATTACCCTGGAAACAGTTGTTGATTCATTTACGCAAAATAATGCTGAAGAAGTCGGAAAGGTTGACATTCTATGGGTTATCGACAACTCCGGTTCAATGAGGGATGAGCAGGAAGCTCTTGCAAGAAACTTTCAATACTTCATAGATGAATTCATGCAAAAAAATGTTGATTTTAAAATGGCGATCACCACAACCGACACAGGAAGCAGCTACAACGGAAGAATCACATGCGGAGTCAACTCATGGGGAGGAACTCTTGTTTGTGACAATTCAAACGCAACTCCTTCTTCAAACGAGCTTGTCGACATGTTGTCAGCACCGGCAGCACAGAACGATCTCCAGAATTTTATCGACGATTTCATGCATTACATTTATGTAGGTGTCAGGGGTTCAGGAAGGGAGCGCGGTCTTCACACAATGGAGCAATTCATCATGCGTTACGGCCAAAATTACATGAGGAGTGATGCGTATTTTGCGGTAATTATCCTCAGTGATGAACAGGACCAGTCCTACAAATCCGTCGTCGACTACATCGACTTTGTGAAAGCACAAAAAACCAACGCCGGTCTTGCCAAGATTTACTCAATCGTGGCCACCAACACCGGAAGCGGAAACACTGTTGGCTCCAGATACATGGAAGCCAGCGAACTGACAGGCGGAAGCATCAACGATATCAAACAGGATTTCTACCAATCGCTGGTTGATATCGGAGGAAAGATCGTGGAACTTATCGACAGTTTTGCACTTTCCGGCAAACCTTATCAGGATCAGGTTGCTGTAACAGTTGACGGACAACTGGTCGAAACGGGATGGACCTTCGACTCCGGATCACGAAGTATCTCTTTTGATGAAAATAATGTACCTCACGAAGGCGCATTGATAAAAATCGCTTATCAGGTTGAAGTGACAAACTAGAAAGCGTGTGGGAGGGGGCACTGTGTCCCCTCCCCTTTTTTAAAAACCGCAGGAGAAAACATGAAAATAAAAATCAATGTAAAAAAACAAAAGCTCCTTTCGGTTTTCTCACATTTGCACAAGAGTCGCTTCAAAAATGAACGCAAAAAGGTCGACACTTGTCTCAAGATCATTACAGCACTTTTGATTCTAAGTTTCATCTCTCCGCTTCTTATGGCCGAAGAAACCAATCTGTACGACTTTCTATGGCTTGATCCGGACAAGAAGGTATACGTCCTTCAAAACAAGCTCTACAAGAAGAAAAACTCCATCTATCTGGATTGTGGTTACACAAAAGTGATCAACCAGAAATTTGTGGATTCACATGGATTTCTTTTTCGTGGCGGTTATTTCTTCCACGAGGAATGGGCCTTTGAAGTCCTGCTGAATAAATATTCCAACAAACCAAACACCACCTATAAAAACGTCATGCACGTAAACGGCTCAGTACCGTTTGTAAGAATGATCGATCGTACTTACGGCGGTCTTCTTGTCTGGTCGCCGTTCTACGGAAAAATTAATACGTTTAACAAAATATACTATTTCGACTGGTCATTCGGTCTTGGTGTTGCCCAGGTGGTTGCAAAAAGCAACATGGCCTCGGTGAGCAACCCTAATCTTCCCGATTACTACGAAAAAGAAAATTACATGGGAATACTGGGAAAAACACAGCTAAAATTTCACATTACAAAAAAATTTCATATCGGTCTTGAGTACATGAATACATCCTACAAGGCAAAAAGTCCGATCAATCCGGCCACAAAATCATGGCGTTCGGGTTCAGATGTTGCCTTTATGATAGGTTTTTCATTCTAGTTAAGGTGGTAAAAATGAAGATACTATTTTTGATATTTACAATACTGCTTTTATACATAACTGTGATTCCGTCATCAGGAGCAAATCTCTCCAAGGCACACAGAATATATAGGATTTCAAATTCGATGAAAAAGAACGAAAAAATCACGTATGAACTCCTCATGGCGAAATATTATTTCGCGGCCATACCGTTTGCAGTAAAGCATCTTGAAAACAAAGGTAAGGTGACCGAAAATTTTGAGAAGGCCCTCCGACTGATTGTTCTCAAAACCGGGACAGAGTCGTTCATGAATATAAAATCCAAAACATTGAGGGATGCAAAATCCAACACACTGAATTTTGTTCTCGGTCTTAAATATTTTGAAAGAAAAAACTACAAGGCATCCGCGTATTTTCTCGGTCTGATTCCTGAAGAACACCGCTTCGGCCCGGAAGCAAGGATGATGGGCGGTTCATCCCTTTCGATGGCAAAAAAATTCGATGCGGCCGCCACGCAATACAAAAGATGCTACAACGTGGCAAATTCCGCAGAGACAAAGGCAAAAAACAACAAGGTCGCCCGCTACTACGCAATTATCAAGGAGTCATGCCTCATCCATGCAGCAAGACTCAAATTCACCAACAGAAAATTCAAAGAATCCATTGATGCCTACGAGGAGGTGGCAAAAAAATCATATATGTGGCCTTACATTCTTCTGGAAAAGGCCTGGTCCAATTACCACATGGAGGACTACAACAGAACGCTCGGTCTGCTTGTCACCTACAAGTATCCACTTTTAAAAAGCTATTTCCTCCCTGAAGCGGAAGTACTGACAGCACTTGCTTATCTCAAGCTCTGCCTCTGGGATGATGCCCTCGAAGTTGTCAAACAATACTACAGTATCTACAAACCAAGAAGTGAAAGATTAAAGGCCATATTGTTAAAATACAAAAGCTCCAACACATATTTTCTTGAGCTTACAAAGAAAAATATCAGGGATAGTGAGAAACAAAATCCATTCATCAGAAATCTTGTCACACAGGTACGAAAAACCATCAAATACAACCTTGATTTCTCCTCATTCAAACTTGCAAAAAATGAGATCAAAAGATTGAACAAGGCAGGAAAAAGCAGCTTCACTAAAATGCTTGTTTCAAAAGTACAAAATATCATTAAGCAGCGTAAAAAATCACTGAACTGGTTTATTAAAAAAAGAATGTTCGATTTTATCAACAAAATTCACAGGAATTCCTACGAAATGTTCAAAATTAAAATCGAGATAATGTCACAAAAAAGAAGTCTTCTTTATAAAAACACAAAACTTGTCTCGGACCGCGGCCGTGGCAGTTTTGAAAACGTAAACCGCAAGAGTGATCAGCACTTTTGGGAATTCAAGGGTTCTTTCTGGGCCGACGAGCTCGGCGAGTATTCATTTGGACTCAAATCCAACTGTGCGGAGATAAAACGAGGGAGGAAACAATGAGTATCAGAATAATCTGGATAATGTTGGTTATATTCATGCTTCACCTTCTGGCAGGATATGCTTCTGCGAAAGATACAAAGGAGAAGATATCATACAAGTACAAAAAATATGAACGCTTTGATCTTGGCAATCTGGAAATCAAAGGAAGCGTCGTCGCCCCAGGTGATCTCTCGGTCAGGGAAAGAGAGAGGAAACAATTCGATACACCTTTACTGGACAGAAAGGATTTTTACGAAGAGATACGGGATGATGTCATGAAATTAAGATAAGATACGCATCTTTTGACCATTTTACTCAAGTTTTCAAACGAATTGTCCGATAAAGAAAGGTAATGTGCCATACCATTTCGGAGGAAAATTATGGAACAGACACTAACCGAAGTCACCACCAACACTTCTCTTTTAGAGGACGTCGCCATTTTCATGAACGAAGGCGGGGTTTTCATGTGGATTATCCTGGGCATTTGGATTTTCGGAATCCTGATATCGCTTGAGCGCTTCAAGTCATTCACCTTGTTTGACACGAAAGGTGACAGTCTCATGAACATGATCAAAAAAAATGTCCTTATGAATAATGTCGGTGAGGCCATCAAGATTTGCTCAAACACAAAAGCACTTTTGCCTTATATTTTAAAGTCAGGCCTGAAACGTGCAAACCAGACCAAGGAACAGATTCAGGATGCCATTGAATCGTCAATCCTGGAGGTTAATCCAAAAATCGAAAAATGGATGGGATATCTCGCCCTCGTGGCAAACGTATCAACGCTCCTTGGACTTCTCGGAACCATTCACGGTTTGATCCAATCCTTTGCGGCCGTTGCCCAAGCCGATCCATCATCCAAGGCAAAACTACTCGCTTTGGGTATTTCCAAGGCGATGAACACCACAGCGTTCGGACTTATCTCTGCGGTTTCCATCATGGTGATCCACTCCATTCTAATAAGTAAATCGGATAAGATAACTGCACAGATAGAGGAATATTCCGTAAAGCTGGTTGATTTGCTCGGAACCAAAAAACACGCAATGGCCACAGCAGAGGTCAAAAACGAAGAAGGCTCCAATTCCCCGCCTGATATAAAAACTGCGGCCTGATAACATGGAGTGAGAGGATGCGATCGTTTAACAAAAAGAAGAAAGACAAAAAGGTTAAACCAAATCTCATTCCAATTCTGGATGCGGTTTTCATTTTTATTTTCTTCCTTCTCATTTCCGCACAGTTTATCGATGTCTATGAAATAAACTCCGATGCTCCGGCAGTTGTCACTATCGACAGGAAAATAGACAAAAAGAAACCACTTAACCTCGTTTTGGAAATCAGGACATCAAGAATCGTGATAAAAACCGGTCTTAGCGAGGACACTTTCAAAACCATAGGAAAAAACAACTCGGGAAAATATGATCTTGTAAAACTTGGCGAGGTCTTGATGAATCTAAAGGTGAAAAACATTGATGAAAAATCTGTTATATTAAGGCCGGTATCCATCGTACCATATTCCGACATCGTAAGAATAATGGATGTCGCCAGGGCCGCAAAAGGAAATAAAATCATACAAGGCAAAAATAAAAAAGGAGAGCTTGTCAAGACTGTAAATATGTTCGACCAGATCATCTTTGAAACCATAATATAGGAAAAAAAATGAGATCAAGGAGATTCAAGAAGATTTTTTCAAGTAAAAAGGACAAGACGTTGGAGCTTGACATAACCTCCCTCCTCGACATCCTTGTCATACTTCTTGTTTTCCTTTTGAAAAGCTATAATGCATCCGATTTAAAACTTGAACTTATGAGCAAGATTTTTCTACCTGACTCCGTATCAAGAACCCTTGGTAATGATGCGGTTATTATCCAGGTTGATAAGAATAAAAAAATCTGGGTTGATCACAAACCAATAGGACAAATCCAGACAGGAAACGAAAAAATCGATTTTCTACACGAAAGACTTATTGAGATAAAAAATGAAAAAAACAAAAAAGCCTCAAAGATGAGGGTGCTCGCGAGTGAAATGAAAAACGTCAACAAAAACGTAAATATTGTAATGGACAAGACGCTTCCGTACAAAACCCTGAGGCAGATTATGCACACCTCCGCCCTGGCCGGTTATCCTCATTTCAAATTTATTGTGCAGGGTAATTATTGATGAATGCAAAAAAAATTTTAATTTTTTTAATTTTTATAGCAGGCATCGGAACAGCTTTGTCAAACGAGCAAAAGGAAATATCGAACAACAAACGTTGGAATGAACTTTACAAGCTGGTCACCGGGGAAATAAAAACCATCATGGGGGTGAAGAACAGAAAATCAAGACTGCAATACCGCTTGTTTGAACTTTATTCTGAAAAACTAAAACTTGTACGTGAAAAGGAAAACCGGATTTTTCTCAAAGCATCCCCCGTTAAAGTACAAAAGAGGGGCAAAAAAAGCTATTTTAAAAAGACTGTCAAATTATACAAAAAAACCGGCAAGCTGGGTCTTTCCATCATAAAAACATGGCCCAAAACGAGGTACAAGGCGGATATTCACTATTCGCTGGCACTTAATTCCCGTGACTACGGTTTGGACAACAAAACAGAAAAGCATCTCCATCTGGCATTGCGATACGCAAAAAATAACGCCATGATTATCCACAACACAAGAGTTGCCCTTGCCGAGTTCCATTACAACGGTAAGAGATGGAAAAAAGCACTACGTTTCTATGGTGAAATTCTTAAAACGCCAAAGGATGAATGGCACAGCAAGCATCTGTATAATTCAGCATGGTGCCACTACCAGACAAGAAACTTCAGACCTGCAATCCGCAACATGCATCGCGCTTTTTCATTTTCCAGAAACAAAAACTATATCAACATCAATGATCAAATCCTCGACTTTATAGGACTTTTCCACGTTGACGGAAAGGACATCAAACCGGGGGTTGAATTCTACGTCAAAAATACAAAAGACCCCGGGCCCTATCTTATAAAAATGGCCGATAAAACCGCAAAGAACGGCCAGTTCGACGACACATATCACATTCTGGATCGCGCACTAAAGGAATCACGTTCAAGAAAACTTCGGGACACGGAAACCTCCATCCGTTTAAAACAGATTGAGGTCTACAGAAAATATAAAAAAAAATCACTTCATTATGAGACTTCTGTAATCCTGTCACAAATGCACAAGCACTCACCAATTAAAAAAGAGCATCTGCAAGAAGCGATAACCATTATCAAGGATTATGCAGGCTATCTTCAAATGAGACTCACAAAGAACGCAAAAAAAAGGGTTACAGAATTCAAGGAAAAAAATCTGAAAAGAATTCTTGAATACTTTGATATCCTTTGCGTACTGGACGAAACAAACACAGACCAGTACCACTACTACCAGGCGGAAACACTCTACGCCGTCGGAAAATTTCCCATGGCCGCCTCCTATTACAAAAAGGCCTTTGTTTTCACCAAAAAACATGACTCCCGTGACTCTTCCAACGATAAAAAGAAAATAAAACGCAAGATTCTGGATTCCCTGCTGGCAACCCTCGCCGAAGGAAAAATTTCCACCGCACAGACAATTTCATACAGTGAATTCACCTACACAAACTATATAAAAACCTGGCCACGGGACAAGACATCCCAAAAGATATACGGCCGGCTGTTCAATCTCTATAAGGAAAAGAAAAAGGACCTGAAAAATGCCGTATCCACCATGTTTCTCTACAATAAAAACTATCCTGAAAAAATCGAAGAACAAAAGGCCATGCTTACCTCCATCATGGACGAACACATAAAAACGAAGAATACGATAAAGCTTTCATCCTGGATAAACAAATTAAATGACGGACTTTTCTCCTTTGATAAAAAATACATCGACAAGGCAACCATCATTCTTGGACAGCTTCTTTTTGAAAAAATCAGAAAGACCGAAAAAACAGGCAAAAGCAAAGAAGCCGCAAAACAATATGAAACCATCTACGATGATGATTTGTATCCGCGTAAAATAAAAGCTGAAGCGGCATTTATGGCATCAATCTCCCGGCTTGACACAGGCAACGTATCCGAATCATTTTCCTGGCTTGTTAAAAGTTTCAAACACTTCACCAAGAAGGAGCTTTTTGATCTTCGATCGAAAATTCTAATCATCAGCTCCCAGTATTATCTGTACCAGGACTTCAAACGTGCATCGGTTGCATCAAAAATGTTCATCTCAAAATTCTGCAAAAAGGAATTCAAGGAGAAGGATGATTTTATAAAAAATGTCATACAAACAGAATTCATTAACGGCAATTACAAAAGGGCCATCTTGTATTTTGAGAAACTTGAACGCTGTAATCCGACACAGAAACTCATATCAAAAACAAGAAAGTATATTTTAAACCGCCTTGTCATGACGAACAATTATGAATACTTTTTTCATTTCTATGGCAAATACAAATCTGATCGATCGCTAACCGACATCTTCTACAAGGCGATGCTCCAATTTTATTGGAGTGCCGAAAAAAACAACAACACAAAACTCATGAAAAAGATTTCAACTATTTTCAGACGTTCCCTTAAAATCGTCACCGATGAACCAGTGCCAAAACCACAAATATCCGCTTCAATCAGGGCCATTTTTGAATATGACGAATACAGAATCTGGTCCATGGATTTTTTCAAAACACGCATCAGCGTGGAAAAGGAATTCAATGAAAAGAAATTCAACAAGGAACTTAATCACAAGGTCGTGCTGTTGAAGGAATTGGAGGACAGGGGAATAAAACTGATAAAGGCCGGCAACTCCGAGGTGATCCTTCGAACATACGAAATCATTCTTCGTGCCACAACAGAATTTGCAAAAGAACTTGGAGGCTTCAATCCAGTAGGCATGCCGGTGGAATTCGTACAAAGCTTTAAAAAGGCCATGAATGCATTCACCCTGAAACTTTACAGCAAGATAAAAATTCACAGAAAATCAGTAACAGGAATTATCAGAAAAAACGAACTTCTATCCGATATGAACACGCTTGTTTCAGGCGACACACAATTACAAAGAGTTCACGGACTCCACTACAAATCCGCAAATCGTGTAACTCCAATGGATTCAATGGGGGGTATCTGATGAGATTAACTCCAGTATTTCCCATAACACTCATCGCGCTCTTCAGTTTGTTCTCATGTTCGACCGGAACGATAAAACGTCACAGGACGGAAACAAGGAACCATGACCTCTTTCGAAGCGAGTCCTTCTACCGCATGAACGAAAAGAGGCTTGAACTTGAGCTTGCCCGCCCAAAACAAAAATACGGCCCGGTAATCACATGTCACAAGGGAAAAACGAAAAAGGGCCTTGATTCCCTGAAGCTTGACTTGAAAAATGGAAAGAAAGATCCCCTTTACTGGATTCATGTCGGCAATTGCCATCTTTTGAAAAACAATGATATCAAGGCAGAGTTCTTTTACAGACTTGCCATCCAGACCGCTTCAAAAAAACATCGAAAAAAGTCCCCGGCCCTTAACAATCTCGGCGTAATCTTCCACAAAAACGGACATATCAAAAAGGCCTTGAAGTTTTTCAAGGAAGCTCATGAAGCGAACAAAAAACTCATCACTCCTGGATATAATCTCGCCCAGATTTATCTGCAATATGGATATACGGACAAGGCACTGTATCTTTTGGAGAGAATGAAAAAAAATCATCCGGATGCCGTTGAACTGCTTTTCTCACTGGGAGCGGCATGGCTCATCAAGGGTAATACGAAAAAAGCACTTTCGTACTTCAATAAAATCAAGGAACCGTACAGCAAACGTGAAGATATCGCCGTCTGGAAAAACAAGGTGCCACAGGGGGGCATTTGAACATACTTGGAAAGAAACATGAATATCAGCTTTTAAGACTTGTCTCCTACGGCAAAAGCGGAGATGACGAGTCGTTTATTCTTGACAGAAAAAAAATACTCGTCGGAACATCGGATAGCTGTGATATTACGCTAAAGGATGGTTTTTGCTCTCACTATCATGCAATTATTTTCATTGAGGAGAGCGGTGGAAGAATCGTCGACCTTGAAAGTGTAAACGGTGTCTATCTTAACGGCAGACGCATAAAGGAGAATTTTCTGGGAAGCGGTGATGTCCTGAAGCTCGGCGAGACCGAATTTCACATTGAGGATTTTTTTCACGACAAGGAACTACTTGATCCCGACAAGAAGGAAGTCACAAACATCACACAGGAAAAAATCGACAACTATATCCCGCAGGAAAAACCTTCAGGAAATCTTGTACTGATTGATGGTGAATACTGTGACATCGTTTTCGACGAACACGGCTACAAACCACTTGAATCAATCCCACTCTCGGAGGATTCCGGGCATTTTGGCGATTACAATAATTACGTTGACACCAACGAAAAAAAGAACTTCCATCCCCTGGCCGACGAAAGCGAAAATCTTGCCGTGCAGGTTATCACTCTCAGTTCAGGAAACATAATGTCGATGGATTATTTCCCGATGAATAATTCCACCCTTTTTGTCTCAAACAGGAAAAATGGAAAACGCACCATTTTGCTGGAAACCCTGGAGACCGCCGATAAAATGCCCTTTATCGATATCAGCGGAGGACAAATCAAACTCTGGGATCTGAAGAATTTTAATTCAAAAAATCTCAAAACGGAAAACAACGACCTGTTCAACAATAACGAAACCATTGAACTGGAAAAAGATGATGTCATATCGTTTACGCAGGCAACTGTTCAAATTCTTGTGCAGATGACGGACGCACCTCCAAGGCTTCGGAAGGTGCCATTCTTTGGCCGTGACAAGGAGTTTTTCAAAAGAACCGGAATAGTTTTCGCATTCTACGCCATTTTATGGCTGATTCTCTCATTTTTAATCAACGTTGATGACATCAACAGGGACCCCGAAAAGAAAATCGCAGTTGTTTACAGAAAGGCCGTAAGAAGTGAAGTGACAAGTGATATGCGCTCAAGTGGTGAAAAAACGGTCAATCAGGAAAACAAGGGAGTTGTCGAAAACAAGATGCCTAAAAAACCAATCAAGGAGGCCAAGGCCGGCGAAACACGCAAGGTTACAAAACAACAGGAGGCCGCAAAAAAACGTGTGACAACCACCTCCAAAACAATCAAAAAGGCGAAACCAAAAATCAAGACCTACAACTTCAAAATGGCGAACAATCTTACGTCCATGTTAAATTCCACAACATCGGTAAATGATGTAAAGATAAACAACAACAACGACGTCATCTCAAACGACGGACTTTCAAACTCGGTTTCCGACACAGGCGATCTCAAGGGCAAGATGAAAAAACGCATAGGAAATCTTGGATCAAGCCTCAATGGAAAATTCAACACAACATCCGGGGCCAAGGGACTTGGTTCAAAGAAGGGAATTGATACAACATATGTGGAACCAAAAACCGTGGTTCTCGGTTCGATGGACCCGGAACTTATCAGAAAAATCCTGAGGGAATACCTGCCACAGTTTCAACACTGCTATCAACAGGAGCTTCTTAGAAATGAAAAAATCAAAGGAGTTATCAAACTTGATTTCCGTATCGCTCAAAACGGAAAAGTTTCAAAAGTGGCCATAAAGGGAAGAACCCGTTTTTCCAGGCCAGGTCGTTCATGCATGGTCTCCGTGATGAAGATGATCCAATTTCCAAAACCAAAAGGCGGAGGTGTTGTTGACGTCACTCAACCGCTTAATTTTTTCAGTGAGAGGGTTTCCGGGCGCTGATGTCTTATGGTCTTTTCTCTTTACCGCCTCCATTCGCCGGAGATTAAGGCATTATTGAAAAAATAAGCAGTAGTATATGAGCTATTACAATTAGGCTTTAAACCTAAGATGGCATGTTCGTCTTCGAAAAATGATATCACTCCAACAAGAACATTCTCTTCTATAAGTGCCAATGGTCCCCCACTATCGCCAAGGCAAAGTGATTGTCTGTTCTTTGGCTTTAATGCAAGATAACGTCTTTTTTCAGGAACTTCAGAGAGAAAATAGAATCCCGATAATGTGATGGCTTGCAGTTCGTCAGGTTCCTCCTCTGTAGGTATGTTTGCTGTCAATCCCCAGCCAGATGCTACAAAATTACTATTATCATCCTGTATAATGTGCTCGATTTTATCTCCCATATCTGGAAGTTGTATAGGTCGAATACCTTCATTAAATTCTATGTCATTTGTTAGTTCGATCAATGCTAAATCAACCTGCTTTGTTGGGTATGTTTCTATTGAAATGAAATTAGGATGAATAATGATCTTTGCCACTTTGGGTAGAAGCTCCAGAGTTTCCATGGAGATACGCCTAAAAGTTGTGG
>JAGLPP010000042.1 GCA_023137315.1 Bacteriovoracaceae bacterium
CCAATTTTGATACGATTGCCCTGTATCACGCACTTTACACTTTATTCAAAGTTTTTGCGATATCGCTATAATTTAATCCCTTACTACAAAGTAGGTGTATTTGCCTGAGCATCTTTTGTTCAATTGGGTCTTGAATATGTTCTTCATTGATGCCAACTTTAAATCCATACGCAAGTTGACCATATTTGAATTTCTTAGTGGTGAAATGAAGGCGAAGGAGATCTAATGAAAAAGATAATTTATCCTGAAAAGACATCGAGATCTTTAACAATAGGGGTGACTGCCCCATCAAGTGGTTTAGGTATAGATACATTTATTAAGCGTTTTGAGTTGGTTGCAAAAGAGCATAGCGAAAAAGAGATTAAAATTATTGAAGGACATTGCCTTCGAAAAAATGAACACTTTGTAAGTGGAACAGGGAAAGAGAGAGCAGAAGATTTTACTTCAATGTGGAATGATTCTGCAATTGATTTGATACAACCTCCATGGGGAGGAGAGTATTTAATTGATATGCTTGAATATCTTGATTTTGAAGCACTGAAGATGAATCCTACTTGGGTGCAAGGATATTCGGATATATCCACCCTTCTTTTTGCGATAACAACCAAAACAGGTATTGCAACTGCACATGGGACAAACTTTCTTGATTTTATTAATGGACAGGATGAACTTACAAGTAGTTCAAGAGATTATCTTGGTTTAAAAGAAGGTGATTTTTTTATTCAAAAAAGTAGTAATAAATGGCAAAGCAAGTTTATAAATTTTTCTGATAATTTAAGTACCACATTCAATTTAAATGAAAAAACATATTGGAAAGTTTTAAATGGTAATGGTGCCTCTATTGAGGGACGAATTATTGGTGGATGTCTCGATACAATAAGAGAAATTATAGCTACTCCCTATGGTAATCTCAATTCCTTCTTTAACGATTATGCAAAAGAAGAGGGGATTATATTATACTTGGAGAATTGTGAGCAAAATCTAGTGGAGCTTTATAGAATCCTTATTTCTTTCAAACTTGCAGGTTGGTATGATAATCTTAATGGAATTATTTTTGGTAGAAATGGCGGGCCAGAAAACGATAAATTCTCTTACTATGGTTGTATTAGCAAAGTTTTTGAGAGTGCTGATTACCCAGTAATTCTGGACGCTGACATAGGCCATAAGCCCCCTCAAATGACAATTATCAACGGATCATTTGCGAGTCTGTCTGTTGATAGTGGGAAGGCAGTATTGAAACAAAAACTGATATAAGACTTGGTATCCGTTTACTTTTTGTGAACGGGTGCGGTGATGGAGTTGAAGTAACGAAAAAAAGTATGTGATACTCATGAGCAAAGTGAGTCGTGGTTTGGTATGCGCCATTTCTTTTTAAATACGAACTTTTTGATAACGCGCTGTAATCTATTGAAATCTATACAATTGTGTCGGTAGAATTCAGATATAAAAAAAATAAATTAATTAGGTTGATTTGACGATAAACTTAGTATGAGGTTTGTTTTCGTTATTGTAACCATTATCCTTGTACTTTATTCTTGGCGACATGCTTTGGGTGAAGAAAAATGCAATATTGAGTCTCTCAAGTATTTAACTCCCCTGAAGGTTTGTAGCTTACTATCATTACCTGGAGATATCCATTTAAACACTTCTTTCTACATGGGAAATCCCAACAGTGGTGGTGGTCAAGTCATTTATCACACAGTCGACCTGTTTGGTTTATTTGGTATGCTTGCTGATGTAGTATCAGGAAAAAATGCGTATCAAAAATATAGTCATTCAGGAATGGTATCGGATATTTCAATTCGTGGTGAAATGTACATAAGAAGCTGGTTTATGGGTGATGAAATACATGGAAGAGATACTACTGATCCTAACAATAAGACGAATTTTCTTATCGTTAGAACAAAAAAAAATATCTCCGAAGGTAACGAACTATGGCTTTATAACGCTGACACCATGGATCTAGGAATGGGTGTTTGTTCTGATGCAGTCAATAAATTAACGGGAGATTTTATTAATCCAAGAAAGGCTTGCTTTCCTGGTAATCCTCTCGCTACTTCCATCGTGAACTTTATTCGCGTAACAAATCCGATCGTATACGCTGCCTATAGAGTTGATACACCAACTCGGCTGGCAAATAGTAGGAATGTTAATAGAATATGTGAGATCGAAAACAATAAGTTAGTGTATCCTGAATCCATTATGACAAAAGATTTATTGTATTGGGTATCTCAGGCACGGCAGTCCTCAAATACTACGTTGGCACATCATGCTGATTCAATTTATAGGTTTCTTTATGGCCGTAACATTATTGATAGTTCAGGAAAGGTTTTGAAAGACAAATTAATTTTCGATGTTGTTGAAAAGGCTAAGAAAAAAGATTAATACTTATGATGATACGCCAATTATTGGCCATGGCCTGTCAAAAACGAATGCCACTTTTTAAATACGAACTTTCTGATTAAAGATGTATAATCGATTGAAATCTGGGTTTTTAAGCCTCATTTTCATATAAAGTTTTTTGACTTGATATAATTTTATAAGTTAACATGAGAAATATGAAGAATCTTACTTACTCTATAAATTATTTCGTACTTTCAGGCAGTGTACTCCCTTCTATTTTCTTTTAGCCCAAGTCATTTCTTATGACGACTTACCATTAATAAATTAAAAGGTGGATACAATGGATATTTTTATACAAAAACTACCCAAGGTGGAAATACACTTACATTTAGAGGCCGCATTTTCGTTGGAAACATTATGGGATTTAATTCAAAAATATGGTGGGGATCATGAAGTTATGGATATGAATAATCTGAGAGAAAAATTCATATTTAAGGACTTTCCACATTTCATAAAAAACTGGGTTTGGAAAAATAATTATTTAAGAGAATATGAAGATTTTGAAATTATTGCAAAATCAGCAGCAGAAGAACTTGTTAGACAAAATATTTTTTATGCCGAAATGTCTTTTACCCCGGGAGATTTTTCGAGGAATGGTTTAACAAATGCGTGTCTGTTGGCAGAAAAAATCAGGAAGGGATTAAATAAAGTAAAAGAAACAAATGTACAATTAATCGTTGATCTTTGCCGTGATTACGGGCCCGATGAAGGAAAGCATTACCTGTACGAACTGGCAGAAGTTAAAGAGTCCTTGGGAATTGTTGGAATAACCATCGGAGGCTCTGAACACGAATTTCCTCCAGAACCCTATGCTGAAGTTTATAAATTAGCTCGAGAGTTGGGATTTAAATGTAGTGCTCACGCGGGAGAAGCTTCAGGTCCCAAGAGCATCTGGGGAGCTATTGAAAGTTTGAAAGTAGATCGAATTGGTCATGGTGTTCGTTCAACTGAAGATCCAAAACTGGTGGATTATATTGTAGAAAAGAAAATACCTCTTGAGCTTTGTCCGATATCAAACATAAAGACAAATGTGATATCAGACATGAGTAAACATTCAATCCGTATTCTTTATGATAGGGGAGCTGTGGTTACTGTTAATACAGATGACCCATTGATGTTTAATAACTCAATGTATGATGATCTTACTGAGATTAAGCAACATCTTGGTTTTAGTAATTCTGATATTATTCAATTAATGAAAAACGCAATTAACAGTTCCTGGGCCACGGAATCAGTAAAGCGAGAGTATGTGAAGAGGTTAAGCTTATATGATGATTTGCCTTGATCTGATTGGTTTATTTTTTTGTAATGGTATCCTTAAGGTTCGTGCTGACGGTTTCGATTAAACTGTTGATGGAAAAAGGTTTTTGGATGAATTTTTTTACTTTGAATTTTTGAATTTCATCAGATGTTAATTCGTCATATCCGCTGATAACATATACCAGTGGTCTGTCGTCGTATGGTAGATCCTTTAATCTTCTCAGAAGGTCCCGGCCCATTCCATTTGCCATGCTCAAGTCTGTGATGACCACGTCAACGAAGTCATCTAAAATAATATTAAAGGCATGTGTGCCACCTTCAGCTGTTTTAATTTTAAACCCGTTTTTTTCAAGACCATCTGAAAGAGTTTCCCGTACGTCTTCTTCATCATCAACGACCAATACTAGCCTGTTTTTTGAAAGACTATTCATATATTGCGTTCTCCATTTGTACTGCCTTTCTATCCTGAATTATTGTTATAATTGTTTTTCGGTTTTGTGGCAGTTATATTTATCATTTTTTTCATGACAATAATAGTGAACGAATCTCCGATAATTGAAGTATGAAATTTTAAACGTCATGTGTACAAAGATAACCACTAATACCTGAGCGTAGAACGGCAGTATCTTCTATGCATGTATTCATTGGATTTTACTGAATTTCGGGGTAGAATATATATTATGAAAGAATTTTACGGGATAAATGTTCTAATAGTTGATGATGAAGTTGATATTTGCAGAACGTTGGATATTTTTTTTAGGGCATGTGGTGCCAGTACTTTTATTGCACATAACGGAAAAGAGGCCTTTGAAATAGTTAAAAGGGAAAGAGTCGATTTTGTTATTAGTGATATCAAAATGCCTGGTGGTGACGGAATTGAACTTTTGAAAAATATAAGGGATCATGATCCAAGACTTCCAACGGTATTAATTGTTACAGGTTTTTCCGGTATTAGCAGGGAAGATGCCATCAAGAAAGGGGCCGTTGATTTACTGACAAAACCAGTTGGCTATGATTTAATAAAAAAGTATATTAGAGAATCTTTGCAATCTTAATTTATTCCGGTGCGCTTTTCTACTTTAGGTCAATGTTTTCTTTGTGGTTTATCACTTGAACATCTTGGGCCAGAGCTTTTTGTTAATTTTATATTTGTTAAGGATTTTTTGATAGCTCCCGTCTCTTAATTCTTCCAGAGCCTTGTTGAATTTTTGTTGGATTTTTCTTCCTTTCATGGTCTTATGAAAAACAAAGGTGACTTCATGTGTGAATAATGGGCCGGTGTCGCAATAATGAGTTTGGTTTTTATGTTTTTCATTTTTAATAAGTTTTTTACAAATATTTTCAGGGATAATAAAGGCATCGATTCTTTTTCGTATAAGCATTCCCATGTTTTGCTCGTACTTGTCTGCATAGCTGATTGAGATTTTTTTATTTTCGATGAGTTCCTTTGGGTAGTAGTATCCCCTGATCAGGCCAACTTTTTTTCCCTCCAGTTCCTTGATTGAGGTAATAAGTGGATCATTCTTTCTTGTCAACGCCACATCAAATTTTAATATTACCGCGTGTGAATGAATGCGATCTTTTCGGGGCCTTTTGACTGAAAGAAAATGTATATCAATCTTACTCTGTTTAAAAAGCGATGAGGATCGTTTTACAGGCAATATTGAAAATTCACATTTATCTCCGGTCTTTTCGAGTTTCCTGACAACTTCCCAAAAAAGCTCCATAATAAACCCTTTATCCCGATTGATAATATATCCTCCTGGAATTAAGAAGGATGCGGCTTTATAAGTCTCTGCCCGAGCGTGAATTGAGAATGGTGGTAGAATGAAAAAACAAATCACGAAGACTGATATCAATCGGAATATTACTATTCCTTGTCTGATTAAGGTCATAAATTCTCCAACTTTAAATCTTGTGTAATACTATTGTAAAGGTGGTTCCTTCTCCCTGCATGCTTTCAACATCCAGAAAACCATTATGTTCTTCAATAATTCCATGTGAAATTGATAATCCCAATCCTGTTCCCTTGCCGACATCCTTTGTTGTATAAAAGGGATCAAATATTCTGGAAGTCTGATCGGTTGAGATGCCAGTGGCGTTGTCTGTAATTTTAACAATTATTTCTTTTGACTCAATATTATAGGATGATGAAATTCTGATAAATTTGTCCCTGTCGTCCTTTACGTCCTCAAAAGCATCCCTGGCATTTATTATCAGATTTTGAATTACGGATTCAATTTTATTTGGATTCATTTTGGTTTCAGGTACGTTTTCAGATAACTCCAATTTTATATCAATGTCCCTGTTTTGGATTTGTTTTGAAATTAAAATCATTGAATCGTTAATTACCTTGTTGATAGAACAAGATGTAAAAGGATGTTTGATGGAATCTCTGCTGAATATTCTAACATGATTTATGATCATTTTCATGCGACTGATTGCTTCTCTTATTCCACGACAATGTTCATTGATACTATCTTTATCAAGGTCGAACTCCCTGGCCCTTGAAATGACTTCTGTGTATCCTGATATAATGGATAGTGGATTATTAAGTTCGTGTGCGATACCTGCAGCAATTGTTCCAAGAGAAGCAAGCTTGCCAGCTTGAAATATCTGTTGTTGTAAAATCTTTTGTTCGCTTTTATATCTTCTGATAATGAGAAGAAATATCCACACGGAAAATACTATTAACGATAAATAAAAAATAACAATCGATCTGTCCACGAACCGATATGCTTGAATTTCACCTATTATCTCCCCTTCGTAAAAAATATTTGTCACGAAATATTCTTTTTTTACAACGGATATTGCTTTAAGAATAATATGGCCGTGGGACTCCTCTTCTTTCGCCATGTATGATAAAAATTTATCGTTATTTTCATCCAATACTTTAATTTCAAAAAATTCATGTAATTTCGTTAAAAGTACAAGATAATTTTCAATGCCTTCCTTGTTCAGGTTCCACAAAGGAACCGAAAAAAAGTGGGCATATACTTCCAGGCGATTTTGTGTTTTTTTTCTATCCCAATATGAATAGGCATAGATCGACGTAACGACGAACAAAAGTGAAATAAGGATGTGTGAAATTCTTTTTATTATCACTACTGTTTAAGATATAGGAGGATTACCAAAATAGAAACAGGTAAAACCTGTCAATATATTATAAATTTGATTAATTCGCTTAACCTTTAAAAAAGAGAGAATTTTTATTCTTTTATAATTTGTTTTGTAGTAAAATTTAGCCAGTTTTATAGTATTCTTACAGCGAAGCTGATTTGACCAAAGGTCGATTTAATAATGAAAATTACTGATGGGAAAAATGCTGCCATTTGGGCCCTTGTTTTCGTACAAATTCTTTTTGGTGTGAATTTTGCGGCATCCAAGCATATCTTAAATGAATTTAACCCTATTTTTTGGGCCCATGTGCGATTTATTGCATCATTTTTGATTTTGTTTTTGATTGTGCTTTCAATAAGGAGAAAGCATCCTCCTCTGACAAAGGGGTTTATATTGCCGCTTATTCCGTTTTCACTTCTTGCATTTCATGTTGGGCAATCGCTTTTTTTAAAGGGGCTTAAACTAACTACGGCCACGAATGCCGCGGTTATTTCAAGTTTGATTCCAATATTGACACTCATTATCGTGATTTTAAGACGGCAGGAACATTTTACACGCTATCGTCTGATTGGTTTTGCCTCTGCTGTGATTGGAGTTGTAATATTGCGAAGAATTGAGAATTTTTCTCTGGAATCAATGACCCTTCAGGGAGATTTCTATATTCTTGTTGCATCATTGTGCTACGCCGTTTTTATCGCCTATTCGAAAAAATTCATGGAGAGTTTTGATAGTCTTTGGATTACAGTGTGGCTTCTGGGGATAAGTTCAGTTACCTTGATCCCATTTACCATCGAACAGTGGATTTTGGTGGAATTTCCCGTGCTAGATGTGCTTATGATTTCCTGTATGATCTTCTCGGTTGTTGGTGCCACAGTTGTGACATATTTTTTGAATAATTGGGCCTTGGCAAGGACGGAATCTGGAAATGTTGCTCTTTTAATCTATCTTCAACCTGTAGTGGCCTGTTATTTTGCCTGGCAGTTTCTCAACGAATCAATTACTTCAAGAATTGTTTTTGCGACGCTTTTAATCCTTGGCGGGCAGGTAGTATCTGTCATCCATGCGAAGTCAAAGCATTTTCACAAACGGAATACCGATTGACAGTCCCCACATGGAAGCCTTTTTTGTATCATCACTCCAGTTGATATAGTTGATTTCCCAGAAAATCTTTTTTCCAAATCTGACCCACAGGTTCTGGTAGTCGTCATCGGCCGATGAGGTGCTGATAAACATGCCGTAGACAAGAGCATAATTTTCCAAACCGAATGGGTGTTTGTAAACTATTTCAAATCCTTGGGGGAAGATGAATTTGTGATATGTGTCGATTCTGTTGTCGTAACGGAAGGCAAGGGCCTGAAAACCAAGAAGAGGAATAAAAAGAAGTCTGCCGTCCAAAGCCGTACCGAGATTATAGGCGAAATAAATACCTGCGTTGTTGAAAAAGCTTGTTTCCCACATAAGAGCGTCAAATGCCCTGAGTGAAGTGTTTTGGGAAAGATTTAAATTAGCGTAAAGCATTGCTGCAGGAGCAATATGTACGCGGCGATTGGTTTGCTTAAATCGTGTATCAAAGATATATGGGCCGAATCCAATGGCCGTTTTCAATCTGTTAAGACGCTTTGGAATTTTGGCATGAATCTCAATATTTCTTTTTTCACCCTTTTTATTCACCACCGTCATTTTCACAGGATTGTTCATGACGAAGGTGGCAACATAAGGTGGAGGGCCGCCACCTTCGAGCTTGTATTCGGCAGAAGTCCAGTAGACCTCCAAAAGTGCTTTTTCATGGCCGTAGCCCCCGATGCGATTCATCATACAACCTACGGAAATATACTCATGATCAAGTCCTTTGATCTCCACATGATATGGACTGCAGGAATAGTCAATAAGATGGGTGTTCTCCTTGTTCTGGTCGTCGCGATATCGAGGAGAAATGGAAACAAAACCACTTTTTTTTCCGCTTACAAATATTTCAATGTTGTCTGGTTGAAAAAGTGAAACAAAAAATTCTGAAAAGATCAGTTTATTTTTTTTGCTTGTTTGTGGGATGATGCTTTGTCCCTGGTATTTCAGGTGAACACTGTGATTTTCCGCCTTCATGATGATTCTTATTCTTGCACGTGGTATCAGCAGTACACCCTTATATCTTATCCACTGGAAGGAATCCTTTTTCAATTCCACTTTGATTTCGCGTCCTGGAAACGAGGTGTTGATTTGAAAATTAGTCAATTGAATTGGAATCCTGTTTTCTCCAATGCTGACAGGCCCAAATGTTATGGAGGAAACTTTTTCTTCCTGCCCTGATGCTGATACGGCAATTATTGTTATGAGTAAGGTGGTAATTAGGAGTTTATTCAGTTTCATTATCCTTATTCTAATGGATACATCTTTTTTCATGAAGACGGAATATTTCTCTCAAAGATTCTCCAACGGCGGTAAAGAGGACATCCCATTCGCTGCCATGGTTTATTCATCGCGGTATTATCCTCCAATATCCAGGAAGCTTCTCCGGCCATTATGTTGTATTTTTTGGCACGATTGAAACCTTCCACGGTAAAAAGGGAAAACAGGCCCGTGTTTCTATACTCTTTTTTTACGCCAAGAGTGATGACCCGTACCGTTTTTAAAAAACGTCTTCCAAGAAGGAGTTTGAGAAGTCCTGTCGGAAAAAGCTTACCGCTTCTATTGTATTTTAGTATGTAGTTAATGTCTGGAAGGGCGAGCATAAAGCCTGCCGGTTTTCCATTGTGCTCGGCAATAAATGCCAAACGTCGATCGAGAAACATTTTGAGATCCTTTGCCATATATATGAATTCCTCCCTGGTCATTGGAAAAAACCCCCAGTTATCTTCCCAGGCAGAATTGTAGATATCATAGATAATTTCGACATCTCGCATGAAATTTTTCATGTCAAAGTCGCGGAAAGTGATATTGATGTTTTTTTTTGTTTTTTCTGCGTATCTTTGAACTGATTCAGGAAGGGCCTCTGAGTGGGAGACTCCAATAAAGTATGCTACCAGGTCCTTGACCCCCTTGAGGTTTGAATTTTCGTGAAGATCCACATAATAACGTGGATTCCATGTTGTCATAATAGTTGGATGTTGGCTTTGTCCACGAACAAGAAGTCCACATTCATGATTGGTTGATGGATTTACAGGCCCACGCATTGATGTTAAATTTCTTTCCTTCAGCCAGTCTTGGGCGGATTGAAAAAGCTTATCGGCTACTTCCTGATCATTTACGCATTCAAAAAAACCATAAAATCCAGTTTTGTCATTATAAAATTCATTATGGGCATTGTTCTTTATGGCAGCGATTCGTCCGACATCCTTTCCGTCTTTTCGAGCGATAAAAAGTTCAATATCCGCCCTCTTGTAGAAAGGATTTTTTTTTGTATCAAGATTCTCATGAACAGCTATTTTCAATGGGGCGACCCAGTTGGGGTGATCTTTTTTGTTATAGATCTTCCAGGGAAGGTTTATGAAGGCCTTCTTTAATTTTTTGTTGTCTTTGACTTTGATGATTTCAGTCATGATCGGATACCTCCACTTTTTTTGGACAAATCTGTTTATCATAAAGTTTAATGGATGGGAAACGAATGTCGCATTGCGATATCATGGGAAATTCAGCGATATTCTGGTTTGTCATGACCTATTACTTTGAATAAGATGAATAGTATAAATTTTGAATTGGAGTTTGTAGTGAGGATGTGGATTGTCCCTGTAATTTTTTTCATGCTTTTCGCTGCACAAGCGCGGGATAAAAAAGATATTGTCCATAAACATCAATTTTCCACTAATAAGTTTTTAAGAGCAGGGGAAAAATTGGTTTATGACGGTTCTGCCCCAAGACTTGGGATATTGGGAAGAAGGATTGGAAAGATTTATCTTGATACGAAATCAGACAAACTCGTCTCGGGTAAACGTTGCTACAGGGTTGATCTCAGGTTGGAGCTATCGGAAGTCTTAAGCAGCATTTACAAGTATGGTGCTCTTATTTCCAGTGTTTTGGAATACAAGAAATTCCGTTTTCTAGTTTATTCCAAGAATGATCAAAAGAAGGATGAAGGCCGGTTTGAAAAGGCGATTGTTGATTATGTGGATAAAACGATTTATTACAAAAGATATCGAAAAGGCCAGAAGGGGGCAACATCTGAGATAAAGATGGACCATGATGTTTTAGTTGACCCATTGTCTCTTATCTATTTTTTTCGGGCGCTCGATTTCAAGGGGCATTCAGGGCAGACATTCACATTTCACATTTTCAACAGGGGGAAAATCCTGAAAGTTTCAATTGATTATGTTCGCACACAAATTGAAATCAACAAAAAGAAAAGAACAGTTATTCATATTAAACCATCCAAGGCGACAAGAGGGGCACTTATTCGCAAGAGGGATGTTGAGTTATATTTGGATCCGGAAACAAGAATCCCGCTTTTAATAAGGATTCTTGGTATTCCGATTGTTGGAAGACTTGAATTGGAATTGGCCGAATCAAATAGTCCGGCCCTGAAACTGAAGAGAGAAAAATGAAAGCGAATTTTGATTCTGTAATTAACGGGGTAATCAATGCCGTCCACCCCAAAGGGATGTTTTTCCATCACTTAAAATACAGTGATGGAAAACTGTTCATTAAAGGAAAGTCTTTTGATATTGATTCCTGTGGTGCTATCAGACTTGTCGGGGTTGGAAAGGCCTCTTCCCAGCAGATTGATGAGCTTTCAAGTCTTCTTTGCAGTTTTGGTCTTTCGGAAAAAATAAAGTCAGCTTTTGTCGTGACAAAAAAAGATCATCTTGTGGAAAATTGTGGGATTGATCAGATTGAATCCAGTCATCCATATTGTGACGGCAGTTCCATGGTTGCCGGGGAAAAAATGATTGAGCATCTTCAAACATTCTCCGAGGATGATCTCGTTTTATTTTCCATTTCAGGAGGAGCTTCATCTCTTTTGATTAAACCTGTTTCGGAACTTTCACTCGACGAATTTATTCTACTAAATAAGACTCTTGTTACGAGTGATGTAACGATTGAAGAGATCAATACGGTAAGAAAAACATTTTCTGATATTAAAAATGGTGGATTGCTCAAATATACCATGGCGAAAACAGTTGTGAATCTAGGGGTTTCGGATATTCCCAGTAATGATTTTTCCATGATCGGTTCTTCTCCGACATGTCACAGTCCAATTGAATGGGAAAAATTATTGGAGATTATTGATCACAGTTTTTCAGAAAGTCCATTATTGGAAAAGCTCCTGGAATTTGTGAATTCCGGCAGGGCAAAAGAGGCGGATTCAAAAAAAGAGATGGCGTTCTGTGAGAAAGATGTCCATAATTTTCTTCTGGCAGACTTTGAATTTCTTATGGAGAGAACTTCCTTGATCCTGAATGAGAATTATCCGAAAGCAAATATAATGGGAATCTCGGAATGCTTGAATGCGCAGCTTGATGAAATTGTCCGGTTGCATGTTGATTTATTAAGGAACAATCTTGGAACTCCACATATGGTTTACTCAGGAGGTGAGGTTTCCCTCAAAGTAACAGGTGACGGCAGGGGGGGGCGCAATTTGCATTTTGTTGCATGTATGGCCCACGAGATTTTTGAAAAAAATATCTACTCTATTGATGAGAAGAATTTGTCCAGAATCCGGTTGATGAGTCTGGGGACAGATGGTACCGACGGCCCGACGGAATATGCCGGAGCGTGGATTGATTATGAAACCTGGCTTTTGGGAAAAAATGCTGGTATTGATCTTGAAGGATATATCAACTCATTCAATACCATGGAATATTTTGAAAAGATTGATACGGCCATCAAAACAGGACCTACTGGAACAAATATCATGGATTTAAGAGTGGTTGCCTTTTTCTAGCGGATCACCGGCCTTTGCGTATACATATTCAAAATATGGAACTCCGTCCTCCTGTCCGGCAAGTCTTATAACCTCTGCAATTTCTCTTCCTTCAAGATGAATAATGTAGTCTATGTTTTTTGTAATGAGTTCGGTAATTGTTTCATTTTTAAGTTCCCTGTTGCCGGAATAAAGGGAAAATAATATTGAAATTCTTGAGATGGTGTCAGCGGCTGAGTTGGCGTGAATGGTACTGATTAGTCCCTTATGGCCTGTGTTCATGGCCAGTACAAACGGAACAACCTCATGGGATCGCATTTCTCCGAGAATAATACGGTCAGGTCTCATTCGAAGGGCATAGGCGCAATAGTCCTTTAATGATTTCCCCTCCGTCTTTTCATCGGATAGAAGGTATGTGACTACCTTGGATTTGCAGTGAATTTCGTGACTGTCTTCAAGTACAACAAGATGTTCATTTTCTGGAATGATGTCCATGAGTGTATTCATGAATGAAGTTTTTCCGGAACCGGTTGCTCCGGAAATGACAATGTTTTTTTTATTTAAAATACATTCTCTAAAAAAGAGCTTGAGATCGTCTGGTACCATGAAATCACTTAACGGGAAGATTCCTTCCTTGATTCTTCGAAAAAATGCCTTGGATTCCAAACCAGGTGTTATGGAGTGATGGGAAAGTGTCGCTCGGAAGGTCTTTCTTGTAATTGATGTGTGAAAGCTTGCAAATGGAATACTGAAATTCCATGAGATATGATTTTGAGAGGTCAAAACCTCAAGCGCAAGTTGGTAATCCGATTTTGTTCTGTGAGGGATTTTGACATGCAAAAGTTTTCCGTTTGATTCAATTTGAATATGATCATGGCCGTGAAAAATGATTTCTGTGATGTCATCCTGTTCAAAATATTTTCTGATATGACTAAAGCTTGTAATATTTTTGAACCAGTCCTTAATGAAAACAACTTCCTCATCCTTCCAGTTTTCTATACCAAGTTCAAGCATGGTTTCTTTTAGAATTGATTCAAAATGAATTCGACCACTCTGGTTTAAGATTTTTTTGAAGTTGAATTTGAAGCATTGTTCTATTTCATCCCGATATAGAACGCTCAGGCCTTCGTTTTCAAACTCATCTATAACAGGTGTGGATGTTTTTAGTATATTAAGATTCATGTTCCTCCAATATAATGACTCCGGTGATTCTCTTGTAGTTGGATTGGCTTGATTTACTTTTAAATATATTTCCAAGAATTGGAATTTTTGAGAGCCATGGGAATGAATAAGTGGATTTTCCTTCCGTTTTAAGTCCGATCTGAAAAAGTTGCAATGGGTGTCCGGCCCTGAGAATTGCCCATGAATTTTCCTTGTTGCCGCTGATCCCGCCATTGGGTGCTGGACGGGAAAATTCCGTTTGAAATTTTATAACGTAGTCCCTGTTTTGTCTTTGTAGAGTTAGTACAACCCGAAGTCCTGCAAATTTCCAGTTAATATGTGGAACCTGTTCACTGTTTCCCGATAATTGATAAGGAATTTGGGCACCAACCTCAATCAGTGTTTCCTTGCCTGGTCTTAACAAGGTTTCAGGTTCTGCAAGTGTGGACAGATGAATATTTCGATTTGACAGGATGAAGCTGTTTTTTTCAAGGACTGATTTTATTCCATTTTGAAACAATTCTCCAAGGTTACCGCTTAGTTGTGAAAGTCCGAGGGAAAATTCCTCTCCATCAAGCTTCTCCATCTGGATGAGTTTGAGTTTGACGAGAAAGTTTTTTTTCTTTGATTTTGAGGAGACAGGAATAAAACTTACCAGATAGTTTTTTTTCAAATAGTTTTTTATTTCAGGTGGTGGGGAATAGTCTTTGTCGTACTGACAGATGATTTCAATTGCGTCACTTTTACAACTTATGCTTTCAATATATTCGTCAAAAAATTCCTTATACACCACACCGATGATCAAATTCCGAAGATCGTCATGAAGTGTGACTTTTAGATGCAGATTTTTATTGTTATTTTTGATTAGCTTTTTTATCAGCCTCAGATCGTCCATGGAATCAATTACCCCTTTTGCTTGAATCATCGTTCCGGAGATGTCGACACTGAGGTTCATGGCCTTGAGGGTTTCGGCCAGATGGAGAATTTTCATTTGTGCTATTTTGCTTAAAACGTAGATTCTGAAGCGCTTGGTTTTGTTTTTTGCATGCCAGACGACAAGCTCCGTGTATCCCATTTTTTTTCCCTTGATGAGCATGGTTCCTTTTTTTGGATAAAATTTTTGGGAGATTATTTCGTTGTTTCCCACTGAGAACTTTACAAGGCTTTTTATCTTGAATTCGCGATGTTCGCCTTTTGATATGATGATGTTTTCATAACTGTTTGTTTTACCAAAAGCTGTGCTGTGCGTAATTGTTGTAATTATGATAACAGTTGAAAACATTAATGCTTTGACAGTTTGCGTTCTCAAGGGTAAATATTTGATTCCACAGGCATGTATGTCGATTTTTAGGAGATTACAGATGGTATCGAGAACCAAAGTTACAAAATCAAAGAGAAATAGTAGAAGAAGAAGGGCCGGCATCAAGAGAAAAAAGGCCGACAGAAACAATGGAACAACTCCAAAGTTTGATATCCACGTAAAGTAACTTTTTCCTATTGGTTTTTTCATTTCATCACCTCTGTTTTAGATATCAGGATTGATTTCTTTTTTTGAAATATTGCAAATGATCTTTTAATGATCTTGTTTTTGATCTGCAATGTTTTCATGTTGTTTTTTTTATCCACACACAAATGCATGATGGCGTTCCTGTCTTTGAGACATGGATTAATTTTTTCATCCACTGTGACAAGAATTGATGGGATGTGCATTTTTTGAGTAATTAGTTGTCGGATTTTATTTGCCTTTGTCTTATTTTGTTTATGTGTGATCAAAATAATCGGTCTTGCGTGGACATTTACAAACATGGAAATGAATAAAAATGTTACGGAGAGTTTAAAAGTTAATTTCATAATTCCTCTTTTTTTGTCTGGAGATTGCAACGGATTTTTTAATATACGGATATGCCAACAGGGGAGTTCCATTCATTTTCATTATTTTTGAAAGTTCGCTGTCGGGAATTTCAACTACGTATTTTTTTGATGTTTTTTCCTCAGTAAAAAGATTTCCATCGTCTTTTTGTTCTTGTGAGAGGATATAGGCCTTTAGAACGACTGGTCTCAGAGATGAATCATAAAGACTTGCCACTGTTTCCGTTTTTTTGCCCTGTATTGGAACATAAAGGATAAGTGGAAGTTCAAGTTTACTGTATCCGGGCCTTGTTTTTATAATCTCGTCGGTGATTTCAATTGGTGAATCATGCCAGTTGGGCATTGTCATAATGATTACCAGAAGATTGCTTATAAGAATACAGATCAAAAGTTTTATGTTTTGGTGTAGTTTTGTCTTCTTGGTCTGTTCTGCCGGGGTGAGTTTTGATTCATTTTTTTTCCATTGAGTTCCATTCATTTTTAAAGTCCTTTATGATTTTGATATTTGCTTTTTCATAGTGTTGATGAATTTTTAGTGTTGCACCTATGATGAAAAAAAAGACCATAAGCCATGTGACCACCTCCAGGCCTGCCATGCCCTGTTCGTAACCTCTTTTGTTTTTATTTTGATTTTTGTTGAATATTTGTTTTTTATTTTGAACGTTGCATTCAGGAAAAAACGGGAAATTTTTTTTGAGTGTTTGTTCCACTCCGGTAATGTCATTTTCCATTTTTTTCTTGCAGGGCATGCCGTACCATCCGGTTTTCTTTTTAAATAAACACGCATAATGCTTTTGTATGGAATGTTTTTTACTACAAGTAATGATTGCACAACAGAGCAGTATGGCGAATGCAGGATTTTTTTCAAATATGAAAGGTGAACAAGATTTTGGGAAAGTTTCAGTGCATTGTGGACTATTTTTGCCTTTGGTGCTGTCGCAGGAATCAGTGTAAGAGGGTAGACAACACTCAATGTTGTGTTGAAAAGTGCCATGCGTTTGAGATATTTTTCAGTTTGAAGAAGTGAATATTTAAAGCACAGGTAACTTTGGGCGCGGGATGCGGTTTTTTCATATTTATTGTTAGTTCTGATAATTACTCCAAGCGAGGAGCAAAGGAGGGCCATCGTGATTAGAATACCTACGAGTGAGACATTACCATTATTGTTGTTTATGTTTAACATTTCCGAGTAGTCCATTAAGTGTTATTTTTATCTTTTCCTTGCGAAAAACAATTTTTGAGTTAAAAATCCTTTTTTTTCTGCCTGTTACAAGTAATTGTTTGCAGATTAATGTTCTTCTTGATCCTTTTGAAGTGGAATGCAAAAGCTGGGTGATGTTTACGAAGGATTTTTCAACAAACTTCGCCCGGCAGGTCATCCTTTTGTGGAGTGAGTTTGCCGATATTGCAAATATTGCCATGATGCTTATGCCGAGGATGGTTTGCAGCATAATGGTTAATCTATCGGAATGGTTTTTACAATTTGTGACTTCATGTGATTCATCCTCTTGTGAAGTACACCTCCGAATTGCTTTACGGCCACAATACAGAATATGCCAATGAGTGATGAAATGATGATGTATTCCATAACTCCCTGGCCCTTTTGGTTTTTGAAAATTTTAAGCATGTTTGTCTCCTTTGAAATTGTTATGTGAAAGACTGTAAATTGGTAAATGCACAAATGCGGCCAGAGAAGGTTGATGGAATTGATATGGTATTGATGGGATTTGTTATGATTTTTGGACTAAAGTGGTTTAAAAATGAGACTGAATGTTTTTTTCTGAACTAAATAATTGCATGAAATGTAAAGGCAGATTATCATCAATGTATGGATGAAAAAACGAAGCTTTATGTATTTACCAAATTTGAGGTTATCCTGATTTTTATTCTGGTTATCCTGATTGCTCCAACTTTTTTCTTTATAGGATTAAAGCTGGGTATTTCCTATTCATATAAGGAAGCTGGACTTACTCGTGAGGATAGTGTTGTGTTTGACCTGGAATCCAAAAAAGAGGAATCCGTCAGGGAAGCGGCCATTGTTCTGAAATCCGTGGATAGCGGAGAGAAAAAGGATATCGGCGATGATTCGATGAGGAGAATTAAGAGCAAGCTTGAAGATCTGGACAAGTTGGAGAGAGAGACAACTGAACCGATTCTGGATAAGAGTGAGGCCGGAGCATTTTCGCAAAAAAGAAAAAAAATTGATTTAAAAGCGGCATCGTTGGCAGAAAGTCCTTTTGGTCCGAAAAAAGGTGTTGAACCAGGCGGTATAATGGATGAATATGTCGGTAAGTATACAATCCAGCTTGCTTCATACAGGAAGATGCAGGATGCAGATGGTTTTGCCGGTGGTTTCAAGGTCAGGGGATATAATCCGATTATTTCCAATGTGGAGCTTAATGCTGTTACATGGTTCAGAGTCAGTCTTGGTAGTTTTGAAACGATTTCCGAGGCAAAGGAATATATCAAAAAAGAAAAAGAGCTTTTCAGAGGAACCAATTACGTTATCAGCAAATTTGAATAGTCTATTATAATTAATTTGAACTTTAAATATCCTGGAAAAGGGGTTCTTTATGGCCGAAAATGCCAATCTTTACTGTCTTGTCATGGCCGGTGGAAGGGGAACAAGGTTTTGGCCTGAATCCACTTCCAAAAAACCAAAACAATATTTGAATCTTGTGAGTGATAGGTCCCTGCTTGCTGACACTATTATGAGATTCAGTGATCTCGTTCCTCCGGAACGTCGGTTTATTGTAACCGTAAAGGAACAGGAGAAACTTGTTGAAAAAGAGTCAGGTGAACTGATTGGACGTGGAGGAATTATTCTCGAACCGTCTGGAAGAAATACTGCGCCATGTATTTTATTGTCGATTGCCACACTTTTGCAAAAAGGCGCCTCAAGTGACGACGTTATTGCAGTTGTGCCAGCCGATCATGTGATTTTAAATGTGGAGGCCTTTCGCGACGTCATCGGTGAGGCATTCGAATTGGCAGTGACTAATGATAGAATTGTAACCATTGGTATTCCACCAACCTTTCCACATACCGGACATGGATATATTCAAAAGGGTGAAAGTATCAGAGATGGCGTATACCATGTTGCCAGATTCAAGGAAAAACCGGACTTTGAAACAGCGACAAGCTATCTTAAAAGTGGTGATTTCTTTTGGAATGCTGGAATGTTTGTTGGAAGTATTGGCGTTTTTCTCAAGGAGTTCGAAAAACATTCTCCGGAAATTTACCGTTTTATTGGTGATTTGAAAGACAATGTGGAATCATTTGAGGCCTTGAGTGAAATCTATGAAAAAATTCCAAAGGATTCCATGGACTATGCAGTTATGGAAAAATCTGACAGGGTGATGGTTGTAGGTGCACGTTTTGACTGGAATGATCTCGGATCATGGGATGCCCTGGAGGCAGTGATTGATAAAACCGATGGTAATACAATTGCTTCTTCCAGTGGTGAATGCATACTGAATTCCAGCGGAAATATTGTTTTTGCCCCTGGCAAATTTGTTACGCTGGTTAATGTTAATGACCTGATTATTGTTTCCAATGATAAAAATTTGATGGCCTTGCCTAAGAAGGATTCCCAGAAGGTGAGGGAGGTTGTGGAGTTTTTAAAGGATCATGAATTGGGCCCGGAGCTTCTTTAAATTGTTATTCTGGCAATGGATATGTTTTAGTCACTCTTTCAAAAACTGTGCCTAAATGTTTCATGTAGATGTTTTTGATCTGATCGGAATCAGGTTTTGGAAGATCAATTGAAATTCCCATGGTATTCATTTCGCTTATAACGGTGTTGTGAAATATTTCAGCGGAATTTCCATTGTGCCCTTCGAAAGCGGCCTTTTGAACCACCTCATAAAGTTTTTCACGTGTGAAATCGGAGGACTTGATCAGGTGATGGAGATAATAGCTTGAAAGATATGTGAAATTATTTGTTACCTTGTTTTCAATATTTTCACGGTGTATTACGAGATTTTTCAAAGTGGATTCAAGTCGTCCCAGAGAATAATGAAGAATTCCCAAATGGTCCGGTAGATACATTCTTTCCGCACAGGAGTGGGAGATGTCACGTTCATGCCAGAGCACGATGTTTTCCGCGGCCAGGATCATATGTGATCGAAGTATTCTCGCCATTCCTGAAAGGTTTTCGCTGGATATCGGGTTTTTCTTGTGTGGCATTGTCGATGAACCCTTTTGCCCCTTTGAAAAACCTTCAGAGATTTCATTTACATCAGAGCGGTGCAGGTGCCGAAGCTCCACACAGATTCTTTCCAGTGACGAGCCTATGAGCCCGCCAATTGTGACAAGTTTTGCAATTCTGTCGCGTGGAATGATCTGGGTGGAAAGTGGTTCAGTGGAAAGACCAAGTTCTGTGAGGGCATCTTTTTCAATTTCCGGTGTAAGTATTGTGTAGTTTCCCACCGCACCGGAAAGCTGGCCTGTAATGTCGTTTTTATAAAATGACTCAAGCTCATCATACCGTCTTTTGAATTCTCCGTAATGTCCGAGCCATCTTTGGGCAAAACTGACTGGTTCGGCAAACATGCCGTGGGAGCGTCCCATGGAGATTATATCACGGGTCTTGTTACAAAGATCCATCATGGTATGGAGAAGAATCCTGTAACGTGGAAGAATGACTTTGAGAGACTGTTTTATTTGCAACATCATGGTGGTGTCTATGATGTCTGACGATGTGACTCCGAAATGAAAGTATTTACCTGTTTCAGGAGGGACGTTTTCAGTGATTGATGTGCAAAAGGCGATGATGTCGTGTTTGGTTATTTTTTCAATTTCGTCTATTCGTTTGACATCAATACGGCCTTTCCTGCTTATTTTTTGAGAAGTCCCTTTTGGAATTTGTCCGTTTTTTTCTAGGGCGTTCAGCAGTGCCAGTTCAACTTCTATGTATGTCCTGAATTTGTGTTCTTCCGACCAAATTGAGGAAATTTCTTTTTCATCATATCTTGGAATCATATATCAACTCCGGAATTTATAAATAAAAACCAAGCACGAAGGCAAAGGTTTGCCATGACAAAAGAAGCGATCTTTCGGCAGAAGTTTCAGTTGTTGTGGCGGAGGTTATGGGTTTTCTTTTTACAGAGGCAAGGTTGTAGCTCATCTTTATTCCAATGTGAAATGTCTTTGAAAAACGTTTATGAACACTGAAATCAGTTTTAAGTCCTGGCCCTTTGTATTTTGAATTGTAATATTTTTCCGTAAATTGTACGTAACCCAGCTGGGCATGAGTGGTTTCAAAAATATCGGATGAGTTTATGAATTTTTCAAGAATCTGTTGAATCCAGCTAAAGCGATAGCTCAGTCCTGCACCGAAAAACATTAATTCCTCTCTAGTGCCGGCAAGTTGGCCTGGTTCACCTTCCATGTTGGGATTTTCCTCCCCCAGGTTTCTGAAAGTGGCGGAGGTTCTGGATAAAAATAAATCAACCCATAATGGATTGAATTTTCTTGAGAGTCCGATCTCCAATGTTCTGATTGCCTGGATGTCATCAATTTCAGGATTAAAATGATAGGAAAATGTCCAGCAGGTTTTATCCTGATCTATTCTGTGTGATTTGTAATATCCCTTGTTTGTTACCATATCTTCGAGAACAAGGTTTTCGTGATATGGGATATTTTCGAGTTTATCAAGGTCTCCCGTAAATTCATCCTGTGCTATTGATGAGTTAAAAAAAACAAGAATGAGAATGATTGATATTGGAAAAATTATATATTTTGTCATTGCCATGCCTATTCCTTCACCAGTTGTTCGAAGATATCGTTTGGTAAATTCTCAACACCGATCACTTTTGCCATTTTAATTTTGTAGTCGATATGTTTTAACTTCGTCAGTACAAGGTCATTTTTGGAATAGGTCATTTTTTTAAGTACATCGGATAGATTTATGAAGGATGTTTTATTTTTGATATAATTGTCCAAAATTGTATCAAATAATTTCTCAAGGCTTTTTACTCTTGCTTCAATGATTTCGATATTGTTTTGCAGATTGATTATATTTTTAAAGATTTCCCTGATTGAACTTGATACAAGATGTTTTTGTTTGAAATGGTTGCGAATGGCCATATTTTTTGTAATCAGCGCATGTTTGCGACTTCTGGAATTAAACAATCCTCCTTCTCCATTCAATGCCCAACTTGCGTTGATGGTGGCAACCACTTCTATATTGGAGTTTCCCGGCGTTGTTTCGTATCTTGTGCGATTGATTCCTTTTCCGAATGTATGTTTATATGTGCCAAGATTTACGGTGATTTTTGGAAGAGGGAGGTCGTCTTTCATGGTGATATCGTAGGATCGTCCGGCATTGTCCAGTGAGGTGACCGAGTTGAGGACATCGGGATTTCTCTGGGTTGAAATTCGAATTGCCTCTTGAGCGGTTATGAATATTTTTTTGTAAATCCAATCCTGCTTGATATTATAGCTGATATTTCCAGGGTCATTGATAAGGTATGCCATGTTTTCGTCACCTAATTGTACATTTGCCCTGGCGTCATTATATTCGCTCTGTGCGCGAAGATACTCATCGCGACTTTGAAGGAATTCCTGTTTTCTGATTTTTTTAAGTGTGAATTTCTCCCGGTTTATGCGGTAGACAAATGAGGCGTGACGAAGCTGGTCGCGCTGGATTTGTTCTGTTTTTTTAAGATAAAGAAGATTGAAGAATTCAGCGATTAAATCAAGCTTTAGTTCTCTGCGTTTTTCTTTGAGAATGTCCCGGTTTCTTTTGTATGAGTTTCTGGCATTTTGGTATTCAAGATAACCCTTTCCCCAGTTAAAGATGGTGTATTCCCCAAATTCCAAACCGACGCTGCCGTTTGGTGATCCTGGAATACCGGATGTTGATTCACCCTTGCTTCTGAGTTTTCCGATGACTTCTTGTGAGTTCATTACAATATTGACTTGTGGAAACCAGAAACTGCTATAGGTATCTTTCCACTCGATATCAAGCAGACCACCCTCATAATGTCTTAGATGTTGATCATGATTTCTTCTCAGGCCCTGTTCGATGGTTTCATTAAGTCGAAGTTCACGAAGCTGTATTCCTTCAGTTTCATTATTATTGATATTTTGTGCGTATTTTTTTGGAGTGCCATCTTGCCCGAACGCATTATGGAGTGGACCTGTCGGAAGAATGAAGCTGGCAAAAAACAGCAAAATAACCGGTAATTTAACCTTGTTCATAGTGTGTGTGATCCTTTCGATTCCGGTACTATTCTATAGTTGATTAAAATCCTGTGGAAATTGTAAATTAAAAAGGCCGACTTGAAAAGTCACAGTTCAATTCCGGGGCAACCCTTTTTAATTATGTTCTCTGTCATGGTGCGAAGTTTGAGGATAACGAGCTTCTGCTCCCTTCGGAGTTTTTTTAAGTTGTCCACAAGCTTCTTTTTTACGGAGATCTTGTTCGGTGGAACTTCTCTTTGAAGCTCTGAATTTCTGATGATAAGGGCGCTGATTTTTTGTTTGAACTTAATTTTTTCGTTTCTTTCAAATATGAGTCTTTTACATTTTGTTGAAATACCTGGATCTGAAATAACAGAACTTCTCCAGTCCCTGTTTGTGCCGAATGAAACGTTTTCCTGACATGGAGCGCTATGTGGAATAGCAAACAGCAAAAATAAAAAAAGCAGGATTACCCGGCGGGCCATGTATTGTACTCCAGGAAAATTGACAATTTAATTTTATCATAACTTTGCATTAAAAAACTATAATGGTAGATTTTTATTCAAAGTTAAAATCATGAGTGTGGATAGATATAAAAAAAGTGAAAAACAAAAATTGTTTAGTCTTGATCCCGGCCAGATATGATTCTTCGAGATTTCCGGGAAAACCTCTCGCAAAAATTAATGATAAAAGCATGATCCGGATGGTTTACGAAAATTGTCTCGGAAATAACGATTCAGGACCAATTGATTTTGAAGTGGTTGTTGTGACAGATGATGAAAGAATTGAGCAGCATGTGAAATCTTTTGGCGGCAAGGTTGTAATGGTTTATGACGAAGTGACCACTGGATCGGAGAGGATTTATCTTGCATGGCAGAGGTTTTTTAAAAACAAGGATTATGATTTTATAATAAACGTTCAGGGGGATGAACCATTGCTCGAGAGGAGCGAACTCGAAAGGATGGTTGATTTTCATGCTGCCAGCGGTTTTGACATTGTCACCATGGTGAGTGAACAAAAAGGGGACAATGAACGTTTTCATGATCCAAATAATGTAAAAGCGATTTATCAGAGGGAAAATGGTAGATGTCACTTTTTTTCAAGAGCGGCCATACCCTTTTCAAGGGATGAAAAAATTGATATATGGTACCTCCATGTGGGGATTTATTCCTATCGTCTCGAAGCTTTAAGGAAATTCAATGAATGCGGGCATTCCTATTACGAGATGCTTGAAAAGCTTGAGCAGCTACGTGCGTTGGAAAATCATCTGACGATTGGGGCGATTCAGGCAAGATGTAATTTGGTTGGAGTGGACACTCCGGAAGATATAGCGACGATTGAGGGAGTTTTAAGTGACAAAAAAATCAACTAAGAAATCAAACAAGAAATTTATCTTTATCACTGGTGGAGTGGCCAGTTCTCTTGGAAAGGGACTTGCCTCTGCAAGTATTGCGGCCCTGCTCGAAAGAAGAGGGATAAAAATCAATATGCTTAAAATGGACCCTTATATTAATGTTGATCCGGGAACCATGAGCCCAACCCAGCATGGAGAGGTCTTTGTAACTGATGATGGAGCCGAAACGGATCTCGATCTTGGACATTATGAAAGATTTACCTCCCTGACATTGAATAAAACAAGTAATTTTACGACCGGCCAGGTCTATTTGCAGGTTATCGAAAATGAACGCGAGGGAAAGTATCTTGGAAAAACTGTTCAGGTGGTTCCTCATATTACGAATGAAATAAAAAGAAAGATTCATATCGCTGCAACGGATGCTGATCTTCTTCTTGGAGAGATTGGCGGGACGGTTGGTGATATTGAATCACTTCCTTTTTTGGAATCAATCAGACAGTTTGCCGGCGATGTTGGAAAGGAAAATGTTCTTTTCATCCATCTGGTTCTTGTCCCTTATTTGCACGCGGCCGGGGAGCTGAAATCCAAACCGGCACAGCATTCGGTAAAAGAGCTTCGTGAAATCGGTCTTTATCCCGATATCATCCTCTGCCGCAGTGACCGGGAAATTGACAAGTCCATATTGGAAAAAATTTCGCTTTTTTGTAATGTTTCCAAGGAAAATGTCTTTCAATCCATTGATGTGGATTCCATATACAAGGTCCCACTTGAATTTTACAAGCAGGGATTCGACGAAAAGGTAACAGAACTTCTTGGTATATGGACCGGTAGTCCTCAAATTGGTGATCTTGAGAAGGTTATTTATAATTATGAGCATCCACTTCGTACTGTAAAAATCGGGATTGTTGGAAAATATACAGAGCTTATTGAATCCTATAAATCACTTGATGAGGCGATGAGACATGCTGCGATTGCAAACCAGGTAAGGCTTGAACCTGTCTATATTGATGCGGAAGAAATTGAAAATAATGGCAGCGTAAAAGAAATACTTTCGGGAATTGACGGCGTGCTTGTTCCTGGAGGATTCGGACAACGTGGGACTGAAGGAAAGATCAGTGCCATCAAATATGCCCGCGAAAACAAGGTGCCATTTTTCGGTATTTGTCTTGGATTGCAACTGGCGATGGTTGAATTTGCCAGAAATGTTGCCATGATAAATGGTGCAACCTCAGAGGAGTTTTCTCCAAATGGTGAGCATGTTATTCACTATATGGAAGGACAGTCGGAGGATGGTGCCAAAGGTGGAACAATGAGACTTGGGGCCTATGATTGCCATCTTGTGGATGATACATATGCGAGGGAGATTTATGGAAAGAGTGATATTTCTGAACGGCACAGGCACCGTTTGGAAGTGAATAATGAATATTTGGAAAAATTAAACGTGGTCGGAATGATTATTTCCGGACGAAAT
>JAGLPP010000043.1 GCA_023137315.1 Bacteriovoracaceae bacterium
CGTGTCTAACCTTTTGATAACACACATTTTTACCTGTCCATCTGTTTTTTCCATGCTATATTACCCACCTATCACACCAACAGCCATACACTGAGGAGGAGCAATGCATTCCCAAATGCAACTTTCCAAGATAAAAAATGCACACAAGAGTGTCTTTGAATTTGATTTCACCAGCACCAGAATTGAAAATGGCCGCACAGATAGGATTCTCAGAATCGACCTTTCCGAAAAAAAGATGTCCATTCTTCCTGTCAGTCAGGAAATGAAGGATCTGTGGGTTGGAGGAAAAGGCTTCGATATGTGGATGACCCTCCAGGAAGTTAACAAGGATACCAAATGGGATGATCCGCAAAATCCAATCTGCTTTGGTACAGGCCCTCTGGCCGGAACAACGTCATTTCCAGGGGCCGGAAAAACAATTGTAACTGCAATATCCCCGGCCACCAACTCAATTGTTGATTCCAATGTCGGTGGATACTTCGGGCCATATCTGAAATTTGCAGGTTTTGACTGCATGGTGATAGTCGGCAAGGCAAGTGAGGATTCAATCATCTACATTGATGCCGTAAAAGGAAAAATAAAAGTGGAAACTGCACCACTGGAAAAACTTGATTCCCACGTTATTGCAGAAGAGCTGACTGATATGTACGCGGACAATGAACTGGACAAGCGTAACATTGCAGTTGTATCAGCAGGAAGTGCCTCGGAACACTCACGCATGGGACTTTTAAACTTTTCCTTCTTTGACTGGCGCAGAAATATTGCCAGACTCAAACAGGCCGGCCGTGGAGGAATAGGAACAGTCTTTCGAAACAAAAAACTAAAGGCGCTTGTAATCAAAAACAAGGGTGTCACTCCGACATGGACAATCTCAAAAAACAAATCCACCAAAAATATATCAATAAAAAATTGCCTGCAGGCAATTGAAAAAATCGATAAAATCATCGATATGTGGAACGCTGATCCGGACTTTCTTCTGGAGATCATGCAACATCTGCAACACGAATACAGGCATATTTCAAAAACTGCCATCGAAAGGTTAGGCCTAAAGCTCAAAACACCAAAGTCATATATCTATCATGTGGCAACATTCTACAAAATTTTCACACTTGAACCCCTGGGCGAAAATACAATTGAAGTCTGCATGGGCCCCGGCTGTCACGGCAAGGGAGCATCCATACTGCTTGAAAACTTTGAGCGTGAGCTTGGAATAAAAAATGGTGAAACAACCAAATGTGGAAAATTCACCCTGAAGGCCGCAAGCTGTCTTGGTGTTTGTGACATCGCACCTGTCATAAGAGTCAACGGAAAACTGCTCGGCAAGGTTAAAAACAACGATGTAAAAAACATCATTGAAAATCCAGTTGTTGAAGAAACAGATAATGATGTTCATGCCACGGTTCACACCCTTGAAGGAGAACAAACAGTTGCCATGTGTGGTGGTGATAAAAACTACACAACCTTTAAAAAACTTTTAAGGGAAAACAACCCGGAACAGATAATTGACCAGATCACGGCCTCCGGTCTTACCGGACGCGGTGGTGCCGGCTTTCCAACCGGCGACAAGTGGAATCATGTCAAAGACAATGCCGCTGAAAAAAACGAAAAACCTGTGATTGTATGCAACTCGGCAATCTTTGAACCCGACCCGCACACAGTTATCGAAGGAATGCTGATTGGTGCACTCGCCACAGGAGCCGATACAGGTTATATCTGCTATCGTAATGAACATCTCCCGGCACTCGTTCGCCAACATGAGGCCATAATCCACGCCAGAAAAAAAGGCATTTTGGGCAAAAACATTCTTGGCAGCGATTTTTCATTCAATATCAAGGTCCGTCATGGTGCCGGTGGCTTTTTAATAGGAGAATCATCCGCTCTTATCCAGACCCTGGAAGGACGTGTTGGTGAGCCAAAACCAAAATATATCAAACTTTCTGAAAACGGTTTTCATGGAAGGCCGACTCTTACAAATAATATTGAAACATGGGCAAATATCCCACTTATCATGGAAAAAGGGGCCCCGTGGTATCGCAACATCGGTTCCACATCTTCCGGAACAAAGCTTCTATCTCTTTCAGGTGATATCAACAAACCATGCAATGTGGAAGTTCCACTCGGAACGACTATCAGAAAAGTAATAGAAACATTCGGTGGCGGTGTTCCCAAAAAAAGAAAAATCAAAGCTGTTCAGTTCGGAGGCCCGACAGGTGGATTCATTCCGGAATGTGAGCTTGATCTTAAAATTGATTACGAACCATTGAAGGAAGTCGGTGCAATCATGGGTTCCGGCATGATTGTGGTGAAGAACGAGAGAAAATGCATGGTTGATTCAGTCAAATACCAGATTGATTTTCTGCTCGATGAATCATGCGGAAAATGTACTCCATGCAGAGAGGGCCTGTTTGCGCTGAAAAATCTCTATCAAAAAATCAGCGACGGCCGTGGAAAAGAGGAGGATCTTGATCAAATCGAGGAAATTGCCATTTTGATGAAGGAAACCTCCCTATGCCAACTTGGCAAGACGGCACCCAACTTCATTCTTACATCACTGAATCATTTCAGGGATGAATATCTTGAACATATTCGTGATAAAAGGTGCAGCGTCGGTGCCTGCAAGGAAATTTCCACATTTGAAATCAATGATAACTGCAACGGATGCACCTTGTGCGCAAAAAGTTGCCCGGCATCATGTATCTCAGGTGAAAGAAAACAGCACCATTTAATAGATCAGAGTAAATGTATAAAATGCGGTATATGTTTTGAAGTTTGTAACTTCCATGCAGTGGAGGTGAAGTAATGGCCACACAAAAAATAAAACTCAACATTAACGGAAATGAAATTGAAGTTGTAAAAAACACAACACTCCTTGATGCCATAAAAAAAACCGGGATAACCGTCCCCACCCTCTGTCATCACAAGGATCTTACTCCTGACGGAAGCTGCAGACTTTGCTCTGTTGAAATTGAGCTGGATGGAAAAAGGGAAATCGTAACAAGTTGCAATTATCCAATTCGAAATGAGATAAGAGTTGACACAGATTCCATACGAGTAAAGAAACACAGAAAAGTTCTGGCAGAGATGTATCTTGGCCGCTGGCCGAATGTTCCGGCCATCCAGGAAGTTGCAAGCATGTGCGGTGCAACCGACAAGGAACGATTCAAATCAGAACTCACTGATACAAATCCAAATGCCTGCATTCTCTGCGGAAAATGTAAAAGGGCCTGTGAGGAATTTATCCAGGAAAAAATTCTGGACTTTGCAGGAAGTGGCATCGACCGTCATATAACCATGCCTTTTGGCGAAGTAGATCCTCATTGCGTCGGATGCACCTCCTGCGCTTACGTCTGTCCGACAGGGGCAATTCAGATCGCAGATGATGTAAATAATCCGGTTGATCCGGAACTCATCAGAGAACGTGGCATGAGAGTGAATGCGGAAATGGCGACACTTGATCCATACCAATGCAGAATGCGTGAAGTTGGAACCGCCAATATCGTGGAGGTCATGGATGCCTACGATCTGTTACCGGTAATGAACTACAAGTTCGGCAAACACGAAGACACCCATAAAATCGACTCAAAAATGATGAAAAAACATTATTTTACCCAAGGGCAACCTGACCAGTGCTGGCACGGGTGCTCAATGGCATGTGCCAAAGCGGTGGATGGTTTCAAACTCAAAACCGGCCCATACAAAGGTGATCGCGTTTGTGTAGACGGCCCGGAATATGAAACAGCGGCCGGTGGTGCAAACATGGGTTGCTTTAATCTTGACTTCATTGTTGAATTTAATTTTTACTGCGACACTTATGGAATTGATACGATTTCAATGGCAACAACCATGGCCTTCGTCATGGAATGCTACGAAAACGGTGTCATTACAAAAGAACATACCGGAGGACTCGAGCTTAACTTCGGCGCATGTGATGCGGTTTTGGAATGCATGCACCAGATGGCGAAAGGATCAGGTTTCGGAAAAGATGTAGGCCAGGGAATTCGCTGGCTCAAACAAAAATGGATTCGGGATTATAATGCCCCCGCTGACTTTTTAAACGACATCGGCATGGAAAACAAGGGACTCGAATATTCGGAATACATGACCAAGGAATCCCTTGCACAACAGGCCGGATACGCCCTGGCAGTCAAAGGACCACAGCACGATGAGGCCTGGCTGATTTTCATAGACCTGGTCAATAATCAGATACCAACTTTTGAGGACAAGGCGGAAGCTCTTTATTACTTCCCGTTATTTCGAACATGGTTCGGTCTTCAGGGACTTTGTAAAATTGTCTGGAACGATGTATCCCCTGCCGATAACAAGAAATATCCGCCACAAGAGGCCGCCAAGATTCCCGGACATGTTGAAAATTACTGGAAGTTTTTTGAGGGAATGACTGGAATACCGCTTGACGAGGAAAAAATGCTGGATCAGTCGGCCCGCGTACACAACCTTCAAAAAATGATAGGTCTCATGCTCGGAAGAAATTCATGGAAGGAGGACATTCCACCATACAGGGCCGTAGGCCCAGTGACGGCTCAGGAATATGAATCAAGACAAGAGCGTTATGACAAACAAATCATGGAAAACATCAAACTTGATCCGGACACCATAAGCACCGAAGATAAAATACAAAAACTACGTGAATACAGGATGGATCAATACAAAAAAGTCGCACAGGCCGCATACAAACGTCGTGGATGGGATGAATTTGGAATTCCAACAGCAGAACGCTTGAAAGAACTTGGTATAGACAAACCAGAGCTTCTGGAAATTATCGAACTGGCAAGAAAAAATGTGGAACCTAAGTGAGCTTGTTTGAACGAAACGTACCTGGAATAACTGAAATTCTAAAAAACTCCGCCATCTCCGTGGCCGGTCTTGGCGGACTCGGCTCCAACGCAGCAGTCTCACTCGCAAGATCAGGCATCTCCAAATTAATCATTGCCGACTTTGACCATGTTGAGCAATCCAATCTCAACCGACAGTATTATTTTCAAAGCGACATCGGAAAAACAAAGGTGGATGCACTTTCAGACCATCTGAAAAACATCAACCCGGATATCATAGTTGAAAAACACCATGTAAAACTCACCAAGGACAACATGATATCCATCATGGGAGACAGCGATCTTTTAATAGAAGCATTCGACAAGGCATCCGAAAAAAAATGGCTTATTGAAACATGGGCCGTAAATTTCAAGGATAAACCGGTTATTGCAGCAAGCGGATTATCAGGCATGGGAAAAACAGAAGATCTTAAAGTACATCGCAGTGGAAACATCATCGTCTGTGGTGACGAAATAACTGATATATCCGAAGGACTTTGCGCTCCAAGAGTTTCCATTGTGGCAAACATGCAGGCCAACCTGGCCATTGAATGGCTTGTAAAAAACAAGAAAAGGGATAAAATTTGATCATAGTCAACAACAGGGACAAACTTGAATGGAAAAATGGAATGACCGTTCGTGATGTTTTAAGCGCCATGGGACACGTTTACCCTTTGATTACGGTAACTGTAAACGAGGAGCTTGTTGAAGAAGAGGATTATGACACCCGTAAGGTTCCGGACAACTCAAGTATCAGTGTTTTTCATCTGGCACATGGTGGATAAAAAATTCAAGTAAAAATTTTCCTGAAGGATTCCAACAGCCTCCTGTCGAATTTTCCGTTATCCTCCTCCATCAGCGTCAGGGCTTTGTCAGAAGAAAAAGCATGGCGATAGCTTTTTTTGGTTATAAGCTCGGCAAACCTGTCAGCAATGGAAACTATTTTGGCCGGAAGAAATATAAACTGATCTCTCAATCCATTTGGATATCCGTTACCATTTGGCTGTTCGTGGTGATACAAGATAATCAATCTGACCTCGGTGCTAATTCCTGAAATTTCATCAAGCAATGCCTTTCCAAGTTCAGGATGTCTCTTTAACTCCTTCCATTCCTCAGGCGTATAGGATTCTTTTTCCTCGGGATCAAATGATAGCTGGGCAATACCAATATCGTGCAAAAAAGCACCCAATCCAATATTACTCAAACTTGTCATCGCTTCAATATCGACGGCCTTTGCAAGAATAACGGACAAAATACTTACAATCGTCGAGTGCTTCACCATGTGAATTTTATCTTTCATCTGCCAGACTATTTTCATCAGGGTATTGGGCTCCCGTTCCAGCATATCGATGCAACCCATGACTGTAGAACCGGCACTCTCAACCGATTGTCTATCAATTTTTTGTTTTTCAATAAGTTCCGCCCCGGTAATCGCGATCATTTCCTTTGTAAGAAGGGCCACTTCACGATTACTGAGAGAATCATCCTTTCCCAAATATTTCTGAGCTATTTCCTGTACAAGGGTTTGATAAGAATCGTACTGGGCACGTGCTACAAAAAAATGAACAATACCCTTTCCAACGTAATTATCCACACGATCCCAATCAAGAATGTCTTTTTTTCTGAATATCTTGGTGTAATCGATTTTCGTCCTCTTAACGTAGATGTCAAAAGGAAGTTTTCCAGGAAATCTCTTTAAAACAGAGACCGTAATAGGAATATAATTCTCATCATTATTTTTCATCTCTTCAACATCAACCATTCTTCAACCCTAATAAAGAATTATGGAATCTCATATATCCACAAATTCGCTGCCAATTCCCCTGGCGCAACCGTACCAAATCGATCCCATCCCTGCTCGTCTGCACCAAGATGACTTCTGGAAAAAGTTGTCTCATCAAACCAGGTATTCAAAAGATCAAAGGCATCATTACCCTTGTTATTCCATTTGAAATCCATATCTGATGCCTTGAACCACTTATCCTTTTTTACCTGTTGAACAAACATCCAGTGGCGATGTCCATCTCCGGCAAGTCCCATGGCATAGCCTGGAACAGTAAACGCATCCGATTTATTAATGTAATAGCTGGAGGCCACCCATGGGGAATAAGTTGGCTGATAGAAACCATAACCGAGATAGAGCATGTCAATCTGGTACCAGTCGGTATGACGGTCAAGGACTGTTGCAATTCGATCCCAGGCATCCACTTTGTCTGGAAAGATTTCATAAAACCCTTTATCCTTGTTACCGGCCTTGTTCATGGCCTTGGTCCAACCTGCTGCTACATCAGTCACAACCATGATACCGTCAAAATTTGTCATCGCAATTCCATCCTTGAACATCTTCACATCACGCTCAAGATCCGGATTTTTGCTTTCTGTTAATTTTTTATCCCACTTCTTGATTGTTTCACCAAGTGCTTTTTCGGCCCTCTTCGCAACTCCTTCAAGAAGCTTTTTATACTTTTTCTCAACAGGTGCCGTTGCAATGGCGGCCTTTGTGGTTACGTAGTGAAGTAACTTTCCGTAGATACCGGAAATTCCATACTGGCCGTTTTTTCTCATGGATTGAATTTTCTGTCTGAGAGAGGCAATAAAATATCCAGCATCCTTTTCTGAATCCAAAAGAATCATGTCTGCAATACCATCCTTGTTCAAATCCTCGGTCATAAGAACAAGATCCCTCTTGTAGTTTCTCATCAAATCATTAAATTTTGCAGGAAAGAAAAATAATCTATAGAGTCCCTCCTTGGCCAGATTATATCTGGTTGAAAAAGGATACTTGAAATATGCTTGGCATTGGGCATCAGTAAGAATGGAGCTTTTTCGTGCAGTTTTTGTTGTCTTGCAGTTTTTGGAAAAAACCCTGGTATTCCAGATAAAGGCATTTGATTCAAGGGACTGTGGTTTAAAGTTTCCATCCCCCCTGAATTCATTATAGTAGGTTTTTTCCCATTTCTTGCATTCACTGGTTTTCCAAAACGCCTTCAGGCCCTCTTCGTATTGATCCAAACCATTATAGTAATCCAGCTCTTTTCCAGTGGAGAGATAGTTCTTTATAATATATCTGTACTCACAGGTGGTAACCCCGTTAACTGATATCTCATCAAATGTTTTATTTGAGGAAGCACCACTTCCAAGCTTGTCACGTCTTGCATCGTAAAGTGTGCTGGAGAATCTGACCAGTTGCTTGTATCCCGGGCCTGTAAGCTGTTCCCAGACACCTTTGCTCTTTAAATATCCCTGCTTGACATTTTTTAAAATCGTAATATTTTTTGCCCATTTCAGCTTGCCATTAAGCATTGGAATATTGTCCCTGAACTCACCACAGAGAATTGTTAAAAAATTATGGGCATTTTGTTCAATTGTAGTGCCCTTATGAGTAATTTTAGGACAAGTTCCTTTTTTCTTCTTGCTTCCTGCGCAGAGGCCATAAACCCTTTCTATATCTGAATAGAGCCAGAACGTATCAGACTTTACATTCTTTCCGGCCACCTTTGAAATGTAGCTGAGTTTTTCCTGCGCCTTCCACACTTCCGGATTATCGTAGTTTGGATAAGGGACATCTGCACTTTTTCTCTTTACCCCATTTGCAGAACAAAGTTCGTTCCATCGCTCATCATATGTAACTGACTTGGCAGAAAGCGATGCCACAAGACAGATCATAAAAAGCACTATCAACCAGTTTGTCCGTTTCATTATATTTTCCTTTGTTAAATTCATTTAATTTTTTGGTTCCTACTGAAAACAGTGTTCCGGAATGGCGTCAACTTCCTCGTTGCTGATGTTGGCCAGATAATAGCGATACTCCTCTTTTGAAACATCACAAACACTGGTTCTCTTACAACGAAACTTAATGGCATGAATCTTATTTTTGTCGGGGCCGATTTTCTGGAATTTTGTCTCTAAAAGCTGTCCGGCGCACGAACTTTCCAAATTCGTTTTCAATTCACTCTGGCAAAATTTTTCAGAAATTCTGTCTGCAATATAATCTTTTGCCCCTTTTTCTGTATCAATTAAAATTCCCCCTGATGCCGTAAAAGGAATTTCCTTGTGAACCTTCACATAAATAAATTTTCCATGACGTGATGAATTTTGAATACCATATCTGACATTCTCCGCTCTCTCATTAAAACATATATCGTGAAAAAGTATCTGATGGTTTCCACGATCGACCTGTGCCGTAGTACTGGTACTTGCCGGATGACGAACATCCTCGTGCCATGTCGAACAGGATGCGACCAACAAGAGAAGAAAAAATGAGATGGTAAGTTGTCGAATAGAACTCATGGTAATCTCCTTACAAAAAAACCGAAAATTATTTTTTAGTAAATTTATATTGATATTGGGTCTCCTCACTCAATTGAAATTTTATCAAAAACATTTTCCAGGCACATCGGGGAAGGTATTGCCCTCAAGTAAATTCATTTAACTCGTCAATGGAAATTGTAAATATTTCAGAACCACACCCTTTCGCTGTGCGTCATGATATATTATCATCGACTTATAATGTTTTGAATAACTTATTCACGAGGGCAAAATGAAACTAAATAAATTTTTAGCATTTCTAATTCTTGCAGGCCTGTCCACACAAACCTGGGCATATAAGAAGCTCGATATGAATATTTTTAATGAATGTGAAAATAATGTGAAATTTGTCGGTATTAAAGCAGACTGCAACGATCTTTTTCATCACTACCCTGCCAATCCAGGCAAAAAGAATCCATTAAATAATACTGACGGCGTCAAAATCGCCGGATACAACATTTGGAATCTCGGCAGCAGTCAAACCTTCTATAAGGATATTGGGCTTACTGCACAGATGCTGACTCAGTGGGATATCATAGGTGCCGTGGAAGTTCTACCAACTCTGGCAGATGATGCCTCAACAAATAAAAATCTTCTCAAGGCCATCAAGAAAGGTCATCTCAGCATCAATGATCC
>JAGLPP010000044.1 GCA_023137315.1 Bacteriovoracaceae bacterium
CCATATTCCCAGAGCAAGACAAATGAGCTTGTCGCCTATTTTTACAGGGGAACAAAGGTCAAGGCAATTTCAACCCCGTATTGTCAGCATCCTCTATCAGACCTGAAAAAGAAAGGTGCATTAAAGGGAAAATTTAAGGCAAAAATGACTTCTCCAAAACTCAGAAAAGCGAATATACCGAAAGAGGCACTCGGTTGTATCCTTCCGGTTGGCAGCGAAAAAATTGAAAAGAGAATCTCAAGAATTCCATTTCTTGCAAGCTTTAAAAGTGGAAATTTTGATTTCTCCCTGCTGGCCGCACATCTTCGTTTTCGCGCTGCCGGTACGGTGTTTCAAGAATGCGGAACAAATTGTCGTGGTATTCAAAAGGCCATGATTGATGAAGCATTTGATCCCTCCACAAAAAAAGTTCCTGCACTCAAGGCAAAAACAATAAAAAACCTCATAGACGGAAAATCAGTGGATGAAACCTACGAAGAAGAGGTTATGGACATCACGATGAAACTTGCCAAGGCCGCATTCAAAAAAACACCGTTAAAAAAGGATACCAAAAGAAATGAGAAGGATCTCACAGATGAATTTGCTGCCGAATTTTTCAAGCATATTATCAAAATGATCGGCACGGAAACCAAAAGGAACGTGGTTGAAGAAAAGCTGATTACCCTTCTAAAGGACATTGCCGACCTCGGAGAGAAAGAGATTAAAGCGCTTAAAAAAATGGAAACAGTTCCAATATCAAAAGTGGCTTTTTTAATTATTGATTCAGACACACTCAAAAAAACAATAACAAAGGCATCAATGCTCGACAAAAAACTTCTTAAAAGAAGATTTTCATTTATAATTAATAAGAGAAAAAATCCACGCTACTATGAAACCAAAATGATCATGACTTCAATGAATGAAATCAGAAATGAATCTGGTGGAGATCGTGACGTGATCATGGTTGGTGATTTTAATCTTGAATTGGATGATAAAATGAAAGGCAAGGTCGATTATTGGAAAGAAACCTTAAAGGCAATGCCAGGAGCAACGGCCCATATAACTGAAAAAACCAGCGTCTCTCCCAAAAAATCAAAAGGAGGCCTGGCAAACAATTATGATCATTTCCTACTTGATCTTTCCAACACAAGTGAGTGTGAAACATCACCTGGAAAAACCGATGCCAGGGCCTTTAATTTTGAAAGTGTCGATAACTTCAAGAATGCAGGACTGGATACCCAGAGGCTTGAAAGATATCTTGCCAAAGATCAGACACTAGTCACAGAACTTGAAAAGAAACTCAAATTAAAACGTACTGTATTAAAAAATAAAATTGTCGGTATCAAGGAATCCAAAATAAAGAAAAGAATCAAAAATTTCAAAAGACAACTCTTTGCAAGTCAGGAAAAAGACAAATCTTATTACGAAGTCTATAAGCAGATATTCTCGGATCATATTCCGGTTCATATGACATGCACTACAAACGGTCATGATGATGATTAAAAAATAGTGAAAAAGAGAAACGCATAATGAAAAAATTATTAACCTTATTAATTCTATCCATAGCTATAACAGTCGTTCACGCAACTGAACCTGGAATTGCCGGATGTATGCAAGAATTCACAGCAATAGGACATTCGGCCAGCTTCGCACAATCACAATGCAAAGGCAGCTCCGGGATTGGTGGATGTATGAAAGCATTCACAGCAATAGGACATTCAGCCAGCTCCGCACAATCACTATGCAAAAATTAAATTGTCTCCGGAACAAACACTAATTAAAAATCCAAATTAAGATGAAAGCCGGGAATTTTTCAGAACAGTGATTCAACTCAAAGAGGGAGTTGATGATTTTGACTTTTCAATCTCAGTCCAGTTTGAAGAATCGTGACTGAGATTAAAAACATAGTTTGCACCGTAAAGAGAATCCACGTAAATAACCAACTTTTTGATTTTGTAAAAAGTACAGAGTTAATGAAAGTTTATAGCATTGTTTATCGCACTGCGTTATCATTGTTCCGTAATATATAAAGTGCTGAATTTCTAAAGCATATGGTTCGGAAAACATTAATTGATGGCCACAGGGAGAAAAAATGAAAAAAATAATTTTTAGTACGTTTATGCTTTATTCAGCAATAGTATTTGCATCGCCCTTTGGTGACGCATGTTTTAAAGGTGCAAGAGCTGACGGATACAGTGTTTCCAATTCCGCTGATAAGTGTAGTGGTATGTTTTCAATCACCAATTAAAAATCCAAATTAAGATATGAAAGGTCCCCTATTTTAACTTCTTTTTTGTTCCGGCGACGGCACAAAATATCCTCACCCACATCTCTCAAACGGCAGTTCCCGGCAGGTAAATCCGGCCGCGTCCATGTGACCGCCACCACCGTATTTAGCCGCAAGTTTGGATACATCGACATTCTTGTTCAGAGAAAAAAGTGAGACTGACCATTTTTCGCCGTCAAAAATAAAAGGTATGACAATGTCATATCCCCTCTCTCTCACACTTTCAAAATACTCACTGCCAACACTTCCGATATTCATGGCCATACAGCGATGTCCCTCAAATATGACATCCATGCCCCAGCTTTCAAGATAGTCAGAGGCCCACTGATCCCTGTACTTCTGTATCACCCTGCCTTCGGCGAGAATCGGTTCCAATGAAGCACCTGATGCAAGATCCTGCCATTCCTTTGAGGTCGGATGAGTATTCCTTGCCAGCATTCCCAGATGAAAATATCCCGTTTTATTTCCGTGCTCCCATTTCCAAACATCACGGTCATGCACAAGTCTTATAAACTCCGGCACACCATCAAGATCGTGGATCGTGGACGAATCACCCTCGAGCTTTTTAATGTACTTGTAAGTTAAAGCACAGCCTGCAATTCCGCTAAGTCTGATGCCATTAAGATTGATCTTGTAATCGCTAAATTTGTTTATGGCCGTAACATGATGGTCGATCCAGTGAATATTTTTCGTTATCCCAAGAAGCCTGTCCATCTCATCCGGATCAATACTGTAATCAACAATCCAGACCTCCTCCCCCTTGTGAACATCATCGAACGGAAAGGGCATATTGTAATTCATCTCAATGAACTCAAGCTCACTATCATTGCGTCCAAGATAATACTCATAGACACAAAAAGCTGCACAACGCCCGTCCATATCATTATGATAAAAAACTTTCATTGTTAATCAATAAACGTTGGCCATCCACCCTGCTTTTTTATTGTACGATCAGGATTATCAAACGACTCGTGCAGATCCTGTCTTGTTGCCCTTCGCTTCAGCTCGTACCAGGCCCTTCTATATACCTGCACAATTTCAGGAATATCAATCTTATAAAATTGCTCATAATTACCGACACCATAAATATTAAGCGCCGTGGCCGTAAAATTTCCGGCCCCCTGAAACAATGACCTGTCCGTCACAATAAATTTATTATGGAAAAGCTGTGCCTTGCATTTTGCATTTGCACAGGCATTGGTCTCCATAAAATAAACATCTGAACAATTCCTTAATGCCCTGTAATTAAGAACATCATTCGGCCCAACATCAAAAGCCGGTCCCCCCTGCTTCTTGCCAACACGAAGGGTATCATCATCAAAAATAATCTTTACATCCACAAGTCCAGACACGGATTTAAGAAGTTTTTTTGAAACATAGCTTGTTCCAAGTCTGTGGATTGCCATCAATACCTCTTTTTTTGCCCCCCTTACAACCTTCCCCATTGCTGTATAAGGCTTTGGCATCTTATAGCTTGGTACAAGATAAAATGAAATATCCTTTCTTGGTTTGATCTTCATTTTCTTTTCAGTTGCCTTCACACACCTGTAATATTCACGAGAGAATGAATTTCGATCATCAACAGACTCCCCCGCTTCATCCAACCCCTGTCCAACGCTATAGGCTTGAAATGCACAGACGTTTTGTTGGGCAATATAATCATCGGCCGGGGCGTCAAGAAAAAGCCAGTTTTCAAAGTAAATATTTGTTCCAAAAGAGGACATGTTGGCAGAAGAACTTGTAAAACGAATTCTGCTTTCGAGTGCCTTCGTGTACATCTGTTTTTCCCCTGGAGTGTAATAAGCCAGAGGTTTAAGCTCCTTCATTTCACTTGCAAGAAAAATCTTTGAATGCTGAAGATGGGCACCAGGGGTTCCAAACGGCCCAACCCCTCTCGAATATACCTTTACATTTGTCTTTGAACACTTTTTGAAATAACTTCTGGCATAGTCGACCGTATCGTAATTCATATATATGGTCATAAAAAGGTCCGGCCTTTTCTTCAGGCCTTCGCAAAGGGCCTTTTTAACTGCTGAATTTGAAAATGAAAAATAGGCCAGATGAAGTGACTTCACATTCGGATCATTAATCCAGCTTTTTAAACGGTCCTCTACACCTGATTTTTTAGCCGCCTTCTTGCTGTCACTTTGTTTGCACCATGCACCCTTTTTCTTTCCAGGATGGTTGCAATCCGGCATATTGAATCTTACCTCCCATCTGAGGTCACCAGGGGCCACTCCTTCACCAAAGGCCGGTGAAATGTCACTTGCCATCCATCTTCCAAGTTTTGTGTCTTCAAAATAAGAACATGAAGTGCTCATCAAAATAACACTCAAAAGGACAAAAAAATTCAATTTCATAGAATCCCCCATTAAAAATATTACTGTTATAATACACCAGACCCGGACAGATTTTTATATGGGAATTTTGGCCCATCAACAGTTTTACTTGTAATACAAACTTGCTATAGTGGACGAATACGGTTTTGTATTTTTCAACATTCTCCGAGAGAGGTCATAATTATGAAGACACTTTTTAAAATAGCCAAACCAATAATCGGCGTTATTTATCTGGACGCTCTTCCTGGATATCCAAAACACGAAAATTTGAAAAAAGTCATGGATAACATGCTTTCTGATCTGAAAATTCTACAGGAATGCTCAATTGATGGGATATTGATTGAAAACGAAAATGACTCTCCACACACTATCAAGGCACCTCCTGAAATCATATCCTCCATGAGTGTCATTGCAAAAGAGGCGGTTATTCAAGCAGAAGGAAGAACACCGATCGGAGTTGAATTTCTGCTGAACGATCCAGAGGCATCACTTGCAATCGCCAATGCCGCCCATGCACAATTTATCCGAACTGATTATTTTGTCGACAAAATGGAAAGGCCTGAATACGGCGGAGAAATGGAAATCAACCCCCAAAGACTTATGGAATACAGAAAAAAAATCAAGGCCTCCAATATCCTGCTGTTTACCGATATCCAGGTAAAATATGCACGCATGCTGGAGGAAAAAACAATTGAACAATCAGTCCGGGATGCCCGTACAAGCGGAAGCAATGCATGTGTTATTTCCGGAAACCTGACAGGAAATTCTCCAGATCTGAATGAACTTGAAAGGGCCCATAAAGCTGCCGAGGGTTTTCCACTTTTTATCGGTTCCGGTCTTAATCACGAAAATGCACCTGAATTATTAAAATTAGCAGATGGTGCCATAGTTGGAACATCCATAATGAAGGACGGCCGGATTGACATGGAAAAAACAAAAAGACTCATGGAATCCGTCTTTAAAATCCGGTCAACTGCGACTTAACCTCTTCAAGTTT
>JAGLPP010000045.1 GCA_023137315.1 Bacteriovoracaceae bacterium
TTGTGTGTTTTACATAGACTGAGATAATTGGCGATTTGGGTCTTTGTATGTCTTGGATGGTAAACCTCAAGTCCCATTAGTCCGTCACGAACAAACTCCTCAAGAAAATCATCAAAATCACTGCATCCTGGATGTGCCCAAACCGGAATTCCTCCAGTATCGCGAATCATTTTAAATGCCTCGGCGGGAGTCAGCTTGTATTTTGGAACATAATATTGCGTATGTTCTCCAAGAAATTTCTCAAAGGCATCACCAATATTCCTGGCATATCCCTTCCGACAAAGAATCTGGGCCAAATGAAGTCGTCCAACAACTCCGTCACCAGCAGTTTCCGCCACCTCATCATCACTAATCACATACCCATTCTTCGTAAGTTTATCGGCAATCAACCGGCCCCTTTCCCTGCGAATCCGCGCAAAATCATCGAGCATCCCCTGTAACGTCGGATTTTTGTAGTCAACATAATATCCAAGGATATGAAGATCCTTTTTTTCATGCTCTGAAGACATTTCAATTGCCGGTATTATTTTCAACTTATCACCTGCATATGAGGTAGCACGTTTGATACCTCCAAGGCTGTCATGATCAGAGATGGCAATCGCCTTGAGTTTTTTCTTCAATGCCATATCGACAATTTCCTCAGGTGTACGAGAACCGTCCGAATAAACAGTGTGAATGTGCAAATCTGCAATAATCTTCATCCAAATATCCTTATCAATTTTTTGTTTTTGTAATAGCAACAGCATATCGGAATAATTCCAAACAATTAAAGCGAAATGCCCGATAAACACAGGCAAGTATCCGGATAAAGTTTCCCACCAACACAGTTAATCCTAAAAAAGAAATCAATGTGAACCGATAAATTCAAAAGGAAGATCGTGGAAAAACATGGAGATTCAAAATGATCGCAAAATCACTTTATTATACTTTGACAATAACTCTTACCCTGGCAATGGTGGCATGTTCTTCCAGTTCATACCGCAAACCGGAATCCATTGAAGAAAAAATGAACCGCTTTTTGCCCAGAAAAAGTGAAATCGGAAAAATTCCAAAGTTCGAAGTAATGCATATTGATGAAGGCAAATATGCCATCAGAAAAAACAAAAGAACTCCAGCATCCGTTGATACAAACGCCGGCAGTGAAACGACTATAGGGCCGTTTCGCAACAAGAGAACATATTTTCTCACACTTCTTTCACAATATGAGGATCTGTCCTCATATTCCGAAAACTCGGCCCCCAAAATCACGACCTGTCCAAATTTTCACACATCACTCATAAAGCATCGTGAAACACAGGCCATCCCATTCGGAGTAAAAAGAAAACTGAATGTAAATTTCACTGCAGATTCCTCCACATGGAAGACCGAATATCTGGCCCGTTATCCTGAACTCTCACTTCCAGTTGTTTCAGATGATATTATTCCAACCGTTGCAGATATCATCAAGCGTGACGGGCAATCACATGCACACGAAATACTTCAAAATGCTCTGAACATTCACATCATCAAGACACACAGTGAACTCAGATATCTCTGTGAAAACGGAGTAAGCAATAATTACTATAACTTTGAAAATCTTGTCACACATATCCACAGACAGCCGGAATTCGTCCCTAATTCCGACAATATGAAATATCTCCTCAAGACAACTATTTTTTCCAATATGGCACTTATAAAGTCAATTAGAAGAAAAAGCACATCAAGATCAAGAGGTATCGCAAGCACTACAAGCTCTGAAAGTTATGGCAACGACCTTATTAAAGGACTTAAAATCAACTGGGTAAAAAAATATTTCGGAGAAATGAAGATAAAATAAATCTCTCAGTAATCATTATTTAAAAACATAAATGCGATTTCGAGAGGAAATCAGTGCCAGCTTCCCTTCATGAACCACCATATTACCAAAAATTGCGGAGCTTGAATGCCCAAGATGCTTGTGTTCAATCACCGAAAAATCCACGGGGTTGAGAAAATACAGATTACCTGTAACAGTTGAAACCGCAAGTTTACCCTTCCATTTCACAATTGAAGTAACTGCTCCATCTCCCAATTTCTTGATTTTGAGTGGGGCAAAATTTTTATCAAGAGATAGAACCTCACCTGAAACCGTTCCAAGCAGGATCTTTCCGTCCTTCACCGATGGAGCACGCGACGCCGTAAAATCACTTTGACGAATAATCGTTCCAGTCAGTGCGTTCAAAAGATACAGCGGACCGGCCAACGAACCTATGTAGACGTTATTTCCAACAAGCACAGGTGAATTGTCCACATCAATAAACTTGGTTCCGGAAGTAAGTTTTCTCTCCCACAACAGGTTCCCCTCCTCGATGGAAAAGGCGGCAACAAAGCCGTCTGCAAACCCCACATAAACCTTACCGTTTCCAACTGCAGGCTTTGAAACTCTTTGCAAAGTGGTGAGATATGGAATCGACCGCTTGTAGGCCCAAAGAATCTTACCCGTTTCAACGTCCAGACTCACAAGACGGTTGTTTCTCAAATGAACAAACGCCCTGCCTTTATTGACCACGATTTTGGATTCAACGGATGCGCCAAGATCAATCTCGTACTTCAATCTGCCGGTCAAATAATGACGCGCATATAGTCTCCCCTGGTTGGTTCCATAAAGCAGATAATCCTTATAAATGGTCGGAGAACTGTGGTAACCACCTTTATCCGGCTTACGCCAGATCTCCCTTCCGTTTTCCAACTCGTACGCAATCATAAAACCGTTATTATGTCCGGCGAAGAGAATACCCGCATAAACAAATGGTGAATTCAGGGCAATCGGGAGATTTCCTGTTTCATATTCGGGATCGTTATTCTTACTCCATATCACCTTGAATGCTTTTTGGTGCTCTCGCACTCCTGTAACAACCGGCCCGTCTCCGTAATTTTTAGAAGTTAAAACGGTGCAGGAAACCAAAAGAAAAACAAGTGGTATGATCTTCATCAGAGAATTCACCTTTTATCAATCCTTCCAAGATAAATTCTTGCAATCTTGGAAAAATCCAACTCGCTGTAGTTATCAACAACGTACTTGAAATTTGAACGCGCTTTATCTTTGTTTCCAGTTTTTAGGTATAGTCTTCCAAGATCAAGATAAAGCTTCCACTCCATCAATTTCACAGATGAAGAATTGAGTTTTTCAAGTACCTCTATCGCCTTTTTCTCTTGCTTGAGATCCTCATATACTGTGGCAAGTCTGGTGGAAATAAACCAGTTCACATACGGATTATCCGAAGAGAACTTCTCACTCCCAATTTCAAGAAGTTCTTTTGCCTCATCAAGATGATTTTTTTTAATCAAATAATCACTTGCGCCAATATTCAATGAAACAAGTCCAGTGAATTTACCTGTCTCACCTACAAGCTTTTTAAACTGACCTACAAACTCTCCAGCGGACATCTTGTCTTCCTGCAATTTCTTGAAATAATCAGATTTAAATTCATAGACAATTCTGCCAAGCCGGTTATTTTCCTTTTCGCTATAGCTTGTGTAGACGGCCCAGGAGGCAACCGCCATCAAACTGACAACAACAAGGGAAATAAGCGGTATCTTGTATTTCATAACACCCTCTACAGTTCCCGTCTTCGCAAGTTGATCGCCTGTAACTAAATTATTTTTTTGTCCGTCAACATCATTCATCTTATTCATCCCTTGTTTTATCACAATCCAAACTGACCATGAAATTTTAGTAACAGGCCGTCAAGTTGTCAAAGCCTGTCCCATTTGATTAACATACCAGTAATATACATGTTTTGACGAGGAGGAACCGTGAGAAATATTGCACAAATTGTAACGTCCGTATTTATAATCACACTCCTGGGATTATCGATAAACGTTAATGCTGCAAACAATGAGGGCCGACTCGGAGTCGGAACAACCAACCAGCTAATGACATCACTGCCGGCCATATCCTTCAAAATTCAAAAAGCGCGCGCTTTCTCCCTTGGTGGCCTTTTTGGAGTAAACACGGACGACGACGGCGGATGGGGTGCCGGAGTTAAATTATACAGGATTCTTTTCGATGAACCACAACTAAACTTTTACGGGGCCATACTGGGAGCACTTCTCAATCGTAAGATGGGAGCAGGAGGAGAGGATGAATCGGGATTCCAGTTTGATCTCACCTTGGGATGTGAATTTCATTTTGTCGGACTTTCAAGCCTGGGATTCAGCTTTGAGACAGGTATTTCCGTAAACAAGCTGGATGATTTCGTGATTGAAACCGTGGGACAACATTTTGTCACCGCAGCTGTTCATTTCTATCTGTAACCTCTCGACGTTGAGCGAAAATATAGTTAGAATATAGCTAGAAAATGAAATTTTTTAAAAGTCTTACCATATTTCTGCTTTTACTCACCATTTTTCAGGTTCAGGCCCAAATCAACAATATCATCGACCGCGATATCATGGACGATGATTTACAAATCGGTGGGAACATCTTCAGTGATTTCAGCGAAAATATTGAAGAATCGCAAATATCCGAACATGAACGTTACTACCGCCACGGCAGATTTTTTGCCTTCAACATCTCCTTGGGACTTACAAGTTTTGACGGCAACAGGGGACAGGCCTACGAAAATCAAACCCCATCATATTCCATATCTTTTACATTCTTTCAGGATTTTCAACTGGCCTATGTGCTTGGATTCGCAGTTTCAAAGCATAATTTCTTCCTCTCTGATGCCACAAAGAACTACCATGCCGAAAATAACGATGGTGGAGCGGGAATGGTTGATGTCAGAATACTGCGCACTTTTTTCGGGGCCAGGCATTATATTGACACATCAAATCTTGGAACGGCCATCACATATTCCAATCCATATCTGACGGGACGGTTGGAATACTGGTATGTCACCAACAAATTCATTGATCAGTCAGCCGAAGCAGATGACACAGGAGGTGGATTTGGTTTTGGAATGGGATTTGGACTTGAATTTCCTCTAAAAATCAAACAAAACTATATCGGTGTGGAATTTCTCTACCATACAGTTAATTTCCACGACAAATTCACACAGGCTTATCGCCCTGAAAATCCGAATGGTTTCGGGTATGAAGACCTCGATGGAAACGCATACACGACCATGGTAAGCTACGTTATCAACTGGTAGACGATTCCTTCCCGTATAATGCCGCCCTTCTTTTCTCCAAATCACTTCCAGTTCTAAAAATCAGATGTACCGGAGTGTTCAAAAGGGAGAACTCATGTCTCAAACCATTTCTCAAATAGCGTCGATAGTTCTCCGGAATTCCCTTTGAACAATTCGTAAAAAGAATAAATGTTGGAGGAGCGGACTTGACCATGGAGGAATACCTCACCTTCAGCCTCTTTCCTCCGGAACGTTTGGCCACCACAGGATTTTTTTCCACAAGATCGAATACCGTCCGATTAAGTTCCGCCGTCGAAACACGCCCTTTTCTTACAAGTATGGTTTCTTTTATCGCATTTTTCACACGTCCAAGATACGTCCCATGTTTTGCGGAAACGGGAATCAATTCACAAAAATCCAGCCATGGAACCTTGTAACGAAGATCTTCAAGCCAATTTTTACGATCCTTTTTGGTTTTAATCTTATCCTTTAACAGGTCAACTTTATTAAGACAGACAATAAGTGACTTTCCCTTTTCTAGAGCAATATCCATCAAACGACTGTCCTGATGGCCGATTCCCTTGACTGCATCTATCATGAAAATAACAATATCAGCTTCAGTTATCGAACGCAGTGAGCGAAATACGGATTGCGACTCAACAAAACCGTCCACTGACTTCTGTCTGCGAATACCGGCCGTATCCACCAAATGAACAGTTCTCCAGAAACTTCCAGACTCCTCATTGCTCTTTATTTCAGATTCCACTTCTTCCACAAACACGTCATCATAAGAATTATGTGAAGAATCTCCGTCCTCAATTAACGCCTCAAGCAATTCTTCATCATTCTCCATATCCCCGATTTCACCCTCTTTTTGATACTTGGTAATCATTGTGTTGTGAAAATCGATGTTATTCCTTTGAAACTCCTCGTATTGCTGAATCAAAAGATCGCGTGATTCGCCATGGGAAAGCTCATTATCAAGGGCCTCCACCTCTTTTCCAAAATACAGGTCAAAAAATCCCTCAATAGGATCAACTGTCGTTCCCGGAACATCGCTGACAAGTGCCCTTTGCGACCCAACCAACTTATTTAAGAGTGTTGACTTTCCCGCATTTGGTGCGCCGACAATGGCCAGTCTTGCCACAACTTTCTCCCTTGGGGTAACCCCTTTTTGGAGTTTGGGCACAATCCCTGGATCAATGGAATTTTCAAAGCAAAGAATTTCTTCGTTAAGTTTCCTGAAAAGATTGTTCATTCCAACACCATGTGCTGAAGAAACGAGATACATATTCTCATGTGGGATACCCAGCGTATAAAAATCCGCTTCATATCCCATCTGCTTGTCGGAATCATATTTGTTGATAACAAGCCAGAATTTTTTCTTGATTCCTCTGAGATAGTTAACAATTCCCTCATCAAACGGAATCAACCCTTCGCGAATATCCACAACCAATAGAACAATATCAGATTCCAATATGGCCATTTTTGCGTGATCAATCATAATGTTGAAGAATTTGTTATTTCCATTTTCCTCTTCAACTTTCTCCGGATAAAACCCACCGGTATCAATAACGATGGCCTCACGTTGCTCTTCACCGGCAAGCTCATCAAAAGACGTGATGCCGTAATGACGATCACGTGTCACACCAGGGGTATCAAAGGTGATATTTTTATTGGCGCGTTTCATTAATCTGTTAAAAAGTGAACTTTTCCCCACATTGGGCCTTCCAATGATGGAAATAACCATTGAACGTTTTATATTTTCGCTCATTTTTTCCTCCACACACGGTTTGAATCCTGCGCACGCGGAAGACCTATGCTTTCCAATACAAAATTATTTTTAAACCATCTTGGAGAAACCTTCACATGCAAATTAAGATTTATCTGTCCTCCCAATAAATTCTCAATTTTTTCCCTGGAACGAACACCGATACTCTTGATCATGCTTCCTTTTGAACCAACAACAATTCCTCTCTGTGAGGGACGATTTACAAGAATTGTTGCCGCAATATGCGTAACTTCCCTTGATCCGTCATCCTTTATCCGACCATCATGATACTCGTCCAAAACCACGGCCAATTCGTATGGAAGCTCTTCATTTAAAAGCAAATATGCCTGTTCTCTGATATATTCAGTAACAAAAAAACGCATATTTTTATTTGAAACCTCTTCATCCGTATATAGGTGATATCTATTGGTGGACTCATTACAAATTTCTTTAATTAATTCCCCGCCCAAACCTGAAGTGGCGGAAATAACAAAATGTTTTTCAATTGACGGCATAATCTTTTTTGCCTGCAGAATAACTTCATCAAGTGGAAGTTTATCCAAATCTGAAATAAGATCACTCTTGTTAAAAACAACCCATGTCCTCCCAAGCTCACGCCTGAATGACTCTGAAAATGATGTCAGTTGCTTCAACACAGGCCTTGAAAGATCAACCATGAGTAAATTTAAATCGGCCCCTGTTGAACCTTCCCGTGCCTGTTCATTCAATCTTTTATTAAATTCCTGATTACTTCGATGAAGGCCCGGAGTATCAATAAAAACAACTTGTGTACGATCAATATTATATACACAATGAAACCTGTTTCTGGTTGTCTGGGGTTTATGGGTAACCACAGAAAGATCCATTCCAAGATAATGATTGATCAACGAACTTTTCCCTACATTCGTGGCCCCTAAAATTGCCACCATAATGGATCTATTTTCCGGATGCTGATTTATCAGTAACATGATTTACTCCCTTGTAAAGTTCTTCTTCCAATACTTTTCTTGCCAGATCTTTTTCTGCACGTTTTTTTGAAATATTGCATGTCTTTGCGATCACTTCGCCGTTTATAAGAAGTTCCACTTCAAAAACACTATTTCCCCGCCCGGTTGAACGATACTCGGGATATAGTTTATATTGCTGCATAAGAATTTCCTGAAGTCTGGACTTGGCATCAAAATCATCCAGACGGGAAACATGAATATAGTCCTCGGAGGAAGTTTCACGATAATGAACAAGAACCCGATCAAAAACGCTCTGTGCCGCCTCGTAACCACCGTCTAAAAAAACAGCTCCCAAAAGTGCCTCAAAGGCATCGGCCAGAAGGCCATCTTTTCTCCATCCTTCGACGCTGATTTCCCCTCTCCCCAAAATAAGAACATCCCCAATGCACATGCTCCTGGCCAGACCGGCCAACATCTTCTCATTCACAAGGGCACTTCTCATTTTGGATAAATTCCCCTCCTGAAAGTCCGGATATTTATTCAAAAGAAGTTTTGAAACCAGAATATCCAAAACGGCATCACCTAAAAATTCCAATTTTTCATTGGAATGAAATCCCGTCCACAAATTTTCATGAACGAACGAGGTATGAATCAAGGACTCTATGAAGTGTGCTTCGTTTTGAAACCTGTAATCCAAAAGTTCCAGGAGTGATTTGCTGCCGGAAAACGAAAGAACAAACTTCGTAAAGTCATCAGATGTGGTTTTATTATTTTTTCTGAAAAAATCAACAAGTTGAACAGCCAGACAGGAGGTTGTCACTCTTTCATTGGAGTTTGGTTTAAAGGTCGTCTTTTGCACTATGGCCCACTTATATAAATTGTCTTTGACGCATGTATCAAAGATTGACTCAAATATCAACCCAAGGTTTTCATCTTGTATATTCCACATCGCTCAAGTACTATGCATAAATTGTAAATCTATAAATATTACATGGTTAACTCTCATGAACAAAATATCAGATGTCACCTTTCCAGGATCGGAAACATCATTTCTGGATAAACTCACCAGACAGGGCCGCAGTTCCAATACTGTTAAAAATTATAAAACTGATCTTCAGTGTTTCAACAAATACCTGCAAGAACATGGAAACGGACTGGGTTTAAGCAAATTTACCAAAAATGAAATCACTGGATACGGCCATTTTTTGGATAAAAAATACAGCTCCGACAATTCAAAAAGAAGGAGAATCCAGACATTGCGTATGTTTTTTGATTATCTGGTGGAAGAGGGAATTTACCCCGACAATCCGGTCCGTTCCCTGCCATCCTCCCCCAAATTTTTAGACATTCCACGCCCCACACCGTTCATCGACATTAAAACCCTTTGGGAATATTTGTTGAAAGAGGAAACATCAGAAGATGACATGATAAAACTTCTGGCCATCAGAAACCAAATTGTACTTCTTCTTATTTTTAGTTCAGGACTCAAGGTGTCTGAAATAAGCAAATTAAAAAAATCAGCGATAATTACAACTGAACAAAAGAACGCCTCAAGAATCATGATCAGTTCGGGAAAACGTGACCCTTATTCAATCCCCATCGCTAATGTTTTTAATCTGGTTCTGAAAAAATATCTACCACTCCTTGAAGAAATGAAAAAAAGGGCCGGTTTGGAATTTGATGAAATTCTTTTTAATGCCAATCCATATCAGATACTCTCCGGGGGGCTTTCACCAAGAGGATTGGAAATTGTTTTTGAAGAATTCAGAAAAAAACTGATTTTGAACCTAACACCAAAATCCCTCAGGCAGTCATGCATATTCAAGTGGATTCACCAGAGAAAAAAAGATTCGTTGATAAGGGAATGGATGGGTGTATCCCCCTCCTACAGTCTAAAACTTTACAGGGATCATTCAAGCTCCCACCCGTATAATGAAGAATTCCTTGAAGAAATGTACCTACACTTCGACAGAAAAAAATCCTAAAAATATATACAGAGAACT
>JAGLPP010000046.1 GCA_023137315.1 Bacteriovoracaceae bacterium
TGTGGACGTTTGACCACCGGAAGGCCTAAATCATTATCTGCATACCAACGATCCAGATTTTGATCCTTCTTTTCTATGCGATAGAATTCAAGATCCTTTTCGATCTGATCCAGATAATACACAATTTTTCTTTGTAATTTCAGTTTATCCTCTTTTGTAATGAGGATATCATCAACCGCCTCCTGCTTTTTTCTCCTTAGCCTGAGTATCTCCTTGTCGTAATTGGCCGCCAAAGAAATCCTTTTTTGCTCAAATGACCAAAGGAAATGATTCACCTGGTTGAGTTGCTTAAAAAGATCATTCTTTCTTTTCATTAACACCAGCCTATGCGCACTTGCATCCTTGACCCTGTCTAAAAGAATAGAAGAAAAAAAACGCAAAATAGTTCCTCTCCTGAAATAGTCATGTTTTTTCCAGCATGGCCAGATATCCGGGACATATATGACAAAATGGCCCTTCTCCACACTTCTGATGTAGGATTTGCACCGCTCATCCACGACGGAATTATTAACAAGAAACTCCAATTTATCCCCCACCCTGAATAAGCGGGTATTCTTGGTCTGTGACTCAATCTTGAAAATATGGCCCTTGGAATCCCTGTCTGTCACACGCCCCATAAAAAAGGAATAATCAAAAGTGGGATCATAAAAGGTATCTTTGGGTTGCACCAGCTCCTTGCTGACCATTTCTACGGCATATACGTTTTGCCACATCATAAAAAACACAAGAAACATCGACAAATATTTAACCATCATGCTAGTAGTATAGTCCAATATTTGAACAGGTACCAGCCGCTGTACCCATTAGGAGTGAAAAAATGAAGCTTTTTATTGATACCGGAATAGTTGAAGAGATACGCAAGGCCGCAGATTGGGGTATTATTGATGGTGTTACAACCAATCCAACACTGATTGCAAAATCAGGACGATCCCAAAGGGATGTTATCACGGAAATCAGTGAGATCGTTGACGGACCGATTTCCGCAGAAGTCATTGCAACTGATTCCGATGGAATGATCAAGGAAGCTCAAGAGCTTGCAACAATTCATAAAAATGTCATCATCAAGGTTCCCATGACAGAAGATGGAATCAGGGCCTGCAAATGGATGAGTAAAAACAATATCAAAACAAACGTCACACTTGTTTTCTCTGGAAACCAGGCACTGCTTGCAGCAAAGGCCGGTGCGACATTTGTTTCGCCATTTATTGGCAGACTTGACGATATCGGACACGACGGAATGGACCTTATCGAAGAAATTCGAACCATTTTTGACAACTATGGTTACACAACGGAAATCATTGCCGCTTCAGTCAGGCACCCCACACATGTTCGTGACGCAGCACTTCTTGGGGCCGATGTATCTACCGTTCCATTCAATGTTTTAAAGAAACTTTTCAACCACACAATGACTGACAAGGGAATTGCGGCATTTCTTTCTGATTACGAAAAGTCCTCAAAATAAACAGGTAAACAAATTCAGTTTCCCCTCCCGAAAACCGATATGGAAATTGGTGGAGGGGAATTATGAGAAGACTCATATTCTTATTTTTATGTCCGTTGCTTGTAACTGGTTGTCTGGATCAACAGAAAGAAAACACAGCGCCGGCCGTTCTTCCATCACCACCTCCGATTGTTTACACAGGAAACGCCCCAATCCGATGGCCCTATTCCACCATTGAAGGTGCAAGGCTTACTTTCGTCGCCGCCAATACTTTTAGTGGTGCTGAGATCGCTGACTTTGAAACACTCGCAGGACAATGGGATGATTCTCATCCTGATTATGATTTTTTCAACTACCCTGCTACAGAGGTTGCAAACAAGGACACAGGAAACCTCGACGACTATTATGATGGAGAAATGGGTATCTACAAATCAACAACGTGGTTTAATGAGATCAGCTCGAATGCACTTGGTATAACACAATTTTTCGCCATAAGAAGAAATGCCGGAACATCATCAGAATTTTTGGAACTTGTTCATGTGGATATCATCATGAACTACCGCGACTATGAATTTGATCCGGCCGATCCGGAGTATTCAAATTTTGATCTATCCAGCGTCATGCTTCATGAACTTGGACATTTTCTTGGCGTAGGCCATTCGAGCGACTCAAATGCAGTAATGGCACCAACCATTAGTATGGGTGAAATCAGAGACACACTTACCGACGACGATCATGGCAATATTCAGAATTTATACAACACAGGAGAAGCACAGGCCCTTATAGGTTCAAGGTCCGCAATTAGAACCATTGAATCAGAACCTGAAATAGTACGCGGAATTATAGAATACAGAAAAGATGGAGAAGAATTTAGCTACATTCTCCCTTTTATCAGGGATCCACGATAATAACTTTTTCAAAGATCCTTAGTAATTGTCTGTCAAATTTACCAATATCCTGCTTCATTCGCTGCAATGCCTCTTGAGGAGTGAATGCGTCGCGATAGGATCTTTTGGTAATCATTGCCGAAAAGGTATCAGCAATAGCCACAATCTTCGCAGGAAGAAAAATCTCTCCACCACGAAGGCCGTTGGGATAGCCGTGTCCATTGGGTTGTTCGTGATGTTGAAGAATAATATCCAACACCTCCGTTCTGATTGATTTTACAGGATCAAGCAACCTCTTTCCAAGTTCAGGATGACGCCACATCTCTTTTAATTCTTCCGGAGTGAGTGTTTGTTTTTCCTCTGGATCAAAATCCAAACGAGAAATCCCAATATCATGAAGGAGCGCCCCCAAACCGATAAAATTCAAACTGCTTTGACTTTCTATTTCTGCCTTCTGTGCAATCAGGATTGATAACAGGCTCACTGTAACTGAATGTTTGAAGATATATGGCCTGTTCACCATCTGACCTATAATCTTTGCAAATGCCAGGGTATCTTTTCCCATGACTTCGATACAACCGCTGACTGTCTTCCCGGCCTGAACGGCCAAATGTTCACTTACCTTTGTCTGATGCATAATCTCAGTCAGGGACCCATTGATCATCTCCCTGACAACAACAATCCCCTCTTTAATGGAAAATTTGTCTGTTGAATTCAAAAGCCTGTCTACAAGCTGTTCCACATAAAAAAGATATCGCTCATATTGTGCCCGGAGAACGCAGAGCATCTTTACGCCCTTCCCCTCGTATTGCTCAATTCTTTTCCAATCAATAATGTCTTCTTTTTTAAATAATTTTGAATAATTTGTGGCAGTCCGCTTTACATAGATATCAAAAATCAACGGCTTATCAAACCGTTTAAGAACAGTTGTGCTAATTTCCACATATTCTGAGGACTTCTCTTTCATTTTTCACCAGAAGCAGGTGCCATATTATTTAGAATCAAAACTGCTCTATTTTGTTGCTTCGTAAATGGCCCTGAAACCATCCATATCAGTTGCCGCAATTTCAGAAAGCATCTTGCGATTGATTTGAATATTCTTCGCTTTGAGACTTCCAATAAATTTTGAATATGTGGAGCCTAAAAGTTTTACTGCGGCGGAAATACGGATAATCCAAAGTCTTCTCATATCGCGTTTTTTCAGTCTTCTGGAAATGTAGGAATAGTGCAGGGCCCGCTTGACCGTTTCAGCTGTCCAACGATACTGGGTACTCCTGTCAAAATGAAAACCTTTTGCAAGTTTTCTTACTCTGTTTCTTCTTCTTCTGGCCTTAAAACCTCTTTTGACTCTCGCCATCTCTATCTCCTTTGTACACGAAACATGGGGGTTTCAAAAAAACACTTGAACCCAGGTCTCAGCATTTTTTAATCTTTTTAACTAACTGTAAGGAATTAATGCCTTGACTCTTTTTACGTCAGCAGCATGAACGTAGGTTGTTGTCCCGAGTTCCTTCTTTCTCTTATGCGCCTTCTTGGTAAGAATATGTCTCAACCCCTGTTTCCTTCTTTTTATTTTTCCGGTTGAGGTCGTTGAAAAACGCTTCGCTGCAGATCTTTTGGTCTTCATCTTGGGCATAACTGGCTCCTTAAACTAAATACAATTATTTCCGTCAAACTTTAAAACACGTATAACTACCATTGTAAAGTTCAAAATAAGTAACTATTCATTATCTTTGGATATTTTGTCGTCAACTTTAACAATCTTTTTCTTGTCTGGTGCCACAATCGTGATAATTCTTCTTCCCATCAATTTTGGCTCACTTTCAATCAAACAACCAAATTCCTCTGTCATTTTTATAATATTTTTAAATTTCTTAAGCCCTTGGTCCATATATGACATCTCACGGCCCCTGAACTGCATAACCATTTTTACCTTGGATCCATCATCAATAAACCCGCTTATTTTCTTGAGTTTTACTTCAAGATCATGCTGTTCAATATTTGGTCTGAATTGAATTTCCTTCACCTGAATTACAACTTGTTTTTTCCTTGCCTCCTGGACCTTTTTCTGCTGGAGATATTTATACTTCCCATAGTCTATAAGCTTAACAACAGGAGGTACGGCCGTTGGAGCAATTTCAACAAGGTCCAATCCGGTTTCCTCTGAAATTCTTCTCGCTTCATCAATGGAAACAACGCCATATTGCTCTTCCTCACCAACAAGACGACATTCACCAACCCTGATATCACGATTAATTCTAGGCCCGTAACTTTTTTTTCGATTAAAACCTCTTTTTTGTCCCCTAATACTCACCTCCATTTTAGGGTGTCAACTTCACGCAACACCTCGAAATTACCCTATCTTAAACGAAAGGAAAAGTGTTTTTGAATGAATAATGACTTGAATCAACACTTTTATGATAATCATCTACGTGGACTTTATCAGAGTCAAAAGTTCCTGACGCGTTGTTGCCTGTTCTAAAAAACAGCCCTTGAGTGAAGAAGTCACCATAATCGAGTTTTGCTTTTCCACTCCACGACCTGTCATACAAAAGTGTCTGGCCTCTATAATGCAAGCCGCCCCCTTTGCCCCCAAACGCTCCATAATGGCCTTTGTCACCTGATTGCCAATACGTTCCTGAATCTGAAGTCGTCTGGCGTAAATCTCAAGAAGTCTGGCCAGTTTGGATAT
>JAGLPP010000047.1 GCA_023137315.1 Bacteriovoracaceae bacterium
TGGAATGATGTGGTAATTTTAAGGTTTTTTTGGTTGCGGGGGAAGGATTCGAACCTACGACCTCCGGGTTATGAGCCCGGTGAGCTACCAGACTGCTCCACCCCGCGATAAGTATTTGAAATCTATAGCGCGTATCAAAAACAATGTGACTATAAAATAACTTTCATCTTCTGTCCAGCACTCACTTAAATTATTCTAAAGCAATTCACTCCATCATAAACAATTAAAATTATTAAAGAATCCACCGATAAATAGTTGTAGTTAAGAATGAATAACGGAGAAACTCATGAAAAACACTGTAAATAATGAAAGTTTTTTAACGTTAAAAGTCGACACCGAAGAACTTACAAGTGCCCAAATTCGTCTTATCAAGACTCTTCATTCCATGATCCTTCATGTAGTAACTACCGACAAAGAATCCGAGTTTTTTGATGGAAGTGCCGATCTTTTAAGAATGTGTGCCGCACTTATCAAGCAATCAAATTTTACGGAAAAACTCAAAACCCAGAACGGCATCCCATATGCGGATCAGGCATTGGAATACTCAATGGACATCTTGACGGAACACATGACCAACGCAAAAGTTGTAACATACGACAATTAAGATTACTCACTCTTCCTGATTTTTTATCTTCTTAAATGATTTTATGGAGTCGTGGTAGAATTCCTTTCTAAACTTGTAAAACACCTTGTCATCGGCTTTTTTGGAAATCTCACGTGGACGTTTCTTTTTCAAATTAATTGTTTTTTTATTGGAGACAAACTTGCTTTCAGCTTCCGTCTTTGAACCATCCCCACCCATTCCAACAGATTCCAGAAGCTGTTTTCGGGACACTCTTATATAGTTGCCTGGAGCAATTCCAAAGACGGAAAGATCCCCAATTGCAATTCTTTTCAGCTTATCGATGGTTATTCCGTTATGCGCACATATCTTTCTGATCTCACGGTTTTTTCCCTCTGAAAGTCGAAACTCCAACCAGGTTTTTTTCTTCAATTGTTTTATCACCCTGATGTACTGTGGTTTGATCGATACTCCATCAACCACGCAACGAGAACGTAGCTTTTTTAACAGGGATTCATCAACATCACCAAAAACCTTGACCTCGTAAATCTTTGTAATATTAAATTTGGGATGCATCATCATATTTGCCACCTCACCATCATTCGTAAGAATAAGGAGGCCCTCTGACAGATAATCAAGTCGTCCCACCGGATAAATCCTCTCATTTATTTCACTGCAAAGATCCATGACTGTCTGTCTGCCCTCTGGATCATTCACAGTTGTAACATATCCCCTTGGTTTATGAAGAATCAGATAAACCTTCTCAACATGCTCACGATCAATAATCTGGTTGTCGACAAATACAAGATCATTTTGCGGATCTATTTTTGTCCCAAGCTTGGTAACAATTTCTTCATTGATCTTCACACGTCCCTGAACAATCATTTCCTCTGCCTTTCTTCTTGAAGAAATTCCGCAATCAGCAATGTACTTCTGAAGTCTCACCATGGACCCGGATAAACACTCTTTTGAATTTTGATGCATTTTTTTCATGAAATCCCCTTTTAATCTCGCCTCACGGCCGTTTAAAAAGAACGCTTTTTAAAGAATTTGTTGGAATCTATTGCTTGAATGCCCTTATGTCAAACAGGACCGTCCTGATCGGCCTCAATTACTGCATTTTTTTCACGATCATCCCTCAAAAAATCCAGATCAAGATCAAATTCATCAGCTTTTTCAACTATTTGATCTGTAATATCATCTATTTCCTGATTCTTATCTTCAAGATCATCTTCCGACAAAAACTCCATCTCCTCCTCGGCTGAAAAACTTGAAAGAGTTTCACCTTTCTGAAGCTTGTCAAAAACCTCATCAAGTTTCTTGTCGAGTGTTATCTTTTCACCTTTTGTAAAAAGATAACTTTCCTCATCCGGCCCCAAAAGATCTTCCTCGAGATTATTCATCTCATCCTCGGACAATGGTTTTTCATCTTCCTGAACAATAGGCTCACCAGTATCAAGGTCAATCATCTGAAAATCTTCTTCCTCTTCGTTGCTTGGTGGATTAAGTGGGCCCTCCAGGAGATCTTTCACAACACTTGCCTGCGTGGCCATCATTATAAGATCAGACAAATTTGCCTCTTTGTTTTGATCAGAAATCTCTTTTTGTGTAATAAATTCCTCGAGAATTTCGAACGCCGATTTGGCAATCTGTCCTGTTTCGTTAACACGCTTTTTTTCTTCCACATTTAATGTTTTGGTGAATCTGGTATTTGTTACTATGGATTTAATACTACGACTAAGCTCATCAAGTTCATCCAGCTCATCATAAAAGAATTTTTTCTTGTCAGAGTTGGCAATAACGCCCCTAATATCTGAAATTTTTGTCGAAGATTCCTTGGTGGCCATATCTTCAAGCTCATGCTCTCCGGGTAACTGAGAGATATCCGCAAGATTAAAAACTTCAAGAAATTCCATCGTCGTTCCATAAAGTGTAGGACGACCAAGTTCATTTGATCTTCCGGAAATCTTGACAAGTCTCTTGTCAATCAAGGTTCGTACGATATGGGAACTGTCAACACCACGCATTCTGTCAATATCGCCCTTGGAAAGCGGTTGCTTGTAGGCAATAATCGCAAGCACCTCAAGCGAGGACGGTGTCAGTACCAGGGAATTAACCTTGAACATTTTTTGAACATACCGGGAATAGATTGCTTTCGTCCTGAACTGGTAACCTTCCGCAACTTCAAGAAGTCTTATCCCGTGATGGGATTTTTCATATTCCGACTGTAGCTCACTCAACGCTTCGTGGAGAAATCGCAGAGGAATTTCCTTGTCAATAAGATCCCTTACCTTCATAAGCGATATCGGCTTGTCACTCATAAAAATAATGGTTTCAATCGCTCCTTTCAGTGTATCATCAGACAGTCCCGTTCTTTCCTTCCAATCCATCTCTTCCTGTCTTCCTGGATCAAGATACTGGGCCTTAAGTTCAAAATCATTTTCAATTTCTCCGACATACTTCTGTACACATTCTTCCCATTCCTTCCATACTTCAGCCGAAAGAACTTCACCATCGTTATCGTTGATATCATTGTGAGTATTGTTCATTTCCATCATGTCTCTCTTGTTGGTTTATATCTGATTGTGTGTGTATGATTTCATCCGAGGGAATATCCTCATCCGTCGTTCCATTTTCATCCTGATTTTCGTCATCAAATCCATTGGCCAGGGTGACATCAAAATTTTCCAGGGAATCAAGCACCTTGACGTAGATATCACTTCCATTCTCGTTTTGATAAACAGACACCTTCTGAAGACGGGCCAGCTCCAACACTGAAATGAAAGTGATAATAATATCATCCATACCTTCATCACCGTAATTTTCAATTAACTCTGAAAACTGATATGTATTATTCTTGGAAAGATTTTCCCTTAAATGCATCAACTTTTGTTTTATTGAAATCCTGTCGCGCTTTATTACATCACATTTACGCTTGCCTCTCATGATTATATCCATCATGGTCGTAGTCAATTTTTCAAGATCAATGGGAGTAAGAATCGAATTGGCAATTTGTTTCCTGTTAACCTTCGGTTTTACGAAAATTTCATGACCTTTTTTGGGCAACTGCCATAATTTTTGGCCCAATCCCTGAAATTTCTCCAATTCCTCGAGACGACGAATCAATTCTGCCTGCGATGTAATGACAACGGGACTCTCCCCCATTTCATCACATAACTTTTGACTTTCATCTTCGGTAATACAACTTTTGGATTTTAGAAGAAGAAGTGTTGCGGAAAGATATAGATAATCCCCGACAATATTAAAATTAAGCTCCTGCATTTTTACAAGGTATGCAAGGTACTCACGGGTAATCACCGTAAGATCAAGCTCCCTGATGTTCATCTCCTCTTTTTGAATCAGGTGCAAAAGCAACGCCAGCGGCCCATCAAACTTTTCTGTTTTAACGTAAATACTGGTATCCAACATATTTTTTGTCCTACCTGTTAAACCTTATTTTTTCCATTATTTCCTGCCAGGTAACCCTTACTTTCTCACTGACGATCCGTGTTCCCTCGTCAATAATATCCTGGCATTCCTGATCACTTATACTGTTGAACCTTTCCGCAATCGGCATTAATTCCTTCTTCATAACGTCACCAAGACGTTTTTTACATTCACCACATCCAAGTTGTGCAGCCTTGCAAGCCTGACACACTTCTTCAATTTCACTTTTTGACGAAAAAACCTTGTGATATTCATACACCAGACAATTATCGGGATTCCCAGGCTTCTCTATGCCATCTCTTTTATCGTCAGTCTTGAGCTTGTTGAGTTTTTTCTGCAAACTTTTTTCTGTCTCGTTTAACAAAATAACATTGCCGATGGAACTGGACATTTTTACTCCATCTGTTCCTGGCAATTTTGAAACTGAATGCAAAAGAGACTGTGGTTCTGGAAGTTTTGTCCCATAAAGACGATTGAATTTTCTCACAATCTCACGTGCTATCTCCACATGTGCGACCTGATCCTCCCCTACAGGAACAAGTTGTCCCTTCAATATAGCAATATCCGCCGCCTGCAAAACCGGATATGTATAAAATCCGAGATTATCCAATTTTTTCTTTGGATTTTGGACCTGATCCTTCCAACTGGGACTTCGATCCGCCCACCCCGGAGGGGTAAGACAGAGAAATATCTGGGAAAGATATAGAATTTCCGGGCAAGACGATTGATTGTAGATATGTGCGTTCTTTGTATCCATACCGGAAGCAATCCAGCCCCTGACGTAGTCATAGCGAGACTTCCTGATCACATCCAATTCATCAAAATTTGAAGTAAGAGCGTGCCAATCGGCAAGAAAAAAATAACAATCGTGATCGTGTTGCAATTCAACCCAGTTCTTAATAACACCAACATAATGCCCTAAATGAATTGCCCCGGTGGGTCTCATACCACTTACAATTACTTTTTTCATAAAACAACACTCTTGAAAAAATTTGACAATATATTTGACAAATAAATACAGCTCGTAAAAATCGGAGAAATTATTTTACTTAAAAAATTGGTTTGTCCGTTAATCACAATAATCAAAATGAAAAACAAGGAGCCAAACCTCATTAATGACATGTATTTAAGTTTCAATTCATCACTTAAAAATCTTGCCAACATGTGAGATCCATCCAATGGAGGAATTGGTATAAGGTTAAACACCGCCAATACAATATTTATACCAATACACGATATAATGACCTCCAGGCAGGGCTTAAAAAGATAAAAATCATGTGGAACAAATGACCAGAAAACAGACAGTAAGAAAATAAAAATAACAACAAGAATCATATTTGATATCGGGCCCGCAAAACTCACCCAAAAATCGGCCCACTTGGATCGAAAATTTCCTGAATTAACAGGTACAGGCTTTGCCCAACCAAACATCAACGTTCCGCCTGAACCAAGTACAAGCATCAACGGAAGCACAATCGTACCGATCAAATCTATATGGGCGATTGGATTAAGAGTAATCCTCCCTAGACGCTTTGCAGAATCATCACCAAACTTCATCGCCGCCCAGGCATGAGCAGATTCGTGACAGGATATTGCCAACAAAAAACCGGGTGCCATGATTATTATTCTTAAAAGTACATCCATAATAATATCATACATATCAAATCAGGCTTTTTTAAGCAATTTTTTACGCGCTGCTCCTGTGCCATTTCATTAATCTTTTTTACAATATAGTTAAAGATAACTTTTGTTTAAAAATATAAAATCAAGGTGTTAAGACTATGCACAAAAAAATTCAAATAGTAATCATTGACTTACATAATTCTATGCAACGAGTCTTGCTTTTAAAAACCAACAAGACATCTGGAAATTTTTGGCAAAACGTTACCGGATCTGTTGAAAAAAATGAAGACTTTATGAAAGCTGCAAAAAGGGAATTATTTGAAGAAACAGGGATAACAAACATCAACCTGATAGAACTTCCATTGTCGTTTGAATTTCATGATCGTCTAAAAAGATATGTAAATGAAAAAGTCTATTTGGCGTTAATCGACTCAAGTCATAACATTATAAAACTGAGTAATGAACATGAGGAAAGCAAATGGCTGACCATCGATGAAGTGAATGAGGAAAACTATGGGTATCATTCCAACTATGATGCCCTTCTCTCAGCAAAAAATGTACTCAGGCAAAGTAAATGACAATAAACAAGCTATATCTTTTTCTTGTAATATCGTTACTCGGAGTCATAAACACAGCACTGACTGAAGAAAAAACACCATTCGAAATTGAACTGGAGGAAACCAATAAATATATTACGACAACACCATGGAAGATCGATCAAAAAAAACACAACCTGGCGAATTTTGAAAAATTATCACAATTAAATAAAAGCCACTACGACGGAATATTTTTCATTCCCAAAAAAGCCGGTCCTGAACTTGAACAAAAACATTTCGTAAAAACAATTCCATATCAAGCACTGCTAAAAGAAAACAGTACTGTTTATGATGTTACAAGGGAAAAGCACTATCGTATTCCACGAGACATTTATGTAATGACACAAATAAATACCATCAACGCAGACACAGTGGAAATCCTCGACAAAAACGGCCAGGTTCGCTTCAGAACAAATTTTAAAAATATCTCCATTATTGAGGATGATTTGGACATAAATACCAAACCAGGGACTTTTACAACATATACAAGGAAGGATCGCTCACCTCTTTATGACAAAAAATTCGAACTACTTACTGCAATAAGCATCCACAGGGAAAGTGTTGGAAAGGAATATTTTGAAGAATTCTTCAGAACAACTTTCTCAAAATCGGAAGGTCGTAGAATGGAGCTGAAACTGCTCTATAAATCGATGCTCGGCATATCTCCGGGACTCAATCTTGGACTTGGCACAGGCACTGTTTCAAACAACGAAATTCAAACCGAATATAAGTCATATTATATAGGTCCATCCATCGAATACCATAAATTTAAAATTGCCGACATCTCCATAACTCCGGGAATCAGCCTGCAAAAATCCATCGGGTTCCAAACCAAAACAGAATGGGGCAGCTACTCATTCAAACAAAATTTAATACAATTAAGCCTTGAGGCCGGGCTACCCATAAGAACCGGGGAGATTACCGCCGGTATTGCATATAGAATCATAAAAACTGTTTTTGAAGATGAACTCGAACAAGGCAAATCAACTCCAATAATGTCAAGCTCCGGTTACAAAACAGTCGGATTAAGTATTGGTTATAGATTTGGATTTATTCCATGAAGTTTATTCTGGTATTAGTATATTTATTAATTCTCATACCCGCAAAAAGTCTGGCGGGAAAGGGCGTTGTCATTGTCCATGAGTCCCCGCTCTTTATG
>JAGLPP010000048.1 GCA_023137315.1 Bacteriovoracaceae bacterium
TGTTGCAGCAAACGAACTGGTAGCAACTGTCACTATAGCTCTTGTTAATGATGATATTTACGAACTGGACGAAACTCTTGTCGTAACTGCAACGAACCTTCTTTTTGCCACAATGGGTGCCAGCGATACGTTGATTATTTTAAATGACGAGGCCACACCATCGCTGACGATTACTGGGACGGACGATGTGAGTGAGGGAAGTGCCGGGCCGCACATGTTGACAATTTCGGTGAATGGAACAACCTCTTTGGATATTACGGCCACCTTGCAGCTTACAGGGACTGCAACGGAATACGGCGATTACACCATTTCGGCCACATCATTTTATATTACGGCCGGTACAACAACTGCCACTGTTGCGCTTTCCTTGATCGACAATGTGTTGAATGAAAATGATGAAACAATCGACTTCTCTTTTAATGAAATAACAAATGCCACCGATGGTGCCACTTTGCTTGTAACCATCAGGGATGACGATGCCACTGTTGATCTTAATGTCACAGCGACTTCGAGTATTACTGAAGTTGGAGGCGAGTACGTTTTCACCATTACCCTGTCTGCGTCGAGTGGGCTGGATGTATCTGGTACGATTTCCACTTCGGGATCGGCAACTCTTTCAAGCGATTATACAATTTCAAAGAACACTTTTGATATCGTAGCAGGAGATATAACAGACACTGTGACAGTGTCCGTTATCGACGATCAGGATTACGAGCAGGCGGAATTTATTATTCTGGATGCGACAAGTATTTTAAATGCCAACGCAGTCACATCACAGGCAAGTACAAGTATCGTTAATGATGACGCTCAACCTGTTTTATCAATTACAGCTAATAGTACATTTTCAGAAGATGGTAGCGCATACGTTGTAACAGTGAACGCCGGAACACTGTCTTATCAGGATATTACGGCCACTTTGACAGCGACTGGATCGGCATTAAACGTAACAGACTATACTCTCTCAGGAACGGCCATCTCCATTTTGGCCGGTAGCAGTTCAGCGACGGCAAGTATTACTATTATTGACGATACAATTGATGAAATTGACGAGACAGTATCGTTCTATTTGACCGCTGTTAACAACGCAAGTTTTACAACAACGGTGTCAAGTGTGATTATTGATGCCGATGCAGCACCTGTGATTTCCATAACGGCAAGTTCATCCATTACGGAAACAAGCACAGGTCCGCATCTTGTTACGATTTCAATTGATGCCTCCAGCTCTTTGGATATTACAGCGACTCTATCCATGGCCGGAACAGCATTGGAGGATATTGATTACACCGTTACAGCAACGGAAGTCAGTATTCCCGCTGGAAGCATGTCTACTACGGCCAGTTTTGTCATAGTTAGTGATTCTGTTGATGAGGCGGATGAAACAATTATCATGTCCTTTGACGGACTTCAAAATGCGACACTCGGGGCGTCTTCAACCCATACGGTTACGATTATTGATGATGATATTACTCCAATCATCACTCTTGGTGGTACGACCTCTGTTGTCGAGGGACAGGGGATTTATGTACTTGAAGTGATCTTGGATGCCACATCAGGAAGAACTGTGAGCGCAGATATTAATGCCGCTGGAACGGCGACCAATGTGGATGATTACAGTCTGAGCAAAACCACCTTCAGTGTCGCGATCGGAAGTTTATCAGACACCGTGACTGTCAATCTGGTTAATGACACTCTTGATGAGGACAATGAAACTCTCCAGATTTATATTGATAATTTATCAAACGCAATTGCAGGAAACGCAACAGTGAGTACGACAATAAATGACGATGATCCGTTGCCGGAGATCAGCTTCAGCGTTGCCAGTCAGAGTGTGCTTGAGAGCGCAAGCGAGGCAATCATTACATTCAATCTGGATACGGAAAGTTCCAAGGATGTTACGGTTTATTGGGAAGTTGGTGGAACGGCCTCTGCCGGCAGTGTGGATCATGATCTGGTCGATGGTAATGAGACTATTGTTGCTGGAAATACGCAGGTGCAAAAGACTATTGTACTGACTGATGATTATCTGACGGAGGGAACGGAGACAATCATTATTACTGTAACTTCCGCTCTTACGACAAACGCATCTGTAAGTTCGCCCAGCGTTCATACGGTAAATCTTACTGATGATGATGAGCTAAAGCTGGCACTTGGTGATGAACATTCGTGTGTTTTATTTGATGGAAAGGTCAAGTGCTGGGGGGATAACTCGTACGGACAGCTTGGATGGGATACTTCCACACCTGGTTACGGTACTGCCTACGGGGATTCGATATCAGAGACTGCAACATTGGCACACTATCTGGAACTTGGTACAGGACTGACGGCGAGAGACATCACAGCCGGCGCATATCATACCTGTGTACGTTTTATAGGCGGAAAGATCAAATGCTTCGGTTTTAATAATCACGGCCAGCTTGGTTATTCCGATACCGACAACAGGGGAGAAAACGGTACTGTCGATATGGGAGATAATCTGAGTTATATTCAGGATCAGGAGAGCAATGATATTGTTGCCGATGAAATTTCGTCGGGAGGTTATCATAACTGTGTTAAAAAGAGTAGCGACGAAGTTGTTTGCTGGGGACAGGGTACATTTGGCCAACTTGGTAATGGCGGTACTGCTGATGTTGGAGATGATGAATATCCGCCTGCAACTGCAGTGACTTTGGATGGTACACCTGTTGCGGTGGAGTCCGGTAAATTTCATACATGTGTAAATCTTAACAATCTCAGTACACAGTGTTTTGGTTACGGAACCTATGGTGCCCTTGGAAATGATAATAATCTTTCCGTTGTTACGACGGCTACAACGCCTGTTGTCTGGGACCCTGTCGCCGATGGTGTTCTTCAGTGGATCTTTGCCGGCAACGGGCATAATTGCGTTAGCTTTGATACCGATAATGTAAAATGCTGGGGTTATAACAGTAACGGAGAACTTGGTCTCAACGATATATTACATCGTGGTAATGATGCTGGAGAGATGGCGGTGTTGCCACAGGTTTCCATGCCGGTTGGGGGAACAATTGGTGCAATGGGACTCGGTAACCAACACACCTGTGTTCTTATAGCGACCACTCCCTATTGTTGGGGAGATAATTCATACGGACAGCTTGGTATTAATACAACAACTGCCCAGATCAATGCTGCCTCATCTTCTGCGGTTTTAACCGTTGGTGGAGTGACGGATAATATTTTCGCCGGAATGAATCATACTTGCGCAGTTACAGGCCCAAGATCAATCAAGTGTTGGGGGCGTAACAATAAAGGGCAGATCGGAGTGGGAGATACCGAGAGTAAGGGAAGTTCTGCCAGTTCGCCAAACAGTATGGGAGATTTATACAATCATGTTTTTCCGTGACCGGGACTTGAAAGAATATGTTTGAAACAAATATTCAGAATGCATGGGAAAATTACAAGGAGGATTTTGGCCTTGGACGTATTGCCCTGTTTATTTGTTTTTTCAATCTTTTTTTGTTTATTCTTTGCTTGTTGATCTTTGGCCGCATATATCCGCTATGGTTGCTTCCAATTCCAATTTGCTTTGCATTCTATGCCTTTCGTTCCAGTATCGTAAAAAAAGGAAATTTGGTGATTTTTCTGATGAATATCATCATGACAAATATTGTTATTACGTTTAATTATTTCATGGTTGGTGAGTTTGATAGAATGGCCTCCATGCTTCCCCGGAGGGATGCATTGCTTGCTTCGTTTGATAATTGGCTTTTTGGAGGGCCTGTCGCACTGGTCTTTGAAAATATTTTTATGAATACGGGAATTATTGCGTCCTTGTTTTATGATATTATTATTGTCTCTTATATTCTTTATTACGTATTTCCTTACTTTGTGGGCATACTTTATTACCAACAACTTCCCGTGGAAAAAAAATCGCGTATAGGAAGATATTTTGCCAGCGTAATTATTTATTACTCATTGAACTATCTGCTATATATAATCATTCCAGTGACCGGGCCCCAATACTATATGAGCGAATACTTCTATAATCCACTTCCATTCTCGTGGATTGGGCTTGTTTGGTATGACACTATAAACGGGATGCAGACGACTTTTATTGATTGCTTTCCATCGGGCCATGCAGGGGCGGCATTTTTGTTTGTCTTTTGGCTCTATCGTATCAATCACATGTACAGATTTCTTTTTACATTCATCTGGATTCTGATCATGTTGGCAACTTTGGCCCTGCGATACCATTATACGCTTGATCTTGTGGCCGCAATTCCACTTGCTCTTTTTTCATATAAACTGGGAAAATACCTGCTTCCGATCGGGGTGGATGTATTGAACTTGAGGGAGAATCGGTATTGAAAGGAATACTTACATTGATTCCAACACCTATTGATGAGGAAAATCAACTGGAAGCTTGCGCTAAAGAACTTCTGCAAACTGCGTTTATCAACGAAAAGGAAAAATCAATTTTTGTAGTTGAAGAGCATAAAGCGGGAAGAAGAAGGTGGATTCGTTTCGGTCTTCCAAGGGAGGCCGTGGAGGATTTTTTTCTTTATAACGAGCATAATAATCAAAAGTCGGCGGAGAAACTTCTTTTAGAGCTTAAAAGTGGTAAAAATATTTATCTCATGAGTGATGGAGGACTACCGGCATTTTGTGATCCCGGAAGAATTTTGGTGGACCTTTGTCATAAAAACAAAATAAAAGTGACGGCCACACCGTTTCCGAATTCGATTATTCTTGCACTTTCCATGTCCGGATTTGAGAGCAATAAATTTGTTTTTGAAGGTTTTCTTCCGCGTGAAAAAAAAGAAAGAATGAAACGGTTAAATGAAATTCTTAAAGATAAAAGAACTCTTGTTTTAATGGACACTCCTTACAGGCTGGAAAGAATTCTTGATGAATTAAAGGTTGCAATGAAAAAACATTCAAGAGAGATTTTTCTGGCTATGGATATTGGCAGTTCCACTGAAGAACTTCTCAGGGGAACGGTGGAAAGCGTACTCAAGCGTTTAAAGGAAAAAAAACGGGAATTTGTTATTGTGATAAATGCTTGTGTGTGATGTTCGTAGAAATATGTGTTCCAATTACCGTATTAATGATTGTTGCTGTTGGATAGATGATATATTTTTCCCCGGTTGACAAAATATATTGATGAATATAGTTTCTAATCAATATTATTTGTCAGTTAAAAAGGGAGGTACTCTATGAAAAAGAAAAATTTATTTGTGGCCTCCTTATCTATTAGAGCATAAGCGTCCACAAAACAATTCTGGAAACATTTAACAATCTTTGATTGAAGTTCAATTAATATATTGATCTTTAATCAATCAAAAAGGAAGTATTTATGAAATTAGTTGAAACTAATAAGGGCGTTTCTGTATTTAATGGAAACAGTTGTGTCGGTAAATTACGAGGGGAAAGTGTAAGTGATGGACTGTACATTATTTTTAAAATTGAAGTTTTTGATAATTTATTAAAGGATGAAACAGGAAAGGAGTTAGTGACATGGGTTCGGACAAGTTATCCGAAAAAAAGGATTTTATGTTTGAGCTGGGATAAAAAAGAGGATATTGAATACGAAGCTATTCTTAAGTCTTTAGGTTTTAAAATTGATTTTGAAAAGGCTTATTACTCCAGAGAACTTGAAAACATGGAATATATTGAAGAGCCAAGATTACTTTATCGGCCTGTTCAAGATGTTGGTAGAGATATTTTTTCTCAAATTCTGGATGAGGTTAGAATTGGAGATCATGCTGAAACGAAGTCTATTCCGATAGAAGAGAATTTCCCTCTATTGCTTGAAAGCATGAATGAATCATGGGCCGGAATATGGAAAGTGGCATATTTTGAAAATGAAATTGTTGGTATCGTTTTACCCGATATTTTTCCTGAAAAACCTCACATGGGGTCACTTGCATATTTTGGAGTTGTTCCGAAATTTAGAAATAAGAATTTTGGAACAATCTTGCACAGAAAAGGATTAAGCCTGATTAAAGAGCTTAAAGCAAATGAGTATTTGGATTCCACTCATATAAAAAACCTGTCCATGATTAAAATCTTTGAAGCAAACGGTTGTAAGCTAAAAGGCATTCGCAGGCATTGGACTAATGAATGATCTTGGAATCAAGCTTGAGAGAAGGTGTTCTTTTACCTGTCCGTATCTAAAAATTGCAATCTTTGAGAAGTTTTCCAATTTTGGCGATATCAAAAGGTTTGTGAAACAGTTCCAAAGCGCCTTTTTTAATGGCATCTTCCCTGCTGATACATGAAAATCCGGTGATTAGCGTGACTTGCGGTGTTTCAGAATTATAATTCTTTATTTTTTCCAGAAGTTCAATGCCATCTCCGGCCGGCATTCTTACATCAGTTAACACAAAATCAATTTTATTGTTACAAACGATTTCAAATGCCTCATCACCACCAGATGCTTCAATTATATCCAAATCTACAAAATGTAATGATATTATCAGTTTAATAGCTTCTCTGACTACATCATCGTCATCAACCAGTAACAGTGTGTTTTTTTGTATAGCTTTGCACATATCTTTTTCCTATCCAGAAAAACATTATAGGTAATTTTATGACTTACATACTTTTGAGTCAATTGGAATTAATTTTAGCGAAACAGGACTTGTATTACGGTAATGTTTGTATATTGGTGCACAGCACACATTTTACATATAGATGCGTTTGGTCTAAAACATGCGTCATGTTATAATGTGCAGGAGCGAAGAGAGTGAGTGAAGGCGACATCAGAAAAAATGATCATATTTCATTGACCGGATATTCCCAGATAAATCCAGATGAGGTTGATACACGGTTTTGTTATGAACCAATGCTTTCCTCCCATAAGGACATGGAAAGTGCCTACAGACCATTTCAGTTTTTAGGTAAACAGATGCATTACCCTGCCTGGATTTCAAGTATGACAGGAGGAAATGGTGAAACCCAAGAGATAAATTATAATCTTGCGCGTGTTGCCGGAAAATATGGATTGGGAATGGGTCTTGGCTCTGTGAGAAAGCTTCTGGAGGATGATTCGGCCTTCGATAGCTTTAATCTCCGTCCGATACTTGGCGATAATACGCCCTTGATGGCAAATATTGGTATTTGCCAGGTTGCTGAACTTGTAAAAAAAGATGCAATTTTCGCCATGGAGGATGTTCTTAATTCACTTAAGGCCGACGCCCTTATGGTTCATGTTAATCCATTGCAGGAATTTTTTCAGTCGGAGGGAGACAGGCTCTCTGAAGCCCCAATTAATGTAATCAAGAAGCTTTTGGGAAAGGCAAATTTTCCGGTGGGAGTGAAAGAGGTTGGCCAGGGTTTTGGGCCATTGTCACTAATGGAGCTTGTTGCTTTACCACTGCAGGTTTTGGAATTTGGTGCCTTTGGAGGAACAAATTTTACGAAATTGGAGCTTTTAAGACATAACAATAACAAATATTTAAGCAATATGACACCGGTGGCCATGGTTGGACATACAGCTTCTGACATGGTAAATCAACTCGCACAATTGTTCAGTGAGCAATCCAGGGAAATACTTCCCCGGGAGTTTATAATTTCTGGTGGAATACGTTCGTGGATTGACGGTTATTACCTTGTTACAAAGCTGGATGGAATTCTTGGAGAGTACGAATCTTGTAAAGAAAAAAAATGTGTTTTTGGGCAGGCTGGCGCCTTTTTGGCCCATGCGTGCGAATCATTTGAGTCCCTGGACGAGTATGTGGAACAAATGATCTGTGGATTAAAGTTGGCGAAAACATATCTCACTGTTCGTGAGTAATCCAAAAGGGGAATGTTCTTGCAACGGATATGTGGTTTTTCAAAACTTGGCAAATTACAAAAGCTGGATTTTGTTGTTAACAAGTATCTTGATGGTTCTACCAATGCACGGGAACTAATGATTGATTCTTGGCATCGTCGTGATGATGAGCAAAAACTTCTTGAACAATTCAGTGAAAATACTGTCACAAATTTTCATCTTCCTTATGGAGTGATTCCGGAGCTTTTTATTAACGGGAAATCATATTGTGTTCCAATGGTTACGGAGGAAAGTTCCGTCGTTGCGGCCTGTGCCCGTAGTGCCAAGTTCTGGAGGGAAAGGGGAGGATTTCATTCGGAGGTCATTTCCACGACAAAGGTGGGGCAGATTCATTTTTCCTGGCACGGAGATAGTTCAAAACTAAAGGAATTTTTTACCAGAAAAAAAGATGAACTTCTTTTGTCGGTGGAATTTTTGAATAAAAGCATGGCCCTCAGGGGAGGGGGAATCAGCGGTGTCAGTCTTGTTGATAGAACAGAAGATGAACCCAGGTACTATCAATTACTTGTTGAATTTGAAACATGTAATGCCATGGGGGCGAATTTTATCAACTCCGTCATAGAGGCAATGGCAGAAAATTTCAGTCAGATGGTTGTCAGAGAGTTGACTTTTTCATCAACTGAAAAAGAAATTGAAATTATCATGGCCATAGTTTCAAATTATAATCAGGATTGTGTTGTAAAAACCAGTGTACGATGTTTGATCAAGGATTTGCTTGATCCAAAGCTCGGTCTTGATCCTGATTGTTTTGTGCGAAAGTTTAAAAAGGCCGTGAGAATATCAAAGATTGATCGTGAACGCGCAGTTACTCACAACAAGGGGATTATGAACGGAATTGATGCCGTTGTTTTGGCGACTGGAAATGATTTTCGTGCGGTTGAGGCCTGTGTTCATGCCTGGGCATCAAGAAGTGGAAAATATCAGGGATTAACTGATGTTGATTTGTCCGACGGCCATTTTGAATTTTCCATGAAGATTCCCATGTCAATAGGTACTGTCGGTGGGCTGACATCGTTGCATCCAATGGCCAGACTTTCTTTGGATATGCTTGGACTTCCCGATGCAGAGGAATTGATGAGTATTATTGCATCTGTAGGGCTTGCACAGAATTTTGCGGCCATTCGGTCGTTGATTACTGATGGTATCCAGAGAGGACATATGAAAATGCATCTGATGAATATTCTGAATCATTTGGAGGCAAATGAAGAGGAAAAACAGATGTCACAAAAATATTTTTCGGACAGGGTTATTTCATTTACTGATGTCAGGGACTATCTGGCAGGTCTAAGGAATTATCATTAATGAGTAGATTATCAAATTTAAAAAAAGTACAACCGAAACTTGACCATTTTTGCTACGGCAGGGGAAAGCTACTGCTCTCTGGCGAATATTTTGTTTTGGATGGGGCACGTGCCCTGGCCCTTCCGGTATCGGTGGGACAGTCGTTGTCTGTGAGATATGTTCCATCTTTTAATCCAGTACTTTACTGGAAGAGTTTTGATTCTGATGACAATCTTTGGTTCCAGACAAGTTTTGAATTCTGGCATTTTGATTGTTTGGAGGAAAATCCTGATAAAGAGGTGCTCTTCTTGCAGAAAATTCTGCGGCAGGCGAGGAAGCAAAATTCACATTTTTTAAGGGACGAAGTTGATGTCTTTGTTGAAACCAGGCTCGAGTTTCCGTTGGATTGGGGACTTGGTAGCAGTTCAACCTTGATTCATAATGTTGCCAACTGGGCCTATATCAGTCCGTTTGAACTTCTTTTTAATGTGTATGGTGGTTCGGGATATGATGTGGCCGTAGCACAGTCTGAATGTCCCATAGTTTATGAAAAGGATGGTTCCGTTCCTAAATGGAGTCTTGGCAGTTTTGATCCTCCTTTTAGGAATAATCTTTATTTTGTTCATTTGGATAGAAAGCAGAACTCCATGGATGCCATTGAGCACTATAATTGTAAAAAACCCCATGATAAAAAAATTATTGAGGCCCTGTCCGGGATAACTGAAAAAATGGAGAAGGCCAATACGCTTTTTGAGTTCGAGTGTATGATGAAAGAGCATGAGGAAATAATTTCCAAAACACTGGAGTTACAAAGGGCCAGGGACAAATTTTTCAGTGATTACTGGGGGGAGATAAAATCCCTTGGTGCGTGGGGTGGGGATTTTGTACTGGCAAGTAGCGATCGTAATTTTGAAGAGACAAGAAAATATTTTGCGGGTAAGGGGTTTAATGTTGTTATTCCTTACGAACAACTTGTTCTAAATAATAACGAGGATGATTTTGTTAATCAGGGCCCGATTGAAAGATTCAAATACCTACACTAACAGGGGAAATTTCATTGTTCCAAGCAGTTAATGAATATTCCAGAGATGATCTGTGGAAAAAGATAGATAAGGAATTTCCTGAAGGTCAATTGGTTTGCGAAATGCCTTCCAACATCGCTATTGTTAAATACTGGGGAAAAAGGGACATTCAGCTTCCTCAAAATCCTTCATTGAGTTTTACCTTAAGCGAGGCAAAAACAAAGACGGCCATATCCTGGCAGATAACGAAAAATCCCGGAGATGGTGGGATTGGTGTTGATCTGCTGTATGAGAATAAAAAAAACATTCAATTTGAAGAAAGACTTCGGACATATTTTTCATCCATCAGGGAGCTGTGCCCATTTATTGATCTTGTTGATTTTAAAATTGCTACAGAAAACACTTTTCCACATTCTGCAGGTATAGCTTCTTCGGCGTCTGGTTTTGCTTCAATTGCCGTTGCACTTATGAGTCTTTTCAAAAAGTTTACCGGAATACAGCTTTCAGATACGGAATTTTATGAGCAGGCATCCAGATTGGCACGACTGGGGTCTGGCAGCGCAAGTAGGTCGGTTTTTTCGTCATTTGCCTTTTGGGGAAGACACAAGGCAATGAATATTGGAAGTGATGAATATGCCATGCCGATTGATGATGTTGATCCTGTTTTTTCAACAATGAGGGATGCAATTTTAATAGTAGACAGTTCACCAAAGGAAATTTCAAGCTCCAAAGGCCATAGGCTCATGCAGGAACATCCATTTGCGCAGGTTCGTTATGATCAGGCCGGAAAAAACTTTGAACAGTTGTATCGAACATTGCAAAACGGTGACCTGGAAAGTTTTATACAAATCTGTGAAAGTGAAGCGATGACCTTGCATGCTCTGATGGCGACAGCTTCCCCGTCATATACGCTCATGAGGCCAAACACTCTGGAGATTATTTCCAGAATAAAAAGCTTTAGAAAGCATTCAGGACATCCCGTATGTTTTACCATGGACGCAGGGCCGAATGTCCATCTGCTTTTTCCTGAGGCGGTTGAACATGAAGTGATTGGCTTCATTGAAAGTGAACTGGTTCCATTTTTAGAAAATGGACAATGGATAAATGACAGGGTTGGTTCCGGTAGTCGAGAGTTTTTGTCTTATGCCTGAGATAAAAAAGTTTTATTCAAAAATTCTTTTGTTCGGGGAATATTCAATCATCAGGGATTCAATGGGGCTTGCCATTCCATATCCCTTGTTTGACGGGTATCTGACCTTTCCTTATGAGAAACCCGGTGTGAGCATGGTTATTGATTCGGAAATGCGGGCCTTTGTATTATATCTCAAGGATCTTTTGAATTCCGGTGAACAGGATATATCACTGCTTGGTGATTTTGATATTGATTCCTTTGATTTTGATGTCAGCAGGGGGTTGTATTTTTGCTCCACTATTCCACAGGGGTATGGAGTGGGAAGTTCCGGGGCACTTTGTGCGGCGGTTTATGACAGGTATTCAAAAAACAAATTTAGCAATGGCAATATTTCCGCTATCGAACTTTCAAAATTGAAGAGGATTTTTTCGCTTTTGGAATCACATTTTCATGGCGCAAGTTCAGGTATTGATCCGTTGATCAGTTACTTGAAACGTCCTATCCTGATCAAAAGCATGGATGATCTTCAGCTTATCGATCTGCCTGATTATACAGAGGAGAAAGGGGGAATCTTTCTTCTTAATACAGGCAGGGCAAGAAGGACAGAACCACTTGTTAACCTGTTTTTGGAAAAATGTAATGTGGAGAGTTTTTCAGGACTTTGTCAGAACGTCTTGTTGCCGATTACCAACGGATGTATCAAGTCTTTTCTTGATATGGATCAGAATTCAATGTACGAGTTTTTCAGAGAGCTTTCAGATTTTCAATATCGTCACTTTTCTCCGATGATTCCCAAATTATACCGCCAGATATGGAGGGAAGGGCTGAAAAGTGAGTTATTCTATCTTAAATTATGTGGTGCCGGAGGAGGCGGATTTCTTCTTGGCATAACCGCGGATTTTTTGAAGGCCGGGAAAAAGCTCATCAAAAGCGAAATAAGGCCTCTTAGTTTTCAGCGGTGACGTTTAATTTCTTGTGGGTTTTGAGAATGTCTTTGAATTCCATTGCGGAGATGAATTCCGGTTTTTTCCCTTCCAACTTGGCCTTTATGGAACGCTTCCAGTCTTCGGCATACATTGCACCAAAGGCAAAGTTCTTTTCATATTCCATGGCATGTTCCAAATCCGGTATAATGGATTCAAGCATGCTTCTTTTTGCCTGAATCCTGGCCACTGGTGATTGTTCGGATATCTTTTTCATCTGGGTTTTTATGATGGTTTCGTCTGTGTATGATTTATAAATAAATCCACTGGAAATCAATTCGTTCATGGTTATTGGTTGGGAACTTAATACCCAGTTTTTGGCCGTACTTTTTGGGATGACAGTGCTTAGGAAACCAACTCCGCCACAAGCAGGAATAAGTCCCATGTCCAGATGGTTGAAGTGGATGGAGCTTTGTTCGTGGGCAAATCTGATATCCGCACCTATGGCAAGTTCTGCAGCGGCACCGATGGCACCATGGCGGAGATCTATAAGGATGGTCTGAGGTAGAAAAAACATTGAATGAATTAATTTTTGAAACTTAATGAGATATTTTTGTATTTTGTGATCAGGGGTTTTAAGAAATTCATTGTAGTCAAAGCCTTTTGACAGGAACTCCAGCCTTGATGTTAGAAGGATTGTGTTGATTTCCATGTGGGATGCGCACCAGGAAAGAAGTGATTCGAGTTCAAACATCATCTCAAAGTTGATGGCATTCCAAAGATCAGGACGGTTAAGTTCCACTGTAATGGAACGTGTCTTTGAGTCTAAAATTGTGTTGAGAGTTGAGAAGTTAAAAATAGATGCCATGTTACCTTCCTTGGTTCATGGATTTAATTATCCTTCTATAAGATTTTTTCAAATAACTGGGATATTTGTCAAAAAAAATGTGTTGTTAGTGTTAAAAAAAAACGATTTTGTAGTTTTTTCGGGTGGTTGAAAAGACAAATCATTTTTGTCGGAAATTTCTTGACATGTTTTTTATAAACGTAATTTCAGGTTGTTGTATGTTCTTCCAGAAACCGCTCTGCCTTAATGGCACCCATACAACCTGATCCAGCGGCAGTGATGGCCTGTCGATAATATGGGTCTTGAACGTCACCGCAGGCAAAAATTCCAGGTTTGCTGGTTTCCGGGCCGTTGCTGGTTTTTATAAGTCCCTGATTATCAAGTTCAAGCTGGCCTTCCAGGAATGATGTATTTGGCAGATGGCCGATTCCAAGAAAAAAACCATCTGTTTTTCTTTCGGAAAGAGCTTTTGTTTTTACATTTTTTACGATTATTGAGGTTAATCCGGTCTCATTAAATTTAAGTTCCACGGGGATTGTATCCCAAACGACTTCAATGCCTGGATTGTCGAAGATTTTTTGTTGTGAGATTTTGCTTGCACGTAATGAATCTCTTCTGTGAAGTATGTAAACTTTTGAAGCAAAACGACTTAGAAAGGTTGCTTCTTCCATGGCAGTATCACCACCGCCGACTACGTGGACGATCTTGTCCTTGTAAAAGAAACCGTCACAAGTGGCGCATGCACTTACACCTTTTCCAATGAGTTCTTTTTCATTGGGAAGGCCTGTATATTTTGCGGAGGCACCAGTGCTGATAATGACTGTTTGGGCAATAAATTCATCACCGTTTTCACAGATTATTTTATATGGGTGTGAATTGAAATCCACTTTTGAAACGTTGGTGGATATGAACTCGGCACCGAAACGTTTTGCCTGGTTTCGCATATTATCCATTAGTTCGGGGCCTGTGATCCCTTCTGGAAATCCTGGAAAGTTTTCCACATCAGTTGTTGTTGTTAGTTGACCGCCTGGTTCATGTCCTTCCAGTATGATTGGCGACATGTTTGCCCTGGCTGAATAAATTGCTGCGGTCATTCCGGCAGGTCCGGTTCCGATAATTATGCAATCTGTTTGTTTCATTTTAACTTTTTACTCTTTATCAGTACTTGTGGTTGCATCTTCGTTAGCAGCTTCGGCAGCAGCTTGGTCAGATTTCATTTTTTCAACATTTTTTATCCGTTCAGGACGATCATCCTTGTCTTGATTCAACTCATAATAAGCTTTTACAGATATCAACTCATCCGGGGTGGGAGCTTGCCTGGTTAGAACAAAAGTTTCTTCTGTTATTGTGCATTTGTGTTTGAATGTTTGTACGTATTTCCTTCTTGCCATCTGTCCCGTCCTTAATTTAAAAAAATATTCTTGGATGAGTTTTATATAAAAAGCCGCTTTAGTTCAAGAAAAACTTCTTGTTACTTGTGTGCGCGCCGCATTGAAGTTTTCGTTTTATGCTAACCTGTGTTAATATACACACACACAAGACGGAGTAAAAATAAATACTATCAAGTTTATACTACCTATCCTGGCTATCTGTCTTCTAATTGAGGTCAAGGCATCAATTATCGAACAAACCAGGGTTCTTGAAATAAGTGCTTCTGGTCGAAGTGTTATTCTTGATCTTGGGTCAAACGATCAAATTCAAGTCGGTGACTACGCGAGATTCTATTTTCTTGCTAAAGATCGTGGCATGGAATATTTGGAACACCCAATGATAAATCACCTCGCCTATGGAAAAGTTCTCAGGGTAACGCAGAGGTATTCCTTTTGGTATTTGCAGGATATTAGGAAACTTGATCTGTTAAAAATCGGAGCAAAGATTAATCTGGCGGTAATGCGAAAGGTTTTAAAGGGAAGAAGAGGAAATGATGCTGTTTTAACGAAGCAGACAGTTCTTCCTGCGAAAGTTTCCGTCAGCGAATTTGGGAAAAGTTCGCACGATGGAATTCCAGACAGCTATATCAAGCATAAAAAAGACTATGATGAAAGTGAAATCGTTGTAAAAACACAAATGCGACATGAGAAGGATTTGGTATCTGAAGTCTATTCAAGTTGGCAAAAAGATTCCCCGAAACAAATGGAAGGATTTGATGGGAATCTGGAAACAAGATATTACGATGAAATTCCCCAGGAAGCTGCGGTGTCAGTAGTGAGAAAGAAGAATGACAGGGACGTTTTTGATTCTGCGATGGATGGGGCTGTCTTGAGCATGAATGAAAAAAATCTCAGAGGAGAGAATAAAAAGGCCCTTCAGGAGATAGCCTCCAGAATGGGGGATGATGAAATTGAAAATATTTTGGATACCGACGGCCGGTGGTCGAAGGAGATGAGCGATGAACGGTTGAGAAGATTCATGATTGATACTGGAATTTCCCATGAGATGTCGAGGCAGAGGTTTGCGCTGAAAAACAGTGTGGCACTTGAATTTATTTTTCGTTATGTGACCGGATTGGTAAAACATGGCGCCAATGTGCAGGAAACAGAGCAGAAAAAAGGAAAATATTATTCGTTTGGTATTGAGTATCAGCTTATAAGGCTTAATGAACGTTACAGACGGTGGACCGCAGAATTATTTTACGAGAATGGAACCAATACATATCAAATACGTGACGAAGTGAATGTCAGTTCATCTGAGGGGCACTACAAGATTGGATTAAACTGGTATTTCTACAACTATCCATCAACAATCCATAGATTACTGATTCATCTTGGAACAAGGATTGGATATGGAAGTGCGAACATGTCGTCATCTATCCCTGCTGAGTCGTACAAGGGAACAGTGCTGACATTTCCAACAGCACATATCGGGATCAAGTACAGGATCAAGGCTGGTGATGAAGTTGACTCTGAATCCGGTATCGGCCTTGGATTGAATGCTCTTTTGCAATATGAACAACTGCGTTTTACCTCCAGCGGAGGAAAAAATAGCGATACCAATGGAACATTTGCAGTAAATGATTTAAAATTTTCCATGGGAATAGGAATGTTTTTTTAGTTATTCCAAAATTATTTCAAGACGGAGTAATTCCCAGAGGCAGGTGAAAATGGAAAGATTATGGATAATTCTTTTGATTGTATCTTTATCAGTCCAGTCATTGCAGGCGTTGGAGATTGATGAGAAATTGACTTGCCGAATACTTCGATTGTCGTCAACCAAAAAAACAATGTTAATCAATCGAGGACTCGAAGATGGGCTAGTAGTAGGGGACCATGCGAAGTTCTTTATTACATCTGGGGTGATAAGCAGGGGAGTTGTTATAAAAGCTGCTCCAACACGCTCAATATGGGCACTGTACCGATTGGTCAATCCAAGTGAGGTTGGTGTTGATAGAGTGATCAATCTGAAAATTGCGGCACCAGTCAAGCTTACAGGCGACGTATCGAGGGCCTTTGGCATGGATCGTTTTGATGCGGGGGCCACAGTACCGGTTATTACCGGTGGTGGAAATGTGGAACTTGGTGGAAGAGTCGGAGATATTCCGGTTGATTACTCAAAGAGACGAAGAGAAAGAAAAAGTGAAGACAAGGAACTTGAGAATATGTATTCAGGGCAGGGAATGTTGCGGCGAGGGGCCGTCGGTGCGGAAAGTGGTGTGGATATCAGAAAGGATTGGGAGATTTGGGGCCTTCTTCAGTTTAATTCCATGAGTGGTTCAACTCAAAGCGGAAGTTTGGCAGAGTATTCCGACGATAGCACTTCAATGAGCGGTTATTTGGGGGTTGAGACATATTTTACAAATCGCGCTGGATGGTACAAGGATATCTCCCCATTTGTTTTTCTCCACAGCGAAACGCTGGCCTTCTCATATGATGACGGAAATTCAAAATCCACCAGCAGTTTGATGGAATTTGGCGCTGGAATTAATTATCATTTTCTGGCCGATCCATTTTCATATAACCGGATCATTGGATTTCTTACAACTTCACTGGCTTACGGTTCGGTTGCTTACAAGGTTGAGTCTGCACTAACGAAAACTACCAAAACATCGTCCACAAAGGATCTCAGTGGAAAAGCACAATCGGTTAATTTTGGCATTGGTGCCAAATATTATTTTGTATTCGGTCTTGGTATAAAAATGATGATTGATTATTATACAAGGGCCGAATCGTATGCTCTGGCAGATGAGGCAGCATTTGATAGGACTTTCGCTGGATTCAGGTATCTGGCGGGGCTTTCCTATAGATTCTAGATTCATTATCAAAATTATCAAAAAATTATCAAGACGGAGGAAAGGAGTATGAGTAAAGAGGTTGCATTTTGAATTATTTTTTTTAATGCTTTTTACTGATTGTAACTTCTTGGGAGAATATTAGCGTGATGATTTTTTTGAATTATTGAAGATTATTGGATTAAAATTTGTAAAAAATTTGGTTTTTGGTACAGCGATCCTGTTTTAGATTGATAATCACGATATTTGGGGCATCATTTTATTGTTTTCAGAACGTGATTTAAGTTGAATTGAGAGATTTGTAATTTTTTGTGCGATGATTTTTGATGTTATCATATCTTTGTTTGACCCAAACGGGATTTCCTATAAACAAGGTTGTCGAATAATTTTGTTTTTTAAACAGTAATTTTTCGTCTTTAAGAATTTCCTCCACCATTTGTAGATATGCTTCATTTCTTTTCTGGTCTGTATTTCCGAATTCTAAAAATATTGGCGAGTCTGTAATAAGAGGGTCGGTTTTTCCGTAGGCGTAATGTCTGAACGAAGAATATCGATATTTATCAGGATGTTTTACGATGTGAGCACGTACTGGATTTAAGTCTATATAGTTCATAACTTTGATTAAAGCAGAATCTTCCTCAATTACATGAGACTTAAATCGATCCATGCAAACCTGCCCGCGTTTTCCTGTTTTTTTATTGTAGTGACGAGCAAAAAGTGAATTAACAATCCTTATAAAATTGGAAAGATTTTCTTTTTTATCGCAATGACCGGCTAAATGAACATGAGAAGACATTAGGCAATATGAATAGATTTCGATTTGATACCGATCCTTGTATTTAAGGAGCAGATCATAATAATATTTCTTAAAATAATTAGTTTTGAAATAAAATGACTTGTTGTGGCATTGCCACGTTAGATGAAAATAACAATCATTATAAATAATAAGATATCGCGGTAAACTTGCCATATATTGCTATATACACGACATGGCAAAAAAATAAAGTCTTATCTGTTTTAAATTACAGGAAGAGAAAATTTAGGTTTTCAACTTTTTCCTCCGTCTTGTATTTATTTGTATTTACTTTACGATGACAATATTGCCGATACAACTTATCTTGTAACGGTTTTTTTGGGGACTTTGAAATTCCATCCCCTCATGTTGTTCTCCGGCCGTGTGGAGGAGGGGGGATATCTGAAAGTTGATTCCAACAATAGCATTACCACCTTTTTTAAATGCCTTTTGTCGAATTTTTTCAGCCAGATCAGTATAGATTTCATTTAAGCTAGAACAGTACCGGTCTAAAACTTCATTTACTCCGTCTTGATCGGCTTGATTGTTATCAAAAATATTTAATTCAAAAGGATTGGTCTTTTTCTTATCATCATGGATTGAATTAATTGCTTCCAGCTTGTCTTCACCAATTACGGTATGCTCTGAGACCAGATCTATATATTTGATAATTTGATAATTTTGCAGAGTGGGTGTTGTTGTGAGGATAATGGATTCAAGCTTGACCGGTTTTTCCGTGAGATTGAGATTTTCCATTTTGTTTTGATGTAGGTTGTATTTACTAACAAGACCACGAGAAGATATTTCACAGCTTTTAGAAGGGTGTAGTTGTTCGGAAAGTCCGAACTTGATGTCGACATCATATTGTCTAAAGCGGTGGGCCAGAGTTATTGCAGCATATTCGCTTATTTGAGATATTAAAACCGATCCGTTTTGCACTCCATGAACAATTGTTTCTTCATTTGTTTTATTTATTATTTTAAAGTCGCGTAAAATCCTTACAATGTCTTCGGAATCTTCAATATACCTGATGTTTTGGACAATCAGGGCAAATGGAGGATTTCCGCCAGAGGAAATCGTGCCCGTACAAATACTTTCTCCAAAATGTTGGATGTCTTCAAATCCCTCGGATTTATGATGTTGGATTTCTTCTGGTTCCGTATATGTAAATTCCTCCTCGACTACCTGAGAATTATCATCATCTTCCTCTGATGTGTTGAAAATGCTTTCAGTGCTGATTTGTTGTGTAAATTCAGGAGGTTCCTCTATTTCTGTATCCGCTTCCGCTTCTTCTGGTTCCGGTTCCTCATCAATGTCCGAGGGAGAAAATTGCTCCGTCTTATCATCTTTCTTATCATCTTTATCATCAAATATGGACTCTTCTTCTTCTATTTCCGGTTCTTCGAGGTCAGATTCATCGGATGGCGCTGAATCGTCATCTTTTTTGTCAATGCCCTTTTTATCGAGAACACGATCGACGCTGGTATCATCCAAATGTTCGTATTCAGACAGATTTTCGATTCGTGTGAGATCGTCCTTGTCCTCGGAGTCATTGATTTTATCGTCAGCATCACTCATTTTTGCGTTCCTGATCAGGCCCCGTGGCAATGTTTGAATTTTTTGCCTGAGCCGCATGGACATGGATCGTTGCGTCCAACCTTGTTTTTGCTTCTTGTTACTGTCCTGCCGCCGTCTTGGGCCATTTTTTGGGCATTTTTAGAGGCCTGTATTTGGTCTTCGAGATGTTTCTGTTGTCTCGCTTTGAGTTGTTCTACCTCTTCAGGTGTGTAAAATTGAACTTTGAATATATTTTCGACAACAGATTTTTTCACTTCGACTTTCATGTTTCCAAAAAGTTGAAATGATTCACGCTTGTATTCGTTGAGAGGATCTTTTTGGGCGTACGCACGAAGATTGATTCCTTCTTTTACGGAATCCATGGCGCAGAGATGGTCTTTCCAGTGTTGGTCAAAAATTGAAAGGAGGATTTCACGGAGTGCCATTTTGATTTGTTCGGAATCATATTTTGCAAATTTTTCTTCAAGAATTTTTTTGGCCTCTTCTGCAAAATATTTTTCGATGTCACCTTCATATTTCTGCGAGCATTCAAGAGCGTTTATTTCCTGTTTGGTGTTGAAAGTTGTTTGAAAACCATTTTGCATCTCATCCCATGGCCAGGCTTCGAGTGGCACCTTGCGACTTGGTCTGTATGCTTCCAGCAGATGTACCGAAACATCTTCGGTCATTTCCGTGACAAAACCAAGGTTGTCCTTGTCTGAGAGTATTTCCTTTCTCAGACGGTAAATGACCCTTCGTTGTTCGTTCATTACGTCGTCATATTCCAAAAGGTGTTTTCTTATTTCAAAATGGTAGCCTTCAACTTTTTGCTGGGCCTTGGCAATTGCATTGCTGATCATTTTGTGCTCGATTGGTTCGTCCTCGTTCATTCCAAGGGTTCCCATGATTCCCTGGATTCTTTTTGAGCCGAATATTCTCATGAGATCATCTTCAAGGGAGAGAAAGAATCTGGATTCACCGGTGTCTCCCTGTCTTCCTGATCGTCCTCTGAGCTGGTTGTCAATTCGACGTGACTCATGTCTTTCTGTTCCAAGGATGAAAAGGCCACCAAGATTTTTTGTTTCTTCCGAGAGCTTTATATCGGTTCCACGGCCGGCCATGTTTGTTGCGATTGTTACAGCGTTTTTTTGTCCTGCCATCGAAATTATTTTGGCTTCACGGTCGTGCTGTTTAGCATTTAAAACTTCGTGTGGGATTTTTATTTTTTTGAGAAATTTGGAAATCTGTTCAGAATTGTCTATTGATATTGTGCCGACCAGAACGGGCTGTCCATTTTTGTGAAGTTTTTGAATAAGTTTCCCAACGGCTTTGTATTTTGCATCCTTTGTTTTGTAGATTACGTCAGCATTATCGACCCTGACCATAGGCAAGTTTGTTGGAATAACTGACACATCCAATTTATAAATTTTTCTAAATTCCTCTGCTTCTGTGTCGGCGGTACCGGTCATTCCGGAGAGACGGTTGTAGAGTTTGAAGTAGTTTTGAAAGGTGATTTGTGCCAATGTCTGGTTTTCAGTTTTTACTGTAACACCTTCCTTTGCTTCCGTGGCACCATGAAGGCCGTCAGACCACCTTGATCCTTCCTTTAAACGTCCGGTGAATTCATCAACGATGATGACCTTGCCGTCCTTTATTACATAGTCAACGTCTTTTTTGAAAAGATAGTGTGCCTTTAGTGCCTGGTTTAGATGGTGCAGTATATTTACATGTTCCACGCTGAAAATATTTTCAATACGCACGATCTCCTGAATACGTGTAACTCCATCATCGGTAAAATTGGCGGAACGGGATTTTTCGTCCACTGTAAAATGGGTCTCTTTCGTAAGTTGCGGTATAACCTTGTTTGCGATGTTATAAAGCCCTGTACTTCCCTCAGCCGGGCCCGAAATAAGGAGTGGTGTTCTCGCTTCATCTATCAGAATGGAATCCACTTCATCCACGATACAATAGTTGTGCGGGCGTTGGACATAATCATCCAGCGAAAACTTCATATTGTCCCTGAGATAGTCGAAAGCGAATTCATTGTTTGTTCCGTAGGTGATGTCAGCCTGGTATGCGTCTTTTCTTTCCTCATCTTCAATATTTGCAGTAATGCATCCAACTTTCAGTCCCAACCATGTTGGAATTTTTCCAGTCCAGTTTGAGTCTCTTGAGGCGAGGTAATCGTTTACCGTGACCAGATGTGCACCTTTTCCTGAAAGACCATGTAGATAAAGTGGCAGGGTGGAAGCAAGCGTCTTTCCCTCTCCGGTTTTCATTTCCGCAATTTTTCCTTCAAAGAGTATGATTGCACCCATGAGCTGTACATCAAAGGCCCTCTCGCCAAGAACTCTTTTCCCAGCCTCTCTGACAGTTGCGAAAGCCTCAGGCATGATTGATTCAAGTGAGGCACCTTTTTTTATCATTTCCTTTAATTTGGGAGTTTGTGCCTTGAGTTCGTTGTCACCCATTTGTTTCATTTTTTCTTCATATGAGTTAATTAGATCAACGATTGGTTGTAATCTTTTGAGTTCTCTCTCATGCTTTGTTCCAAAGATTTTTTTAATAACTGATAACATTTAAAACTCCCGCAATATCTGCAAAAAAACGTTTAATCCAGTATATAGTATAATGGGTCAACAGGGGTACCGTTAATTCTTATTTCGTAGTGAAGGTGAGGGCCTGTGGAGTAGCCGGTGTTTCCGACGTATGCGATCAGGTTTCCCCTTTTTACCGATTGTCCCTTTTTGACCTTTGCCTTTTGTGCATGCGCAAAGATTGTTTCCAGGCCATAACCATGATCGATCTGTACAAGAATTCCAAAACCTGGTTTCAACCCGGAATATGTTACAATCCCGTCGGCAGGCGCAACGATTGGTGTTCCTGTATTGGCTCCTATGTCCAAACCTTCATGCATTTTTATTCTTCCTGAGTAGGGACTTTTTCTATGTCCGTAGTAGCTTGTCAGCCACCCCTTCGCAGGTAAAAGTGTGGGGGTGGATTTTAAAAACGAGTCCCTGTCGAGAAGGTGCTGGTCCACCTGATGTATGTCAACTTCAAGTTTTTTGACGATGTCCTTGAGTTGATTGAACTGATAGTCGAATTTGGCAAATTGACCGGCGAGTGCAAAACTTTTTTTTGTCAAATCGCTCCATTCCTTGGTGATTTTATATCCAGTTTGACGTCCGAAATTTTCAGCAATTTTTATCTCGTAAAGTTTTTTCAGGTTGATGTAGTCTTCTTTTTTTTTAATTTCCCCAGGTGAGTTGAGGCTTTGTAATATTGACTTTCGATCGTTGGTCTTCTTATCTTTTTTTGTTTCATTTGAAGTGTCTGGTTCCCTGTTGAAGTACTCCTTGGTCATGTCTATTTTTTTCAATCCGGTGATGATTTTAAGTTTTTCCTCAAAAGTGTGAATCCTGCGAATATCCTCGGTCAGGGCGTTGATTTTTTTCTGGTTGATTTTTATTTGTTCTTCCAGAATGCGATTTCTGGTTTTTAGATGTTTGTTTTCATAAACCTGCTGAACGATCTTCCAATAGTCATAGCCAATGATGGAAAAAAGGATGGCAAACAGAGCAAAAAAGAACATGGATGCTCGAAAAAGAATTCGCGGGATTCTGAAGGATTTTACCCCTTTCTCTCTTTCGGGAATAACCATGACGGTGAAATATCGATCCAAGATTTACCTCTGTTATTGCTTATCCTATCTATCAAGTTTAAACGTGTGTTAGCTATCTGGCAAGAATCAGGATGACGGATATGTTGTCCTGGCCGCCGTTTATATTTGCAAGTGAGACAAGGACATTTGTTGCCTTTTTTAAATCGCTTTCATTTGCCGTTTCACAGTCAGGGATACATTCTTGAAGAATGTGCATAATATCTTTCTCATTTATCTTATTGTAAAGGCCGTCGGAACATATGACGAAAAGATCGTTTTTCAACACCTTGTAAGTGAAGACGTCCACTTGTACATCCTCTTCAAAACCCACTGCTCGTACCAGGATATTTTTTCGTGGGTCTTTGAATGCCTCCTGACGAGTATATAATCCAAGATTGATTTTCTCCTGGATAAGTGAGTGGTCTTTTGACAACAGGTATATTTTATTTTTGTTCACCAGATAACCACGGGAATCACCAACATTGGCAATATAGAGAGTCTGGCCTTTGAAGAAAAAACTAATGACAGTGGTTCCCATCCCATCCAGCTCAGGGTTTTTGTCACTTTCCATTTTGATAATATCGTTGGCATGTTTAATTGATTCAAGCGAAACATTGATTGGATTTTCTTCAAAATTTTTCAAAATATATTCTGGGATGTGTTTGGCGGCCAGATTTGAGGCAATATCCCCACCGTTGTGTCCACCCATTCCGTCTGCAATAACAAAAATCCTCTTACTTTTGTTTAGATAGATGGAATCCTGATTTGTTTGCCGTGTTTTTCCAACATCGGTCAAACCCGTACAAAGGAGCGGCATATGCTCTTCCCCGACTTGTTTAATGTGGTATCTTTCCCCGTTCCTGTTCTATTCTGAGGAGTTTTTTGATTTATGTCAATGTGGTATCTATTTTCTTCTTTTATAAGAAATAACAAAAATGTATAATAATTAAGAGGTTGTGAATGTTTATGTTTCTCGTGGAGGAATGAATGCAAATTGATATCAAAAAGTTTATGGGTGAGAATTTTAAAGTTGAAGATTTTACTCATCTTCATTGGAGTGGAGGTTTTCAGGAGTATCTGAATGTTGTGACGGAGAATCCGAAGGTGGCTAGAAATTCTTTTCAAAGAATTCATGACATGGTTATAGCTTATGGAACAAGCTCCTATAAGGAGTATAAAAAGGACATAACGCGCTATCACTTTTTTGATGATCCAGATGGTGACGGCATGGACGCGGTTTTTGGTATTGATGTGCACTTGATGAAGCTTGTGAATTTCTTCAAGTCAGCAGCTTGCGGTTATGGAACGGAAAAAAGGATTCTTTTGCTTCACGGCCCTGTTGGGTCTGCGAAATCCTCAATTGCAAGGCTTTTAAAGAAGGGGCTGGAGCGTTATTCGAAAACCGATGATGGGGCACTTTATACATACGAGTGGTTTGATGAAGATGTAACTGAAATCATGGGAGGGCAAAAATTGTTTCCATGTCCCATGCACGAGGAGCCATTGAAGCTGATACCGGAAGAGGTTAGGGGAAAATTTTATGAGCAACTCAATAAAGGGAAAAAGGCACATGAAAAAGTGACTTTTGACGGTGTTGTTTGTCCAGCTTGTCGATACATTTTTAATGAATACCTGAAAAAATATGATGGTGACTGGCTCAAAGTTCTGGATCACATAAGGGTAAAGAGACTGCTTCTTTCTGAAAAAGACAGGGTTGGTATTGGAACATTCCAACCGAAAGATGAGAAAAATCAGGACTCGACGGAACTTACCGGTGATATCAACTATAAAAAAATTGCCCTCTACGGGTCTGATTCGGACCCACGTGCTTTTAATTTTGATGGTGAATTCAATATTGCCAACAGGGGAATTGTTGAATTTATTGAAATGCTTAAATTGGATGTTGCCTTTTTATATGATCTTCTCGGTGCATCACAGGAGCATTCGATAAAACCAAAAAAGTTCTCACAGACTGATATCGATGAGGTGATTTTAGGGCATACCAACGAACCGGAATTCAGAAAGCTTCAAAGTAATGAATTTATGGAAGCTCTGAGAGATAGGACCGTAAAGGTAGACGTGCCTTACATTACGAGACTTGATAATGAGGTCAGAATTTATCACAAGGACTTCAATCCCAAAAAGATTCCTCATGTTCACATTGCCCCACATACAATTGAGATGGCCTCTCTTTGGGCGGTTTTAACAAGACTTGAGGAGCCGAAAAAGTCCGATCTTACAAGAATTCAGAAATTGAAACTCTATAACGGCAAAACCCTTCCAGGATATAACGAAGATAATGTCAAGGAACTGAGAAAGGAAGCTGTGAGGGAAGGACTTGAGGGAATTTCCCCACGTTACATCCAAGACAAGATTTCCAATTCACTTGTGAAAAACGGTGAGGTTGGATGTCTTAATCCTTTTATGGTTTTTAACGAGTTGGAGGCCGGACTTAAACATCATGCCCTGATCAACTCACAGGAGCAGATTGAATATTTCAGGGATATGCTGGCGGTTGCAAGGCAGGAATACGAGGATACGGTCAAAAACGATGTGCAAAAAGCGATAAGTGTGGACGAGTCGGCAATTCAGACTCTTTGTGCCAACTATATCGATAATGTCAAGGCCTGTACGCAGAAGGAAAAAATTCGCAACAAGTATTCCAACAAACTTGAAGATGCTGATGAAAGATTCATGCGCTCTATTGAGGAGAAAATAGATATCCCGGAGTCGCGTAAAGATGATTTTAGACGTGAAGTGATGAATTATATCGGAGCACTTGCGATTGAAGGCAAGACTTTTGATTATAAAATGAACGAAAGATTGCATCGTGCGCTGGAGCTTAAGTTGTTTGAAGACCAGAAGGATTCAATCAAGCTTACTACTATCATCTCCAAAGTTGTGGACAAGGAAACGCAGGAAAAGATTGATGTGGTAAAATCAAGGCTGATAAAGAATTTTGGATATTGTGAGATTTGTGCAACTGATGCTCTGAATTTCGTTGCGTCTATTTTTGCCAAGGGGGATTCTGCAAAGTCATGAATCACCCAATAAAAAGAGATCATTCCAGATTTAGAAAAATTATCAAGGGAAAGATCCGTGATAATCTTCGCAAGTATATTGCCCGTGGGGAAATGCCAATACCCAAGGGGGATGGAACTTTTCGGATACCCATGCCGTCCATTGATACTCCAAGATTTCGTTTTGGAGACAAGGAGCAAGGTGGGACGGGGCAAGGGGATGGCCAGCCAGGTGATCCAATTGATGGAAACCCCAATGAGCCAGGTCAGGGCGAGGCTGGTGAGGGCGAGGGAAAAAAAGAGCTTGAGGTGGATCTTACGTTGGAGGAACTTGCAAGTATTCTTGGAGAAGAACTCGAACTCCCAAATATTCAGCCAAAGGGAAAGAAGACCATGCAATCCGAAACCGATCGCTACACCTCAATTGGCGTAGTTGGGCCGGACTCGCTTAAGCATTTCAAAAGGACCTACAAGGAGGCCTTGAAACGTCAGATTGTCACTGGGACATATGACACCAACAATCCAATTATCATTCCGGTTAGACGTGATTTTCGATATCGGGCCGCAAAAAGTCATGTGGAGTATGAGAACTCTGCCGTGGTGATATACATGATGGATGTTTCAGGTTCAATGGGTGATGAGCAAAAAGAGATTGTCAGAACTGAAAGTTTTTGGATTAACCTCTGGCTTAGAAGTCAGTACAAGGACATTGAAATACGATATATTATTCACGATGCCACAGCAAAAGAGGTGGATGAGTATACCTTTTTCAGGACCAGGGAGAGTGGTGGAACCTTGATATCATCAGCGTATAAGCTATGCAGGGATATTATAAAGGACGATTATGATCCGAGTGAATGGAATATTTATCCTTTTCACTTTTCCGATGGTGATAACTGGTCAACGGATGATACCAAACAATGTTTGGAAATTCTCGACAACGATATTATTCCATCTTCAAATGTATTTTGCTATGGGCAGGTTGAGAGCCGTTATGGTTCAGGACAGTTTTACAAGGATCTTCAGGGTAAATACACGGAGAAGGCTGATGAAGTGATTCTGAGTCAGATAAAAAACAAGGATTCGATATTGGATTCCATAAAGGATTTTCTGAGTAAAGGAAAGTAATGTAATGAATACGATGACCAGACCGGTAGATGGTGAACTATTAAGGCTCAAGGAAGAGATCGAACAGTATGCCATTGATTATGGACTGGATTTTCATCCGGTCGTTTTTGAAATGTGTGACTATGATACGATCAATATCCTTGCAGCACTCGGAGGTTTTCCAAACAGATATCCACACTGGAGATTTGGGATGGAATACGATCAGATGTATAAGGGATATGCGTATGGACTACAGAAAATTTATGAAATGGTTGTAAATACCAATCCATGTTATGCCTATCTTTTAAGTGTGAATAATACAGTGGATCAGAAGATTGTCATGGCCCATGTTTATGGGCATGCTGATTTTTTCAAGCATAATGCCTGGTTTAAAAACACAAATCGCAACATGATGGATGTGATGGCCAATCACGGGACAAAAATCAGGCGATATATGGCGAAATACGGACAAGGCAGGGTGGAGGATTTTATTGACAAGGTTCTTTCACTTGAAAATCTTGTGGATGTTGACATTCTTTTTGATAAAACGGATTTTTCATCAAATGTCAGTGTTTCGGATGAGGTGGATGAATTTACAGAAGATGAAGGTGTGTCCGGGCCATTGAAGTCGTTTATCAGAAGTAAGGAAAGGTGGAATAATAAACAGAAGAAGGTCGGGAAAAAAGAGAAGAAAGTTAAAAAGGTGGATTTCGAAAAACTTCCCACAAGGGATGTCATGCTTTTTCTTTTGGAGCACGGACCTGTTGAGGAGTGGGAATCGGATATACTGGGAATTCTTCGGGAAGAGGCGTATTATTATCTTCCACAGAGGCTGACAAAGATTATGAATGAGGGATGGGCTAGTTACTGGCATTCCACAATCATGACCCAAAAGGCGGCAAGACCGTCGGATATTATTCACTTTGCCGATCATCATGCAGGTGTCATGCAAATGAGCCAAAAGCGTCTTAATCCATACAAGATCGGTATTGAGCTTTTTCGCGATATTGAATTTCGTTGGAATAGCGGTCGTTTCGGGAAGGAATACAACGATTGCACTGATATGTATATCAAGGAAAACTGGGATAAAAAATGTAATCTTGGACGGCAAAAAATTTTTGAAGTCAGGAAAACCCATAACGATATTACATTTATTGATGAATTTTTCACAAAGGATTTCTGTGAGAGGATGCAGATTTTTACGTATAAACACAATCCACGCACAGGTCGCAATGAGATTGATACACGTGATTTTGAAGCGATAAAGCAAAAACTTCTTCAGCAGCTAACCAACTTCGGTTCACCAATTATCAGGGTTGAAAGTGCCAACGATAATAATCGCGGAGAACTTCTTTTAAGACACATTCATCAGGGAGTTGGTTTGGATATCGTTTATGCTGCAGAGACGATGAAAAATGTTCATGCCATCTGGAAAAGGCCCGTTAATCTTGCTTCCATGGATGATGGAAAGGAGATCAAGTACACATTTGACGGGAAAGAAATGAAAGTGGTTGGAGATTCATCAGGTGGTGGACAAAAATAATCATATCTCGAGTTTTAACAGAAGTTTTACAGCATCCGTATCGTCAAGTTCCCCAATTTCCTTTTGATCAATAAATATTTCTTCATCTATTGGAGAGATGGTGCTTTTCTTTTTCAGGTTTTTCTTGAAATAACTTTGTTTGTGAATTGTAGTCTGAGTGGATTTCAAGTGTTTTGAAAAGTTTTTCCACACCATGGTTTGAAGCTGAATCCAGCAGTCTATTCCACTGAACTTTTTGCATGCTTCATCAGAATATTGATCGAGCTTGTCATGATAATCGAGAACGCTTGCAAGAAAGATTTTTATTTGAAGAATTTTATTTGGAATCTGATCGCCAAAGGTTATGTTGAGTCTCTCCAATTGTTCCCATGCTTTTTTATAATTTTCAAGATGTGTGTTAAACATTGCATTCAAGGCAAGGATTTGTTGTTTATCAACACCGGTGTGATTCAGCCGTTTGGTTAGATTTTTCCCCATATCCCATTTTTCCAACGCTATAGTCAGTGGAATGGCCCGTTCAAGTGCATTTTGTGAATTACTCTTTTTTTTCAATGCCAGGTTGTAATGTCCCAGGGCAAGCTCATGTTTTTTTGCTGATAATTCGATATTTCCCTTGATATTCTCAGCATTGGCAGAATCAATGTCCTCAATAAACTCCATGACCTTTTGTTTATCCTCCATATGAAGGTAAAGAAATCCAATCAATTCCCTGATATTGTGTGATGAAAAGGATTCTTCTGAAAAAATGTGTAAATCTTTAAGAATTTGATCTTCCTGATTGGCAAAAAGGGCAAGCTTCAATATTAATTTTACTTTCTCATTACTGTCGGCGTTGATTAGCATTCTGTGTGTTGTTTCGTAGTCGAGGATGGTTTTTTTCTCATCGCTTTCATCCGCGTCAATTTTGATGATTTTTTCGCGAATTTTAACTATATTATCAATCCAAAAATGATTATTGTGCGTAAAGGGTGCTGTTCTGAGCTTACAGAGGTGGAGTTCCTTTTTTATTTCTTTCATCGTTTTATTCAAGGAAATGAGGTTGATGATATTCATCAGGCATTGGTGTCTGTACTGGGTGATGCCAGTTTGTCCAAGAACGAGACTTTTGTTGTAATCACCGTCAATAAAGGCAATAAGTGACAGATACCATTTTCTAACATCCTCAAGATTATCCGGAAGTTTCGTAATGCCCTCCAGAAGATGCCTTGCTTTTTCAATATTGCCGTTAATGATATAGTATTTTGCCAGAACAAGGTGATTCTTGCTGGATATTTCAATACCTGCGGCCGACCTGAAAATCAGACAACTGATCATTAGCAGAGAGAGTAGACATGAATAAATACCTTTCATGTAAAGATTATCGGATATCGCTCCGATAAAGTTAACGTCTTGGATTTATAAAGGAAAGACTTACCGTCAAGGATGAGGGGGTTGAATGTCGGGAAAGATTATTCTTGGAAGTGTTTTTCTTTTTTTGTTTCCGTTTTACATTGTGGCAATTGTTCCACTTGATGCTCTGCTTTTAGGTGATCTTGACGAAAGATATGATCCTGGATTGATGGACGCCTATCGTGATATTTTTATTCAGGATGAGGATCCCAAAATAATTTCAGATAAAAATATTCGAGAGAAACGGGTTCTGGCGTTGGCGCGTGGATTTTACCAGGAAGGGAAGAATTTAAAACTTTTTTGTGAAACCAATAATGATATTCAATATCCGACTGATTGGGACGAAGTGAGGGCCAAGCGATCGGTCTTGGCGACTTTTCAGTATCTTGGATTGGATATTACAATGCAGTTTTTAGTGAAATATGTTCGTGAGTTGGAATTTTCCGATGATGAGTTTGGTAATTTTGCCGACGGATTGATTGGAAATTATTGCTCAAAAAATATTTCCTTTATAAGCACAAAAAATCTCAGGAAATGGTTTCAGGCCCGCTATCATGATTATGATCCGGAAGCTGATTACAATATCCCAAATCTTTCCGGGAATAAATATTTTTCAGGGATAAAAACCTTCGATGGATGTACTGATTGTCTTAAGAATGAGTTTTTTGTTGCGATTGATCTTTTTCGTTCTTTTTGTTCGTGGGGTGGGAAGACTAAAAATCTGAGATTGATGACACATCTAGTGAGAAATCCTGTGATTTATTCCTTTCTTGTAAGAAGAATGACAATGAAAATGCTGGATTGGGAACAGCATAATAATGCAATTTTCAAAAGACCGATGGAGGATATGGCCGCAGTTGTGTGCAGGGATCTGATATGTCGTCTTACGACTAAAAAGAGCAAATTTGAAAAACGAATGCCTCATGGCCTCGGAGGAAAGGATCTTGAGGATGATTTTAAAAGAATTTATTGCGAACATTTTCAAAATGTGCAGTTTGAAACCGCAAACGAACCCCATGTTATAAAAAAATGGATTGAAGAAATGAATGATGATCACGTTGGTTATCAGGAATCCCTGTTCATTTCATTTTTAACGGGTATACCGGATTTTCTTTTGAGGGGGCATGGATTGATACAGGGAGAAGAGCTGCTTTCTGGCAGTTTTGATTTTCTTTGGAAGAGGTGGGGATATTCCAAGCTTGGCAAATTTGGAATGGACCTTTATTATGAGGAATCTTTGACGATTGAGACAGTCGACAGGAAGTTATTCTTTGACAGAACCCTTCCTCGTTTCAAGGTAATGTTTGATGTTAATATGGGGGAATTTGACAGAGTGAACCAGATGGTTGGAAAAGTTGCCGTGAAATTTAATGTTGAAATTTCAAAAAGTCTTTTGGCCTGGTTTCGGGCAAAGTGGTACGCCTTCGATCCTTCGGATAAGCTGGTTACATATACGAGGGATGATCTTGTTCATCTTTTTGCAAGGCATCTCGTCCCACAGATAGAAAAGTCACGAAGCTCGTTTCGTATTCCTCCCTGGCAAACGGGACTTGAAAGGCTTGTTGCCAAAGAGCTTTTACAACAGGTTGCGATGTATAGTGGAAGATTTTTTAAAGGAGACCGCCACGAAAAAATCAAGGTGCCTGTTCAGTTTAATTATGCCCCATTCGCTCTTAAATATATCAGACACAGGTTTTTAACTGGAAAAAAAAGTGGCCGGAAAGATTAAAAAAAGTGCAAAAAAAGTAATCGCTAAAAAGACCACCGGCCATCTGGATGAATTTGAAAATGGTGGTAATCTTCCAGTTGTGCGTGATGATAAGTTTGAAGTTGCCGTATATGAACCTACCGTAGAGCACGATCCACTTCGTTATTATCTCAGGGAGATTAACAAATATGATCTATTATCACCGGAACAGGAACAGGCCTTAACAAATGCCCTTTGGGAAAGTGGAGATATTGAAATTGCCAAAAAGCTGGTTGTGGCAAATTTGAGGTTGGTTGTAAAAATTGCCATGGAATATCGTAGCACTTATCAAAATGTCATGGATCTTATTCAGGAAGGGAATTTTGGGCTGATGAAGGCGGTGTCTAAATATGATCCGGCAAAAGGAACAAAGCTTTCCTACTATGCCAGTTGGTGGATAAAATCATACATTCTTAAATTCATACTTGATAATTTTCGACTTGTTAAAATTGGAACAACCAATGAACAAAAGAAACTATTCTATAATCTATTGAAGGAGAAAGAGCGTTTGACGAACATGGGAATCACGCCTGATGCTAAACGATTATCACAAAATCTTGGTGTCTCGGAAAAGGCCGTGGTGGTGATGGATCACAGGTTGAGCAAGGGGGGGGGAGAGGTAAGTATTGATACTCCGCGATATGCTGACTCAGTTTTAACGCTGGGCGAAACACTCTCTGATGGTGATGAACTTCTTGAGGATAAGGTGGCGCAGGGCCAGGAGGTTGATATTCTCAAAAAACACCTGCAGGATTTTTTGGTGGATTTGAACAAGAGAGATGGTGAAATCTTTAAAAAACGCCTACTTAGCGAAGTCCCTCCTTCTCTTCAAAGTATTGCAGATGAATACGGTGTTTCAAGGGAGCGAATTCGCCAAATTGAAGAAAGGCTTCTTAAAAAATTAAAAGTTTACATGTCTGAATTTATTCGATAATAATTCAGACAGTTATGGCCGGATTATTTCCGGTCGGGCTTTTGTAATCGCTTTTTTCTAGGTTTTGGTTGAAGGTCTGCGGGGTTTTGATTTTTTACTTGGATATTAGTATGGAGGGCATAATGATATCAACTGAACGTAAATCGGAAATTATCAAGGAATTTGGTAAGACAGAAAAGGACACAGGATCGTCGGAAGTTCAAGTGGCAATCCTGACCAACAGGATTAATGGTCTCAGGGATCATTTTTCAGGGCACAAGAGGGATTTTCATTCCAATAGGGGACTTTTGAAAATGATTGGAAGAAGAAGAAAACTTCTTAGATACATTGCCCATCAAGATCAGCAAAGATATGCAGATCTGATTAAACGGCTTGGACTAAGAAAGTAGTTGTGGTTAAATAAAAAGGGAGTCAAGAGACTCCCTTTTTATTGTGTTGGCAGGTTTTAGCTTCAGGGAGGAAGAAGGATTTGAGAGATATTTGAGGATACATGTTTAAAATGTTCTGAAATATCTTTTAAATTCAATTTTCCCAAATGCATAAACTTTCCAGACATTAATATGTTAAAAAAAAATTTACCGTATATTTCATACGGTAAATGTATCCGTTTGGGAGAAACAGATGAACGAAAACAAAAAAGAGTACAAAATTAATTATGGTGGCAAGGAAGTTATCGTTGAAACTGGTCGTTTGGCCAAACAAGCCGATGGTTCCGTGCTTGTATCCTGCGAAGGAACACAGGTCCTGGTGACGGCTTGCTCAAGTGACACAATCAAGGATGGACAGGACTTCTTTCCTTTAATGGTTGATTATCGTGAAAAATTTTATTCCGCCGGAAAATTTTTGGGCGGTTTTATGAAAAGGGAAACAAGGCCGACAACACACGAAACCTTGAATTCAAGATTGATTGACCGTCCAATAAGACCTCTTTTTCCAGAGGGATATTTATTCGATACGATCATCCAGGCAACAGTTATGTCTTACGATCCAAAGTCCGATCCAGAGGTATTGGCCGGAATCGGAGCTTCAGCCGCACTTACCGTATCCGACATTCCCTTTTTAGGGCCAATTGCTTTTTGCAAGGTCGGAAGAATTGACGGTAATTTTGTTTTGAATCCGGAATTTGATGAGTGGCCGAATTCTGATATGAATATTGTGGTTTCAGCTTCCAGGGATGCCATCCTGATGGTCGAAGGTGAGGCCAACGAAGCAAGTGAAGCTGAGGTACTTGAGGCACTGAACTTTGCCCATGAAAGCATAAAGCCTTTTTGCGAAATGCTCATGACCATGCAAAAAGAAGTCGGTAAAACCAAAAGGGAATTTATCTCGGCCTCTGCGAATAAAACGTTGGTTAAAAAAGTAAGGGCGGATTTTGAGTCTGATGCCAGGGCATCTCTTTTAATTTCCGAAAAGCTCAAGAGACAAAATGCCGTAAAGGCACTTACATCCAAGGTCTCCGAGGCAATGAAAGAAAATCCCGAGGCATTCGGTTTGACCTCTGATGATTCGTTTTCACAGGAGGCATACAAGGGCGTTGATGGACTTCTTTATGATATGATGAGGGCCGATATTCTTGATAATGAAAAAAGAATCGGCGGTCGTAAACTTGATGAAGTAAGACCAATCGAAACGGAAGTAAATATTTTAAATTCTCCGCACGGTTCTTCCCTGTTTACAAGAGGGGAAACACAGGTTTTATCCACCGTAACAGTCGGTGGTTCCGAAGGTGAGCAGATGGTGGACAGTATCACCGGTATTAGCTTTGATAAGTTTTATCTTCACTACAGCTTCCCGCCTTTTGCGGTTGCTGAAGCGCGAGGATATCGTGGTGTAGGTAGAAGGGAGCTTGGACACGGAAACCTGGCATATCGTGCCATACGGGCAGCATTGCCGAAGGACGATGATTTTGGTTATACGCTGAGAGTATGTTGTGAGGTCTTGGAGTCCAACGGTTCTTCATCAATGGGTTCTGTTTGTTCCGCCTCCATGGCGTTAATGGATGCCGGAATTCCTCTTTCATCACCTGTCGCTGGTGTTGCCATGGGACTGGTTACTGATGGAAAACGTCACAAAATCCTGACTGATATTTTAGGTGATGAGGATCACCTGGGCGATATGGATTTTAAAATTGCAGGGACAGAAAAAGGGATTAATTCAATTCAAATGGATATTAAGATTACAGGTATTACAGAAGATATTATCAGTGCAGCTTTGAAACAGGCCAAGAAGGGCCGGTTGCATATTATTGGTGAAATGGCCAAGACGATCAAGGAAACAAGATCGGAAATGAGAGACAATGTTCCAAAAATTGAAACCTTTCAAATTGATAAGGATAGCATTGGCTCTTTTATTGGGCCAGGTGGCAAGAATATCAAGGGACTACAGGAGCGTTACGGCGTGAAGATCGAATGTTCCGACGATGGAACAATCAAGGTTTTCGGTCAGGATGCGGATGAGCTGAAAAAACTTGTGGCCGAGGTTGACATGCAGATGAACGGTCCGGATGTTGGTGCCGAGTTCAATGGTAAAGTGGTTACAATCAAGGAATATGGTGCCTTTGTTGATATCGCACCGGGAGTTTCAGGTCTTGTGCATATCTCTGAAATCGCCAACACCAGGGTTAATAACGTGAATGATTACATGGATGAAGGTGATATGGTTGATGTGAAGGTTTTGGAAATTGACAGAATGGGCAGGGTAAAACTTTCAATCAAAGCAGTAAAACCACTTGAAGCAAAACCAGGCCGTGGTGGTGACAAACCACAAAAAGAAAGAAACGACAGAGGGTAAAAACACGATTGATGGTAACCGTAAGAATAAAGAAACTTAAACATTTTGATGAATCATTGCCACTGCCGTCCTATGAAACAGATGGGGCGGCAGGGGCCGATATCATGGCATCACTTGGGCCTGGGGAGAAACTTGTTCTGGCACCTGGTGAGAGATTTTTGATTCCGACCGGTCTTGTTTTTGAAATTCCAAAAGGATTTGAAGTACAAGTAAGGCCCCGCTCCGGACTTAGCTATAAAACCTCCCTTATGGTTTTAAACAGTCCTGGTACAATTGACAGCGATTACAGGGGAGAAGTGAAAATTATCATGGGCAATCTTGGAAACAAGGATGAAATCATTTCCCATGGAGACAGGGTTGCACAATTGGTTGTTGTTCCGGTTATGCAGGCGAATTTCAGCGCTACAGACTCATTAAGTGAAACGAAGCGTGGAAGCGGTGGATTTGGCTCGACAGGGAGATGATGAGTTTTTATGGAAAGACTTCTCGATTACACCAAAGCTGCTGATGAGGTTGAGGCCTTCAAGATAGTCAGGGAAAATATGACGGATGACTATCTTTCACAATTTCATATAGAACATGAGATTTCGTACGATGATAAAAAGAGAACAATGATTGCCTCTGGTCGTGGTTTCACGTTGACAGTAATTTTCAAGGAAGAATGGGTTGAATGTGAATTGGATATGTCTTTTCTTCTTAAACCTTTCAAGAGAAAAGTTCTTGATGCTTTGAAGGGGCAGCTTGAGCAGGTGATTTAATTTCGGCTGCAACTGCTCCGGTTTTCTATTTTAATTTGAATTTCCAATTAGTGACAACTGTTTTGTCAGGCAGTGAATTGCTCCTTGATTAAACATCATATCGTGTATTGGTATGGCAATTACCTGATAACCCAAATCTTTATAGACTTTAATGGCCATTTCATCAAATTTTGCATATTGAGCGGTATATTCATCTGTTCCATCATCGTATTTAGGAACATAGACTATACCATTAAGTATTAATGAATTTGTATAAGATAATGTCCACGCATTATTGAGACTATCTTCGGCATTCATAATTCTAACAACTCTATAGTTTTTTGATATTGTTTTGGCAACTTCATCAAGTACCTTTTTCCTTGATGGATTCTGTGAATCTGCAACCAACATTGTATCATTTCCCATATACTTCATGAAAATATCAACATGACTCGTTTTTTCGTGTGGTAATATGGGAAGCCAATGCACTTTTTTAATATTTAAAATTGTCTTTAACTCATATTCGATTTCTTTTTTTGATAATTTATGATGGTAGGTATTCCATTTAAAAACTTTTTCAGTAATAAAAAGCTGTTGTTCATCGTCAACGAGCAGGTTTCCTCCTTCCAGATATAATCTGGATTTTTCCAAGGGGATATCAAGAAGTTTTGCAATTGATTCACCAACATTATTCGCAGTTTTTCCACTTGCATATTTGAATTGGACAAATTTTTTCTTGCCATTTTGATCAATGACAATTTCTGGAAAAAAGTCTCTCGCCCAATTGCTGTCATTTGGAATATCTATAACTTTAAAACGCTCGCTATTGATATCTTCATTAAAATGTTTTTTATAAAACACATCAGATCTTGAAATAATTATTGCTCCGACTTCACTAGGAAGGTCGGCCAACATTTGTTTATGAAATTTTAAAAGAGGTCGGTAATTATCAATATTTGCAAGAATTAAAATATTTGATTTTTCTGTTTCTGGTATCAGCCCAGCTTGTTCCTGGCCCTTATCGTAAGCGTATGATGTCGTGTAAAGCAATAACAAGAGTAGTAGATTTAAGTATAATTTATTTTGCAAGTTCATAACTTCTCTCCGTTCACCAAATTAATCGTTTTGTGATGATTTTTTATATCATGCTTTTTAAGATAGACAACAATATAGAATCAGGTGTGTATTGTTTTTAGAATCAGTACTGTTTTTAGGCCAGTATGCTTGCAAGGAAGGGGGGACGCTACACAAAACCTATATACGTGGTACCACTCAACTTTTGACGCATTTTTCTGCTAAATAAACCATGTCATTTTTACTAAACATGTTGACTTGGAAGAAGTTAATCCACTCGCTCTTTATGTCACTTTTTCATTGGCCCCGTATTTTCTTCAGATCAACAATTATCGCACCTATCTCTTCTTTTTTCGATTTTTCGGGAAATAATTTCTGCATTTTTTCAAAATCCTTAATAGCAAGTCCGTATTTTTTCAAAGCATAATATGCCTTTCCTCTTTCAAACAGTATTTCAAAATCACCAGGAACAGTATTTAAAATATACGTATAATCTCCAATCGCTTTAAGATGATTCTTAATCAAGGAATAGGCTATCCCTCTATTTTTATAAGCATTGGTATAATTGTTCTTTAAATGAATTGCCTCAGAGAAAGAGGATATTGCTTCATTAAATTTTCCAATATCCAAAAAAATATTCCCCAAATTATAGTGTGTACGAAAAAGGTTGGGACGAATAGAAATCGATTTTTTGTAAGCCTCTACGGCCTCACTTCTTTTACCGAGCCTGCGATATGCCAGTCCCATGGTTGAATGTGCATGGGAAGATTCGGGATATAATCGCACACCTTCTTTTGCATCCTTAAATGATTTATTCAATTCCCCCAGCACCCCGTTTATATAAGACCTATTAATGAATGCTTCTCCATTGTCTCTATTATACTTAATTGCTTTGTTGCAAAATTTTATCCCACCTTGAAATAATTTTTTATATCCTGCCAATAAACAAGCATTCGAGTAAATACTTGAAACAAGCTGTTCTTTTGATGCTTGTACAAATTTAATTTTCCCGGGATCAAGGTATAGAAGTTTGGCGATATTATTATCTGAAAGGTTTTTTCCATTCAGCGTTGTTTCAATGTTTTGTTTTTTATATTTTAAATAAATATGTCCTGGAATCAGGATTGGCTGAAACTCAACCCCAAGTCTGTTGCCCAAAGATAAAAATAATATGGAATAACTAAAACAGTTTCCAGTTCCTTGATCCAGCAACACGTTAAGTAATCCCTCTTCTTCCAAAATTGTCGGTTTTTTATCTACATTTTCAGGAATTGAATAAATATGTTTAATAATGGTATCAACGATTTTTTCCTTGCCTGCATTATTCGCTTTTATATTCTTTGCTAATTTATCCATCCTTTGAAGATATGTTTTATTATTAATGGAAAATCCCAGTTCTTTTGCAATTTCCAATGCGATAATTTCAATATTTTCAAATCTGGTTTTGGCAATGCCATTATCGCAAAAAACAATAAGCAAAAATACAAATGTAAATATCTTGTTTAACATGGCCCTGCCCCTATTCTCTGAACGTCTTTTGTTTGAGATATTTATGTTTAGCAAATCAATTACACTTTTCCTAGTGCGTTAAAAAAGAAACGCCCTTGATTTTTAAGATAAGCCGTGGCCCTAAGTTTACAGCATCGGCAACTTTTTATTACGTTACTGTAAAATAAATTCAAAGTAGCTTAAACAAAAAAGCACATAGAAATCGAGCACTTACGCAACTTGCAAAAAACTACCCAGATGATGCCTATGAAAAAATAGAGCGACGTGGCAAATTTGCTGCATAGAATTAACCGCATAGCAACTCAAAGGAGAAAAGCTTATGAAAAAATTAATTTTGGCACTTATGTTTTCTGTGATTACGTTTCAATCCGTATCCCATGCATATGTTATCAGTATGATTCCATATTGTATTGTTAACAACTTTCCGCATGATGAGTGCGACTTGAAACCAGATCTGGCAATATTCATACCACCATTTATTCTTCTTTTGCCATTTGCTATTTTAGCAGATAATGAGAATAAAACTTCCGAGATTGATACCAAAGAGCTTCTTGATCAAGGATATTCCAAAGAAGAAATTCAAGAAATTGCCGTTTCTTGGAATGATTTGAAAGATGAACTTAGAGAGAATTATAGCAAAGAAGAATTGAAACAAATGAGTATTTCCGAGTTTTCGGAGATTACTTCCAACTATCTATCACTTACAAGTTTGAATTAAAAATGAAAGTATTACTGCTTATCATATTAATTATCATTTCAACTTCGGTTACAGCGAAAGAGAGAACACAGGCATCTGTCTGTATTCTCTCTTTCTTTAAAAAACAATCGAGAGAGCACAGGCTTGTATTAAAGGTATTTAAAAACCATAAATATTCAAGGATTGTTTTGATTGAAAGTACAAAAGATATTGAAAAATGCTTTAAAGACACTTATGAGGAAATCATATGGGTTGGACACACCACCTCTAATATCTTTGCAGATGGCACTCCCCAGTTTGTCTATTATAAAGGAAAAAAATCAGTACCTATCTACGGTAGAGTTTATCAAAATCTTTTGAAAATGCTATACCTGCAGGCGCGCGAGGGCCGTATTACAAAAAAATTCAGAATAGCAGGCTGTGGTGTAGGGGCTTTTTCAAAAGGGAGAATCTACAATTTTTTAGAAGAGCTAAATAAATTGGGGGTTGAAATTGAGATTTCACCGACAAGACCTATTTTGTCAGCAATTGCCGGGCACCCGGTAACTTCATTGAGAGGATCGTGGCTTGTTAAAAGTGCGGATTGCAATGATGGCACGAAATGGGGACGTAGAAAGAGCATGTATTGTCCAGCGGATTTCAACCAGTAAATATAATAAAGAGATTAACCCTTATTGCCGAGAAGTAGATGTGAAAGCTCCAAATAACGATAACCTGGTTCAAATATTCAATGCAAATTTAGATAATCTTTTTTCATTATCTACAACATTAATGGAGAGAACCAGAGAGAGTATGTATGTCGAGGTTTTGATCAATTATCTTCAAAAAGATATTAATAAGCTAAGGCTTGTTGTTGATAAGATTTCAAGTGAAGCTTCTCTTCAAGATTATGAAATTATCAGTTCAATCTCCAATCTGAGATACAAAATTGCAAGTAAGAGTTATTGTGCAAATGATATTGAAAAAACTCTTGCGATTGTTGATGGATTTCCTGTTTGGAAGGGAGATGTATACATGGTTTGTGCATATGCCTATGCACGACTTGATAAGCATGTTAAGTCTAAAATTCTTTTTAAAAAAGCCTTCAACGCATTAAATGGAATTGGAGCAAAGAGACGTGCTCTTCTTGCTCTTCAAAACTATATAGTTGCAGAAAGTAATATCTATGATGGAAAAAAACTGATAGGTGAATATAAACATCTCATTCGCAAGGCAATTCAATTTGGATATCCCACCATTGCGGCCGGTGGCTATCTTAATCTCTCCAGACAGTTTCAGAAGCACGGTGCAATAAGGACGGCATTAAAAAATATTGAAAAAGCAGAATATCTGATTGATGAGGATAGTGGAATTCTTCAATATTATTTAATTCTTTCTCATAAGTGTCACCTTCTCATTCAGTTAAATCGAAAGGATGAGGCGAGAATACTTATTGATGAACTTACTCATAATAACCACAAAGAGATCATTGAGAATGTAAAATTCCTGGAATCATTAATTTGTGATGATGGAAATAAACTTGAAAAATTGAATTTAAATTCCATGGTAGACTCATGGAAGGAGAGAGTTACATCTAAAAAAGAGATAAAATTGGGAAAATTAGAGGAAAAACTTATTGAGTTTATATCTGAATCGCCACGAACCAAAATTGAAATTATCTCTCATCTATATGGACAAAATTTGGATTATGTGGTTTTGGATAATCGATTTAAAAACCTGATTGGACGTTTTAGAAAGAAGGTTCCAGATCTTATTGTTTTCGAGGATGAGAAATATAGAATATCAGATACAATGTTTTTGAAGGAGCTTGGAAGTGAAGTTTAGATTGTTGATTTTTACCACTGTATTATTTTGTACAATTAACGTTGTTGCCAACAGTGGAGAATATAGCTGGAATCTTCCATATGTCTGTTCAGATTATGAACTTAATGGGATAAAAAAAAGATCCTGTTCAGAAGGTGCAGTAATTGCTCTTTCCACAAAAAGATCCAGAAGACTAATGTGCCAATTTGGAAAACATACATTCGAAAACAACAACTGCCGTTATTTTGTTATTACAACGACTCATCAAAGCAAAGGCAAAAATGATTATCTATGCTTTGGCTCCAGAAAATGTAAAAAAAGCAACTCACTTGAGGTTAAAAATAAAATAGTTGATAACCTGAATGATGTGATGCTTGTTGAATTCAGACCCAAAACGACAGAAACGGGTTATTTTGCCTCGGCCATAAAAGATAGAGGATCATACCATTTTGTTGCAAAAGGAACGATAGAGGGTGATGAAATTCTTCCATCGTCTTCGACAAAATATACATATCGCTTACATACAGAAAAATCAACGTTCTCCACGGCACATCACGAGATGTAATATTTTTTGGAGATTCAGCTGAATCCATGGGGCCAGGTTCATTTTTGAATCCTCTGGCCAGACCGTTTATACCTCTTCGACGAGATATAAAAGGAAAGAAGATTGCTTTTAAAGATACAATAAAGAAAATGCATGCAAAAAAACTACTTTTTTCAGGAAAATTTAATCTTCCTGCATATCTGACAGTTGGCGCCAGCGGTGCACCGTTAATGAGGTATATTGGACATTCAACACACGATATTCAGGGAGTAGGATTGAGTAGAAGCACAGTGGTGGAAAGCTCTCTGTTTTCCGACCGAAAAGTTCTTGATACCCTTATAAGCGAATATCTGAAAAAATATCCAAACAATGCAAGTTCAAAAAAAAGTGATGATAAGATTAAACATGCCATTGGTGATGTTAAGTGGAATCTTTATCAGGACGGTAGTTATGGACAGGTTATAGAACTTTCAGAAAAATTTAAAAATATATTAGGCTGCAACAATCTGTCTTTTGGTAACAATAGAAAGAAAAGAGATGAATATCGTCAATCAGGAGATGATTACTTGGATTCAGGGGATGATTATCTGGATTCTGAAGATAACGCAAAATATAATAATAAAAAGAAAAAATCACCAATAAAAAAAATAAATAAAGAAGTGATTATCAAACTTTCCGGGAAGCCTGGACTTTATCTGGATTCTAAAAATATTTTTGGATTTGTTATTAAGAAAAAATGGAGAAAAGGAAAACCCATTAATATTTATGCAAATAATGAATCAATTTACATGCTCCAGGAGCTTGTTGGAAAGTATAATATAAAACCTATATACGCTTATAGTGACATAAGCGAGGATAAGGTTGAACCTTTAAATCTTTTTAATATGCGATATCCTGTAAAAGATTCCATACCACCAAAAGCTGAGAAGATTTGTAATGGAAAGATGGAAATATGTACTACTTTAAAAGTAAATAAAAAGAATCAAGAAATTGAAATTATCATAGAGGGAATAGGGGGAAACAGAATAAGCAAAAAAATTATTCTTGATAAATATGGACATGTAAAAGATAAAAAGCAGAATTATTTCTCACCATGGTTAATGGTTAAAGGTGATAATGAAAATTACCTGATAGATATAAAGGGACTCTATTTCCTGGATATCAATACAGTAACCTATCCACTAGTAAAAGAAAAAAAGTATTCACGTTCTAAAAAGATGGAAATAGTGAGAAGTAAAAATAATAGTAGACTTTTAATCTCTAAACGAAAGTTTGGCGAAAAACTTGGTGCTTCTCCAGAAAATTTTTCATTTCAATACGCTGAAGGTAGTAGATGAAATGGAATTTATTGCCCATGTTATACAGATCGCATTTCAGTAAATAACTTTTCCAGATATGCCGATACCCATTATGAGCACAACGCTCTTTCCGAGGGGGGTTGCCAAAGTGAATATTTTAGGCGGTATCGCTGAGACAGGCAATTGGGGAGGAATTCCGATTCTTTTGATTCTTGCGACGATCAGGATCTATCTTGAGGTGATTGGTTTTGATTTCAATGAATTGCCTCTGACAAAACTTGTGGCAGGACGGGCCGGAGCTGATTTTTCCGGCAATTTTCACAAAATGGGCCTTGTCTTTTCTGTTGGTTATATTGTTTTTTTTGCGCCATTTTATCTTCTGGCCTGAATTATAATTTAAAAAAATGTTTCAACGAGATTCTGTTTTGATCGTAAAAAAGAAAATGGCAATTTCATATCTTCGTCGTTTTTGGTTTTTCTGATAAGGATTTTTATCTTTGTGTTTATCTTTGATTTTTGGAGAAGCGATTTTACCTGATACATTTTTCCCAAAAAGTATGAATGTTGTTTTCCGCGTAATTTAAAAATTCGATGATGTCTTATTTCATTCCAGATTTGCCATGGGTCCGGTCGATCCTGGAGAATACATGCGAATGTCATGTAAATGATTGGATCTGATTCATAATCATCGCCAACCAGAACGATCTCTTCAGGAACGCCAGTCATAAGTATAATGTCGAAGAGGTGCCCGAGCTTATACGGACCCTGGGATTTTATGTCTTTCGGGGAAAGATGGCCTTCCGAGATTGAAAGGAAGTGACGATAATCCTTTAAAAAGATGCTGGCATCGTAGATACCGTTACGATAAAGCCAGTCCCGGATGGTATTTTCGTAAAAATGAGGGGAGGCGGAAACAATAAAAGGATGAAACCCATTATTGATATATCCCATCATGATGTCCATGCTTTTTTTTACTGTGGGATATGATTCAAGCGGATGAGTAAGGGAGTAGTAGATATCACCCGGGGTTGATGAACGGGTATCCACAAGGGTTTTGTCAAGATCGGAAATAATGATTTTTTTTGGAGCGGCAAGCGTGGTTGGAAGATATGTTCCAAGTAGTAATTCAACGCCTTCAAGTCTGCTTGTTTCAAAAACTTGAAGTGATTTTATAGCTGTTCCTTTATTCTCAATTGGGATTTTAAAGGAAAAATTACCGAATGAATCGGAAGTATACGATTTTGTGAAAATCTCCTTATGGTGATGATTGTATGCACGGATTTTTAACATGAATTCGTGTGCCCATAGCAGGCTGATGGATTTTACAGGCCGTGATGGTTTAAATTGATATTTTTCAGGATGGTGCCAGGTGTGGAAATTACTGTCCGAAAGTGAAATAGAGGTCCTGATACTTATGAACTCGTTGGTTTTGAGTGCCAGAAAATGTACAGGATATGGTCTTTTCAATTTTTCTACGCCTTCTTAACCTTGAAGGAAAGAATACCATTTTCATATTTTTGAACGATGTCCTTTTTATTGGTGATTTCCGGAACATTGAATTGGCGAACCATGCTTTCTGATCGTTTTGCCTTGGATACGTCGTTTTCATTTGTGGAGAGGTGATCGGAATAACGACGGGAAAATGTTATCCTGATTGTCCTCTTGTTCGGAGTGAGGATGACATTGTCTTTTTCATGTTCTGGAACCTTGATTGAGATCAGGTAAGAATCCTCATTATCCTTGATTATTGGTTCCAGCGTATTTATTTTGTAAAACGGGTCACGAGACTTGTTATTGATGGCCGTCATTTTTGAAGAGTGTGAGGAGACGAGGGATTCAAGCTCATGTCTGAATTTTTCCTTCATATTTAAAAGAGCGGCCTGTTGAATTTTTTCAAGTTCGATGGTTTTTTGCTTAAAGCGCAGATCGGATGACAGGATAAGTTTTTTGTAATGTTTTTCCTTGGTGGCAACTGCCCTTTTGTTTGCCATCATTTGCTGGTTGCGTATGATGGCGTTTTTATTTTCCAGTTTTCTTAGAAATTCCAGTTGTTCCCGATCGAGCTTTTTCAGGGAATTTTCATATTGTTTTTGAGTAAAATCGCGTTTTTTAACATAGTCCCCGGTACTTTGAGCACCACCATCACTTTCCAATCTTCCTTTTGCAGCATTTTTCTCATTTTTCAGCGAATTAATGGAGTGCATCTCACTGTTCAGGTTCTGAACCATTCGATTCATTTTCTGTTGACTTTCAAAGGCGGTGTCGTCCATCTCTTTGCGGGTGTTTTCGTGGATACTTGTTATAATATCCTGTTGTTTTAATTTCTCGGTTTCCTGCTGATTTTGATTTTGAAAAATCAGATTTTGTTTATGAGTGTTCAATTTTTTCTGTGTATTGGTTAGATTTCTTCTATAATTTTCCAGGCGGTTTTCGTGGGAAGTTATATAATTTTTAAGATTTGCCCCGTTTTTTTCATGTAACTCCATTAAGGCCCTTTCGTTTTCGATGATGGATGCCTTTTTTTTGCCTTCATAGAATTTGTCCACTTTTTTAATTTCATTTTCGCGGACTTTTGTGTTTCGTACGAGTTTCTTTTGCAGGTTATCCATGCTCTTCTTGTATTGCTTTTCCTGCTGTATTTGTTGTCGGTCAACTTTCAATTTAAAACCCCTTCACTTTTGACAGAGGGCCTTCGCATATATCCTTTCGACTTGTGTCGCCCATGCACATCCATGTACGGAGAAGATCCACGCTGATTGATTCACTTCCTCCGTGATACGAGATGTAGCTCACTGGGTCCATAGTTGAAGTTACAAGATATGATTTGGATTTTTGAGTCAGATTGTATTTTGATTTTACGTAGTACTGATAGGCCCGGTACTCGGCTGACGACATTACCGGTAACAGAAAAATGATAAGTGATGACAATAACATTTTTAAAAGCATGAGCTTTCCAATGAATCAGTGCAACTCTGTTTTTTTATCTAATATCCTGCCTTCGACCATTTTGAAAAATACCTTCAAAAAAACATCCCGTTCTGAGTTGCTAAGTGAATAAAGTACTGTGCGTTTTCGATCGAGACTTTTATGTTTGGCCAGACGGTTAATGATTTTTTGTGCTTTCTCTTTTTCGTTTTTTGTGATGCGGGCAAAACGATTGAGACTAACATTTTCAATCCAGTTATTTGGAAAGAGTGGGAAATGTCCATGCATGCCAAGTTCAACGAGAGATTTAATTCCGCTTAAATTGTTTTGAATTTGATAGTCCAAATGTGCTTCTCCTTGCTAGAGCGTTTTACACTTATAATTTTATTATGAAACCACACCTCTTTTACAGTGGGGAGATTTTGCCATGGTAGCTGCCTGTATTGGTCTATGGTGTAAAATCAATGAGTTGAAGGACCATGTAAATGGAAAGAAGTTTACATCTGGCCCGTGACAGTGTTTTTGTGTAAAATATTTTTATGTCACCGATGAGCGTCGTTGCTGATTGTGGAGACGACAATTTACAAGGAAGACCATTATGAAACACCATTATAAATTGATTCCACTTATTTTTTTTCTTGTAGTGACCAGTAGTGGTACGTGGGCCCTTGTCGATTATTCCGAGCAGGAGGCCCCGATGGTTAACTCTGCTGTGAAGAAAAACAGGGTGGTTGGGGCGAAATCCATTAGAAGGGTTGGGGCCGGAAGGCAAGGCGGTGGTGCCTCTCTTATTGATTCTTTTTCATTCAGAACGGGAATTGAATCAATGAAGGTAAATTATGAGGGCCATTCCAGAAAAGTGACCCGTTTTATTGGAAATTCACATATTCAGACCAATTATAATGTTTTTACCAATATCAACTACTGGTATGCCTCTTCAGACAGTGATTCGCTCGCCAGCACATCGAGGACCCAGGCAGGTAATCCGACAGTGAGGTTGGGATTTAACTGGCTCAAATTTGGGAAGGCCGAAGAGATGGCCACAATTGATCTTTATGGCGGCGCAATGTTTAAGGCGACTGACAGTGAATTTGGAAGCTCGAGATTCGACAAGCTGGCAGGAGTGGAGACATCCAAAAGATTTTTTGATCTTGCATTGGCCCTTGGATGGGAGCTTCGGATTACTGGTTCACCGTCCAACCCTGATGAATCAGCTATTGGTAACATCAATAAATTGTCAGCGGCCATCGGTTGGCGCGTTTCACCGGATATTAATTTTTCAGTTGAAGGTGTGAACTACAAGGTGTCCGGTAACAAGGGAACGGAGCACGATTCCATTATGACAAGAGGTTTTTCATTCTCCTATATTTCTCCTAAAATGAATCTGAAAATTGGAACATTTATCGGGCTTGAGATGGGGGCGATATTTCGTACAGACAAAGTGGAGATTAGTGAAGAGATTGTTGGTGCAAAATTGTGGGATCTGGAAGGTCTTTACGGAAATTCGATTTTTGGTGGGTTGAATCTGACGATTTAGGGGAAATCTTTGAATATAAGAAAAATTTATATCTGCGAAAACTGTCGCAAGATAGTTAATGTCCTTGATGAGCTTCTTTTTGTTGAGGAAAAATCAACCAGGGGCTTTTGTTGTGAGTTGTGTATTGAGCAGTTTTACACCCCGGTAATACAATTTTTTGAAGATATTGAAAATAATTGTCGAAAAGAGATGAATCTTGGAGATGAGGATTGTCTTGAGTGTGCTAATGGCCCGGAAAAAATGTTCCATGCATTAAAGCGACCGGATGAAGCATGGCTGCTTTCCAATGAACTTGGTGATAACTATTACAGTTTTATTACAAGATATGAACAAGGAAATGAGACTATCTATCTGGTTGTGATTTGTCTGGTATATAATTTCAGGCCCTCTTTTGTTCTTCTGGCAACGGCCACGAAAAGCCTGGAGCTTTTAAGTCGGTTTCAGATTGGAGAGCAGGTTGATGAGGTGACAGATTCCCTGAAGATGACAGAAGAAAGTGATGAGAGCATAAAAGGGGAAATTGATGAGCATGTGATGAATATGGTTGAACTCAAAAAATCAGTATTGCTTTCCTGGTTGTTGGAGAGAAGAACCGAGGATGATGTGGACATTGAAATGTTCAGTTCCTATCAGCATCATGAACGTTTGACGATTGATTCCGCCGATGAGATTTATAAGTGGCAGGATGCCGAAGGTGATATGATGTTCACTTATATCAAGGCCCATGAGCACGACGGTGAGAGTTTTTATTATCTGGTAATATGTATTCTTTACGTTGATGATGAGGGAGGACAATTCGCCCTGCCAGTCCTTTCTTTTCCATCAAGGGATCCAAAGCTATATGATTTTTTCAAGAAAGGTGAACGTGTCATTGGTGCGTTGAAGAATTAATCCTGAAATTTATGGTAGACAAACTGCTGTGCTTCATCAAAAACCTGGCAATAGCTCGAATCACCGTATCTATCCAGCCAGTTGGCGCAGTGGATATATGCATCAGGAAGCATAATTGGTTGTTGTGGATATGGTGAGGAAAAATAGTATGGTACATCCAGCATTATAAGGACACCAGTGATGTCAAAGCTGCTGTATCCAGATCGATTTTTAAGTACGGTCACCTTGTAGACCGTTTTTGGATCAGTTGCATGGAAACATCTTGGTTCGCCGATATAGATAACCTTGTTATCGGTGTCATACACAGGAATCATGCAAGTCTGGATGTTTGGTGGAGGGGTTTTAAGCTGAACATAAATGTCGAGTTCGTTATTTTTTCCCTGACAAATATTGTATTCTCCAAGGTGGGTGGTTGTTGTTTTAAAATTGCGTTCTCCGTCCGAGGACCACGAGCAATGGGCTATTTCTTCCGGAACCTTGAGTGTTCCACCATCAATGAGCAATTCGTCACCGGAGGATGGTGGAGTGCTTATTGCCGGAGGGATGTCATTCCGAGTACTTTCTGAAATTGGATTGATGGATTTTGAGTCGATGGTCGCACGTCGGTTGCGTGTTTCCACGCATGAAACCAAGGCAATCGCAAGAACGATAAATAATATTGTTTTCATAAATTCATTCTTCCTTATTAATCGACCCACTCGTTAACATATCGGTTTTGTGGGGGATTTTTTTAGTAAAATCCGCAACTTTTCTTGATTTTAAGGTTTTTTTGTCGAAAAGGTTTATATGAAGAAGGTATTAATTGTTCTTATCACCCTGATATTTGGTTGCATGGTTGGAGGTACCTGTATTTTTTGGAAATATGGTGCGCATCTTGGTTATGCATGGGTGATTAAAAACGGCCAGAAGAACAAATATCTTCAAATGGAAAAGGGGAATTGGGAGCTTCTTGCTGGTGAAAGTTTAAATGGCAGTGATTTAAGTGCGAAAGACGCTGGTTCTGCGTGGAAGAATCTTCACTTTTCGGATTATCTAATTCCAATACCGCTTCATCATCCGATTTATGTCATAGTTCCATATATCGGAAAGACCATGAAAAAGGGTGTTCCTCAAATGGGTTTTAAATTTTTGGCACCGGCCAAAGATTCCACTTTTGTATTTTTTCACACTATGTCTGATGTTGGTTTTGTTCTTCGCGCTGACGATCAACCGTTTTTTTCCCTCCCTCTTATATGGGATGTTATCTCACAAAAAACAAGTGAAGAAATCTGGAAGGATCTTTTCAGGAAAAATCTGGCCCTGACATCCAGTCCGGATATCATCTCCTCCTCTGAGTATTATAAACATCTTGCAAGGATGGAGGGGAGGGTTTCCTGGCGGGAACTTGCTTATAATCTGTATTTACTCTGTCTCCGGCAAAAATATTTTGGTGATTCAACACTAAAATTACTCTGGTCTTCTTCCGGGATGGGGGTTTTTGAGAAAAAAGCAACCAATAGTGCTTACCGTGATGAAGTTTATCATTTTCGTCTGGAGGATAATCGTATAAAGCGTCTTTATCTAAGAACAAAAAGGGGGGCCAATCCCTCCGATGTTTACAGAAAAAAACTTAATTCAAAAATGAAGTTGAAGCTCTCGTATCCAGGTGCATCCAATATACTTTATATTGAATCGAAGTCACTAGATTATGAAAAAAGAATTGGTCAGGAGGGGATGGCCTATCGTTTTGCGGCCTGGACCCATGTGGTGGAAAACAAAAATTTTCTTGAGGAAATTATACTGTTTTTGGAAAAAGGAAAAAACAACATGATTCAGCTGGCCCCATTGTATGAATATGCCCTGAAAAAATATGGTACAAATTTTTCGAAACTTGATAATACGAGAAAGGAAAGCGGTAAGGTTTTTCTTGAAAGAAAAATTGGAGATGAACAGAAAAAGCAGATTCAGGATGCGATAACGGAAAATGCCATGGACGGGGAAAAATTCCCAAACAATCAGGACAAGGTTGATTATCTGCTTAGAAAGGCAAAAGAATCCAAAAAAAATTCAGACAAGAGGGATGATATCTTAACGGTGGATTAACTCTAAAATTTGTAACTTATTCCAAGGTAGTAATTTGTTCCTGTGAGCGATTTGAGTGTTTTTGTATCCCCGGATTCCATGGATACCTTGACGGGGGCAACGTTTCTAATATGCGCCCTGTGAAAACTCAGGCCATTAACGATACCAAATTTGTGGTATGGAAAATATTTGAATTGTAGACCTGCTTGCGTTCCATACATTTCGCCTCTTTCATCCTGATCTGTTTCGTTATACAGACATTTGAGCTTGAAATCCATGCTCATGAATACGCCGCCGAAAAGGTCCACGGTTATATATTTGAATTTAAGAGGACTCCAGAAAACTAAGGCATCAACAAGGAGTGCCTTCATTAATAAAATTTCCTGTTTTTGGTTGATGTAACTGAGGCCTACGCCGAAAGTATATCTTTTTGAGGGATTTCTGTGGTCAAATAGCAGGGAATAAAATTGTGGTCTTGTTCCACGCGTATCCCCGGCAGCTTTTGAAAGCTCCTCCCACTCATCTCCTAAAATGAAAACGTTGTTGGTTAGTGTTAGATGGTTGTTCTTGTTAAGTTCGTCACGTTCCTCAGCCTGGGCAAAATCATGTTCCAGAAGCGTAAAACTTTGTTTTGACTCGAGCTCTGAAAATTGAATGTCTTCTATCTTTATCCATGCAACCTTGCCTGAAACCAAAACAGGAAGGATTGTGCCATATTTACGGGGGATTTCTCCAACTCTTATCTTTTTTCCACGTGCTGCAAATCCCAGGGGCGAGGTTAATTCCTGGTCAGCGTAGATGATGGCCTTTTCCGCTTTTACATGGGCATATTGGGCCGCCAAGGCAAAATTTATCAGAAGTGACGACGCAAGGATTAATGTTGGCAAAAATTTAAATAAACCCATTCGGGAATATTATCCTGAATGGGTTGTGATTTGTAAAGAAAATGACTTTCTGGCGTTTATTCCTGTAGTGACTTTTCTATTTCTTCCAAGCGGTCAAGAATATCTTCAATTTTTTCTTTAATGTGTTTAGCAGAAATTCCATGTCCACAAGAAACTTTTAAAACGATTGCATGCTGTCTAATCCTGCCGGCATTATTTATTGCCTCTTCATTATTGGTTTCCTCTTCAACGAGAGCTAAAAGACCTTTTGCCGGTTTTTTGAGTTCATCTTTAATGATACTACATGCTAAGTCCCTGTCGCCAGTATCAAGGGCCTCAAGCACATCTTGGGAGCATTGTTCTATAAGTTGAATTCGTTCCATTAAATCGTTGCTGATAGAAAATGCATTTAAGCAGGATAATGTTAAAATTAAAAAAAATAGTTTTTTCATTGTGATTCCTTTGTTTAAAAATTCAGACAATTTTCATTTAGTCCGAACTATTTTGTATTTATCAATTTATACAGGAAATTTGAGCCGGATTTGCTAAAAAGGCACTAAATTGTAATTTTTACTACTTTATTAAAGTTCCTGTTTGGGATGTACACTGTCTGTTTGAGGTTCAATTCTTCGAATATGTAGCCGTATCTCGGGTTTACGTATATGAAGATGTCTTCTGATGGATGGGTTGCATTTTCCAGTATATTGGTTATTACTTTACGAAGCACATCTTCACGGAATGGATTGTAGAAAAAATAGATATTTGGGCCGGTGGGGATCTTGTAATTGATTGCATCGAGATGAATAAATGTAATTGGAGCTGTCGATTTTTTCGATCTTGATAAAAATTGTTCAAGATTATTTTTTGCAGAAAGATGAAGGTTTTTTGCAAATTCCACTCCTGTAACATTTTTAAGGCCCCATTTCGAAGCCGCTATTACGACACGACCTTTTCCAGAACCAAAATCAATGAACGTATATTTTCCAAAGTCAATATTTAGTGAACTTCTTATTTTTCTTAAAGTGCAATATCTTGTTGCTTGATATTTTTTTGCGTGTTGAAGTGATTCGCTGAATGTTTCAAAAGATGTGGATTCCATCTGTTTTTGCGTATTGATACCCCAAATGAGGTCCTGGATCGAATCGTTAATGTGATCCCAGGCATTTATAATTTTTGAGATAATATGTTTTACGTCCACGGATTAGTGAGTCCCATTGAAATAATCCATTAGGTAAATAGCCTTGAAAGCAAAAATGTTGGATCTGTTCCATCTCAAAATGACATTGAAATTGTGATGTATGGCCATATATCGTTGGTCATTAAATTTTAACTTGATTATTTTCGATTGAAATTGCGGATAAGGTATCGGGGTTCCGTTCATTAGGGTTATGCCACGTTTATTCCAGATTCGATTTTTTTTCCATTTTCCCAGAATGCTTTTTTTTGATTTCCTGGCAGGGAGCTTTATCTGGTGACCGATTGGTTTTTTCAGATGCCATCTGTTTTTTTTAAGATAGTTTGCAATAGAGGAGAATATGTCCGGCAGGGAGTTCCAGATATCTTTTTTCCCGTCATTATCAAAGTCCTGGGCGAAGACGAAGAAATTTGTAGGCATGAACTGACATTGACCTATGGCACCGGCCCAGGAACCCAGCATCTCATCAGGATTGACATGTCCCCGGTCAATTATTTTCAATGCGCTCAAAAGTTCCCTCGTAAAAAATTTTTTTCTTCTGCTTTTATAAGCGAGGGTGGCCAGTGCCTCTGTGACATTAAAATTTCCAACAAAGTCTCCATATTCAGTTTCGATGCCCCATAGGGCAACAATGATTTTGCCATCCACCTTGTACTTTTTTTCCACTTTCAAAAGAAGTTCCCGATGCTTTTGATAAAGTTCCTTTCCGCGTGATGTAATAAACTGGCCTTTTCTTTTTTCCAAAGGAAGCCAGTTTTTCAAAAATTCACTGGAAGTGAGATTTGGTGGTTTTTTTTGCTTCTTGTACAGGGCGTAAACCTGGTCGTTAAATTTAATATTGGAAATAGTTTTATGGATAGTGGTCCTTTTTATACCATTTTTCATGGCCTTTTTTGCAAAGGTCTTTTTCCACGTTGAAAATGATGACGCAAGTGAGCTTGTGGAGAAAAATACGAGCAATAAAATCAGGAGAAACCCTTCTATTCTAATCATAATAAACTCTATCATGAATATACTGATTACGATTGCTATATTCGTGATATAATTTAGACAGGAGTTGGAATTGAACAAACTTTTATTAATATTAATGATCGGAATATTTGTTGCCGGTTGTCACGAAAATTCCAAAGCAATGGATTACAAGGCCATGAGAAAAAAAATGGTGGAAACGCAGATTAGAAGCAGGGGGATCGTTAATACACGTGTTCTCCGTGTGATGGGGAACGTTCCCAGGGAGAAATTTGTTCCTGAGGGGTACAAGCCGCTTGCATACGAGGATGGCCCTTTGCCGATCGGCGAGGGGCAGACAATCTCACAGCCATATATTGTTGCGTATATGACTGAAAAACTGGAGCCAAAGACGTCAGATAAGGTGTTGGAAATCGGGACTGGCTCAGGGTACCAGGCGGCCGTTTTATCCAAACTTGTTAAAGAGGTCTACACCATTGAAATTGTAGCCCCGCTGGGTGAGGACGCAAAAAAACTTCTCAAAAGACTGGGGTATAAAAACATCTTTGTTAAAATTGGAGATGGTTATCGTGGCTGGAAGGAGAATGCACCATATGATCTTATCATTCTGACGGCAGCACCGCCAAGGATACCTGAACCACTTCTTGAGCAATTAGCGGAGGGCGGAAGGCTTCTAGCCCCGGTTGGAGATATTTCACAGGAGCTTGTCTTGATTAGAAAAACCAATGGGAAATTTGTAAGAGAGTCATTGCTTCCCGTGCGTTTTGTTCCAATGACAGGTGAAATCCAAAAGGAAAATAATTGAAAATACGAAGAGTGGTCTTTGACATGGAAATACCCTCATGATATTTTTTTATCTGTTTTTAGTGACGTTTAAAAAAGAGGATCTATGAGAAAATCATGTCTTGTGCTGCTTATGTCTTTATTTCTTACTTCCTGCGGTATTCAATCCATTCCACGCGCTAACAATGAAGTGGAAGCGGCATGGGCCGAGGTTATAAACCAGTTTAAACGAAGAGCGGATCTTATCCCCAATCTTGTAAATATCGTTAAAAAATACGCCGAACACGAAAAGGAAACCCTCCAGGCCGTTGTCGAAGCGAGGGCCAAGGCAACCAGTACAAATGTCAATGTGGGGAATCTGAATCCAGGGATGATGCAAAAATTTCAAAGTGCACAATCAGGATTAAGCTCTGCACTTTCAAGATTGATGGTAGTGGTGGAAAAATATCCTGATTTGAAGGCAAATCAAAATTTCAGGGATCTTCAGGCACAGCTTGAAGGAACCGAAAATCGCGTTACAATTGCACGAAGGCGCTATATCGAGACAGTTAAAATGTACAATAATCTGATTACTGTTCCGCCGACTTCGTGGACAAACAGTATCCTTTATCATCACGCCAAAAAACCACAGTTTACAGTCGACAACGTAAAAGAGGTTGAAAAGGCACCAGAAGTGAAATTTTAAATATGAGTAATTTTATAAAGATCAATTTTTTTATTGCTTTGTTTTTCAGTACGTTTTTATGGGCGGTGGAAATTCCGAAGCTTACAGGTTCCGTGGTTGATAATGCTGGTATTTTTCGATCAGGGGAATATTCCGTCATATCTTCGGCAATCAGGAATTACTACCAAAAAACGGGAGTTCAATTTCAGATATTGACGATGAATTCATTGAAAGGTGAAAGCATAGATGTTTTTTCCATCAGGCTGGCAGAAAAGTGGAGAATAGGGAAAAAAGGTGGTTCAGGAGTTATAATCCTTGCGGCGTTAAAAGATCGAAAAATAAGAATTGAAGTTGGTGGAGGCCTGGAAGGGGAGCTAACCGATGTTTTTTGTTCCAGAATTATCAGACAATTAATGGCACCTCAATTCAAGAAAGGCCAATATGCCATTGGTTTTGCCGCTGCCCTTACGACCATGTCCCAGAAGATGGGAAAAAAAATGATTTTTACCGATGGCCAGATGAATCGCACATCAGGAATTCACCGGCGATCAAAAAGAAGGGGCCTTTCATTTTTCGGCCTTATCATTATTTTCTTTCTGTTTCGTGGTATTTTTTCCAGACGAAGAGGAACTGGTTTGTTTTCTGCCCTTCTTCTTGGAAGTATGCTTGGCGGAGGGGGAAGATCCTTTGGCGGCGGAGGAGGCGGCTTTTCAGGCGGTGGCTGGTCTGGAGGCGGAGGTGGTTTCAGTGGCGGTGGCGCTAGCGGAGGTTGGTAAATGTTTCATCGTAAAATACTTAATCAGGCGGATTTGGAAAAAATCAAACGGTGTGTGGAAGAAGTTGAAAAGACAACTTCAGGAGAGATTGTTCCGGCCATTGTTCCCAAAAGTGATTTCTATCCAGGTGCGCTTTGGAGAATAGCTTTTGCTTTTTCACTTCTTTTTACATATGTTTTCTATTATTTCATTGATGATCTTCCATTTTCATACTACATGGTTGTCGAAATTCTTCTTATCCCTGTTGGATTTTTGGTTGCACGGATTCCCTTTATTTTCAGATTGGCCATAACGTCCAGGGAGCTGGAGGAAGAGGTTTATCAACGGGCCCTGGAGATGTTTCACAGTCAGGGAGTTGTAAATACCAGGGATCGCAGCGGAATATTGATCTTTGTTTCAAAGCTTGAAAGAAAAATTATTATTCTGGCGGATTCTGGTATTAATTCAAAAATTCCAGAGAAATTCTGGGATAAAATTGTTGAAAAAATGGTTCCAAAAATCAAAAGCGGCAAGCTGGCAGATGCTTTCTGTGATGCCATCGAGGAATGCGGCGAACAACTTACAAAAAACTTTCCGATAAAGTCGGATGATCAAAATGAACTTCCCAATGATGTTGTCGGTACGTG
>JAGLPP010000049.1 GCA_023137315.1 Bacteriovoracaceae bacterium
CGTGATACCTTTCATGAGCACAGTGCTATTTAATTAAAAAATCGGTCCTGCATTTTTTTCAGTGAAATCATACTGCAATACTTAATTCTTCTGAAGCTACAAATAACGATTTTGATAGACTTGAACGAATGAAAAATTATTATTGCAGATGACAAAAAAGAATGCCTCAAACGGAGCTATTATTGCGGTCATATGTCCAAGCTGACTTCAATTAGTTATAAGTGATGTCGATTGAGCTTTCTCCAAGACGGGATTTTATCATGGAAATGTTGATTGGAATGCGACAGGTGAGGGCCTGGATGTGGGAGATGACGCCTATTTGTTTTCCTCGATTGCGTACACGGAAAAGAATTTCCAAAGTGTCATCAATGGCATCCATGTCAAGATTTCCAAAACCCTCATCAATAAAGAATGAATCAATTTGTGTTTTTCCACGTGCCATTTCTGCCAGTGCCAAGGCCATGGCCAGACTGACAAGGAATGTTTCACCTCCTGAGAGGGTTGAAACTTTTCGGGGAAGTCCTCCTTTGAAGTGATCAAGAATATAGAAATCATGTCCTTTTTTGGTGGTTTCCTGGAAGATTTCATATCTGCTGTCACACAGGTGTGAAAGTTCATGATTTGTATGAATTAAAAGATTTTTTTCGATGAGTCCCAACGCATAATTTCTAAAATCACTGGTTCCTATGACGGAAAAAAGATTTTTTTGTCTATCAAGAAGTTTGGATAACGAATCCCTTTCCTCTTTTGCGCGGGCGAGTTCTTTTTGTTTGTTATCGAAGGCCTTGATTTTAATGTTGTGTTCAGAGAGTTTTATCACTGTTTCATTTATAAATATTTCCAGTTCTTCCTTTAACGGAACAAGTAGTTCTTCAAGAAAAAGCTGCATCTCATCGGCCTGTGTCGCAGGATCAATCTCTGTATTCATCATTGAGATTTTTTCAAGCGCTTGTCCAAAGATATTTTGCCTGTGAAGCAGTCCTTCTTCATTGAAACAGGTGGGTGTGTTTATGTGAATTAGAGTTCTGTTGTTTTTGAGATTGTTAAACAGTGGAAGGATTTCCAGCTCCAATTCGTCTTGCTGGTTTTTCAGGGTGTCAATTGATGCCGCGATATTTCCGATGTCGTTTTCTTTTTGCTTGAGTTCCATTAAGGACTGTTCAAACTCCTTGCGTGCTTTTTGGTTTTGTGTTCCAAGCTGTTGCAAAAGCTTCTCTGGATCATCATTGCTGCATAAATTCATTATTTTATGATGTTTTTCGTTTATGAGGTTGTTTTTTTGCTGAATTTCATTGCTTGTGTTTTGAATCGTTTTTGTAAAATGGGAGGAGTTTTCCAAAAGAGAGCATTTTTCCCGCAGGTAGGATTGATGTGCTGTCTCGAATGATTGAAGTTCTTGATGGGCCTTTTCATCGTTTTGAAATATTCTTATAATTTCCCCAAAGTCTTTTGGGTAATGTGGGAAGATGTTGACAATGTTTGCAGTTAATTCGTCGATGCTTTTTCGATTGGATTCAATCTTTTTCCGATGATCGTTAATTTGTTGTTCATATTCCTTTTTTTCATCTTCCAGAGTTAGCAGATTTGTGTGGATGGTTTTTTTCTTTTCGGAAAGAACAGACCACTTGTTTATGGCCTTCTCTAGATTGTCGAATTTGTCAGACAGTCCTTGTCTTTCCTTGATGATGTTTTTTACGATGTCTCCATCGCTTGTTTCCCCGACTGTCGCTTGAAGTTCATCAAGTGTATGAGTTTTTTCATGTTCAAGATTTTGAAGATTACTTGTGGTTGAATTAAGGCGATCGCGTAAACCCCACAGCTCCCTGTTTTTAGATTCCAGCTCGGTCTCAAGTTTTTTTAAATTGGATTTTTGTTTTTCGAGACTTGCGATTTCAGGTTTTGGACCGGTGGCCGTTTGGACAACTGGAGAGTTGCATACGATACAGTTTGTCCTGCTGAGATTTTCTTTCAGGCAAATGTATTTTGCATTCAGGACTTTGTTTTGTTCCAGAAGCTTCGAGGTGTTTTCGATTGAGGACTTGAGTGTGAATGTCTGTTCAGTAAGGGACTTTTCTATGCCGGACAGTCTTTTTTTATCCTCGACAAGTTTCTTGATTTCGTTGTTTATTTTTTCTATCTGTATTTGTATGTTTTTTGCTTTTGCAAGTTTTTCGGATAGAATGTCGGATTTCCCCCTCAAAAGTCGTGATTCACAGCGGACGCTGGATTCAAAGTTATCGTTGTCAGCGTTTTTAACTTCGCAGCGAATGTCTCTTTTTAGCTCATTCAGATTATGTACCAATCCGGCCAGATCATTATCCTGATCTTCTTTTTTTAAATTCAGCTTGAAAAGATGGTTTTCATGAAATTTTATATTTCTGATAAAAAGTTCATTGTCGTGATTTATATCAAATGTGGATTTTACCAGCGGTCCGGCCTGCTTGATTTTGTTTGCGGTTGATTTGTCGAAAAGATGATTTTTTATCAGTGATTGAATTTCATTTTTTTTCTCGATGATTTTTTCACTGGTTGTCTTCAGCTTGGAGTTTGTTTTATCCAGCTCTTCCTTGTTCTCTGTTAGATTATCTTCCAATCGTTTTAATTCATTTTTTAGAAGATTTATTTCTCCTTTGAGGGAAATTGCCTGGTTGAGGAGTGGGGATTGATGGTTGAATTTTGATTCAAAATGATTTTTCAGCTCTTCGGATTTATGATATTTGCTCAAGAGCAGTTTTAGCGTTTCCCGTTCAAGAAGATTCTTTTGCGAAAGTTTGTCTATGTGATCGGAAAATTCATTCTTTTTTTTGATTAATTTAATAAAGTCCAGGAAATTTTTTTCATAAAGTTTTATGTCGAGATGGTGTTTTTTTAGAGGATCAAGATATGAATTGATTATTTGCGTTTCATTTTTTGCCAGCTCAATTTCATCATGGTCAAATGGGAGTGAATTTTTGATTTGAATGTTCAGGTTTTCTATTTTTTGTTCATTTTCGCGGACGAGCTGTGATAAGTCAGGACCTAGTGATGCCAGTGATTCCCCGTCGTAAAGTCTTTCCAGAATCTCCCTTCGCTCAGAGAAAGTGCTGGTCAGGAAACGGGAAAATTCCCCCTGGTTTAGAATGACAGTTTTACAGAATTGGTCAAAGCTCAGATCAAGTACATCTTCTGCATTTTTATCCAGTGCCAATCCGTTGTGAAAAAGATTTCTTTTAGCGATGGTGTTTTTTAGAGGGGTCTTGTCTTTTTTTAATATCCTGCATTCCCATGTTGCCTTATATTTCTTTTCATGGATGATGAAATCCATGGAAATTGAACCCTTGCTTTCCCCGAGTGTTACAAAGTCGTCCGAGAAAAGTGATTTTTTATAGTTTTTTCCAAATAGGGCCAGTGAGATTGCCGTCAATATTGTTGATTTTCCGGAGCCGGTGGGGCCTGTGATTGCGAAGAGTTCGTCTTCTGGAATTTCACTGGAAAAGTCTATGACATGACGTCCCTTGAAGGAGGTGATGTTTTCCAATTCAAGTTTCTGAATTCTCACATCAAGGCCCCTTCATTGGATCTAATATCATTTGAATACTGGAGAAGATCCATGAAGTCATGAATGATATCGTCAGGTACGCTGTCTGTGTCAGGGTATTTATTTGTGTAATATTCCCTGAAAAGCTGTTTTGGATTTTTGAGATTGTTAAGAAGCTTGTCTTCGTGATCCGGTTTTATATCATTATTTTGGGGGAAAATAGTGGAAAGCGAAATCAGGTCTGCATTGCTCGAATGTATTTTTTCCCTTATACGGTCCGTTAGCTCGGTATCCGGTTTTGCAAGTTCCAGAATGATTTCAACGAGTGGAGGAAGGTGAGAATCCTGTAATGTTGCGAGAAACTTTTCGCATATATCCTGATGGTTGTCTGCATTCATTTTAAGACTGACTATCGCTCTGGAGACTGGGATTGGAATTTTTCTGGTCTGGATACGGTGTTTATTCTCAACGTTGTCAATGTCGAGCAGGATAACATGTTTTTGACCTTTCTCATTAAAGCGAAATGCCATTGGGGCCCCGCAATAGTGGGCGTTCGGGGAACTCTTTTTAAGCTCCATGGTTTTGTGTATGTGTCCCAAGGCCGCATAGTCGAAATGGTTTTCAAGAATTGAAAATGGGATACTTTCCAGGGATGACAGACTTATCATCTGTTCTGATCCTGACATTTCAAAACCGCCAAACAGATGATGGGCCAGAAGAATATTGCATGCCTGCGATTCACCAGTTTGAAGAATGTGTTTGAAGAAAGTTTCCAGTGTTGGAAGGAATATATCCTCATCTTCTTCTATCTTTGATAAATGCCCATTTGCCTTGAAATTTTCATATAGATTTAATATTTCGTGTGTTCGAAAATATGGAAGAAAAACCATATTTGCCTTGATGCCATTTTCTTCAATGGTGGCCAGATGTGATTTTTGGAAGTTATCGTTTTCGGGGGTTAGTAAATTTCCTGAAATATGAATATTATGCTTTTTTAAAAAACCTGACGGGGCACCCAGAAATTTTCCCGAGTCATGATTGCCGGGTATGATATAAATTTTGCATGTGGTTTGTGATGTGAGTCGTGATAAAAAATTAAAATACAATTCCAGGGCCGAGGCCGGAGGAAGAGGACAATCGAAAACATCTCCACATACAAGCAATCCATGTATATTTTCATCTTTTATAAGATCAATGAGCCAATCAAGAAAAAGTTTTTGCTCGAAGGTGCGGTCGGTTTTAAAGAGCTTTTTACCGAGATGCCAGTCTGAGGTATGTAAAAGTCTTAGTCCCATGTGTTGTCATTATTTTCGGTTTGGTTTCTTATACCGATTTCTATGGTCTTTTCTTCTATTTTGTTTTTTGATTTTGCTGTCGTCGTTTGAATCGGGGGTTTTTTCGTCGTTGTCCTTTTTGGGGACATCGGCACTGTCTTTATTTTTATCAACTGTATCCATTGAGCAATTGCAATCTTCGCAGAATGACTGTTCTTCGCTACAGCTACTGGTGTCAGGTTTTTCAGGCACTCCGATTACCGTGGACGTCTCATCAATGATATTGTCAAATCTGCGAGAGAGGTTCCAGTCGGACGGAGCGGTGTTTTTTGATGAATATTGTGAATGATGATACCGTCTTTTGAGACCACGTTCAGTGATCATTTCAAAGGTTTCAGCAATTATATTTAATCTTGTCACCTTTCCTCGATCCCCATTTACTGCCTCGACCAGTGAACCTTCTTTTGGAAGTCTTGACCTTTTTTCAGAATAAATTTCATTTTCAAATCTCATGCAGCATTTGAGCTGTCCGCAGACGCCGTTTATTCTTCCAGGAAGAAGTGTGATGTTCTGGTTTTTTGCCATCTTGATGCTGACGTTTCCGGAATTTTTCAAAAAATATGAACAGCAGGTTTGTTGTCCGCATGAAGCGACCGCACCGAGACCTGATGACCTGTCTCTGACGGATATTTGTCTAAGTTCAATACGCATTTTTAGTTCGCCAACAAGATCCTTTACCAGTTCCCTGAAATCAATTCTCCCGGGGGAATTGAAATAGAAGACAACCTTTTTGCCAAATTGGATTAATTCAACGTGTGTGACGACCATGTTTAGCTTGTGTTTTTCAATAAGTTTTTTGCAGACTTGTTCAGCTTCTTTTTCCTTTTCGGCGAAATCATTTTTTTCCTGTAAATGGTTGTCTGTTGCAACCTGGGAAATTGAACGGATTGGAAGCATGGATTTATTGAATGTTACGTCATATGGAAATGAATTTATATATCCAACGGTCATTCCCCTGTCACTCATTGCAACGACTTTCTGGCCATAAAGAATTTTTTTTCGGCCAACATGGAATGGATGTGCCTTGGCATTTCCCGGAAAACGGACATTAACCATGGTTATTGTTTGTCCATCCTTGAAGCGTGTGTCACTTTTTTCATTATCCTGCGTTGATGCCTGATCGTTGTTTTCAGTTTTATTATCGTCGGAATGTTCTTGAGGGGGTGATTGGTCCTCTTCGTTGTTTATTACGTCATTATTCTCGTTGTGCATGTCTTGTTTTCGCTCCATAT
>JAGLPP010000005.1 GCA_023137315.1 Bacteriovoracaceae bacterium
GCCTCGACCAGTTGTGATTTTGCACGATCGGCTTTTTCTTCACCTTTTAGAATAATATTGTAAACTTTTTCAATCTCTGAAAATTCCATTCCAGCTTCAATGGATATTCTTCGTAGTTTACGAATTATGTCTTCTTGATTTCTAACCAATTGTTCCACCTTGGCGTCTGTGGTGAAAAGATCCTTGGCCAGTTTTCTCTTATACGAATCGTCTGCAATGATTTTTTCATACATGACGCGGTATTTATCATATGTTTCAACCTCAAGAAATTTGAAGATACGGTCCTGATGATCAAAAAGTTCGCGAAATTGAAGAAAGAACCTTTTAACCGGTTCGACAAAGCTATTGATCTGTTTGCGATTAAATGTCAGATCAGAAAGAATTTGCGAGATTTCATCAAATTCTTTTTCCTGGCGGCTGTTGAATTTTTTAAGAGTTCCATCTTCCTGTTCAGCTTCACCTAAAAGCAGGTTGATTCTTTCACAGACAACAAATATTTTATCTTTTGTCTTATTAATTTCTTTTTGTGGAGATTCGTCATCAAGTCCACGTACAAGATCTTTAACAAACTCATTTGGGTTTTCCTGGGATTGAATTCTTTCTGTAAGTCTTGAAATTTCCTTCAGGGCGTGAGTGGAGGTCAGTGATGACAGGATGATTTCACGTTCACCTTCTTCGATTTCCTTGGCAATAACAACTTCGCCTTCACGAGTGAGTAATGCCACTGATCCCATACGTTTAAGATACAGCTTTACAGGATCGGTTGATGCAGACCTTAGTTCCGCCTTTTCTTCTTTCGAGAGTGTTTCCTCGATGATCTCAGTTCCATCAAGGCGAATTCCCTCGTCAGTTTCAAATTTGACCTGATCCTTGATATCAATTCTGACTTCCAGAATTTTGTTAATGATATCATCCAACGATTCCGGATCAACGATTCCAGCAGGAATAACTTCATTGATTTCTTCAGGAGTCAGAGAATCCTGATCCTTTCCCTTGATAAGAAGTTTTGAAAATGCTTTGGAGTTTAGAAACGCGGCAACAACAGACATTAAAATCTCCTAGGATTATTTTACATTTCTTTGTGGTTTTTTGAGTTCCATTAAATCTCTGTCAACAGTTGTAATTTTCTGCATTAAAGCGTGAGCTTCTTTTTCAGTATCACAATTTCCCTGGAGCTCTTTTAATTCCCTTCTTTTTTCAACCAATCGATCCTCACAGAGTTTTCTTGAGAAATCTCCAATAAGACGGTTCACAACACTATCATTCAATTCAGTCTTTTCATATTTAAAAAGGGCCGCTCCGACAATTTCTTTTAGTCCAATCGAATAATCTCCAGTACTGGTTATCGAGAGCACTATTGACGTATATTCGACTTCGTCTATTTCGCAGATGAAATCTCTTAACTTAAAAATATATTTTTTTATTTCTTCACTACTGATATAATCAAGTAATTTCAACAGGTTGGCGTCAAGAAGGCATTCAGGATGGCGTACAAGTTCCTGTATGAGGAGTTTTTCGGTGTTATTAATAGGTTTCTTCACAGTGGGGTGGAATTGAACTGGTGAGATGATTGTTTTGACTTCTTTTTTGTCGCCGTGCGAAGCACCTATGTTTACCTTTTTATTTTCTTTTAAAAACTGGTTGTAGAAGCTGATAATGTGTCCAGGATCTGATTTGATACCAAGCTGATTTGCATTTTCAATTAATCGTTCAGTTGCAGATAGTGTATCGCCCAACGGGGCCACGATTGGAAAAATTTTTCTCAGGGCCGAAAGTTTTTGATCGGGAATTTCTGGAACGATGTCTGGAAGCTCGTTTGCGATTAATATATCGATAAACGCAGATGATTTTTTCATTAGCTCTCTAAGGTCATCGACAGAAGAATTTTGTAAAAATTCATCTGGATCATTGTAGGGGGAAAAGTCCAAAAATTTTGGAATGATTCCATTTTCAAGACAAAGTCCATTAATTCTTTTCATTGCCTGCATACCGGCCTGGTCAGAATCCAAAGCGAGATAGAAATTATTACTGAGCGCTTTCAAATTTCTTAAAGTATTTTCAGTGAAGCCGATTCCCATGACAGCAACGGAATTTTTCAGACCGTGTTGATGAAGTGCAATGACATCCATTTGACCTTCAACCAAAATTACGCAATCCATGTTGCGAATACTGCTTTTTGCCATGTGAAAACCGTAGAGGATGTTCTTTTTCTTGAAGAGAAACGATTCACGTGAGTTTATGTATTTTGGTTTTTGATTGTCGTCAATTGCTCTGCCGCTGTAGGCAACATGAGTACCAAATCCATTCATTATCGGGAACATTATACGATTTCGGAATGTATCATAATGATTATTCCTGTTTCTATTGTCCGGCAGGATGAGTCCGATATCCAGAGCAACATTGATGGCGAGTTCTCTCTCTTTTTGATTGGGAATTGATTCAAGATAATTTGTGATGGTATTGGTACCAGGGGCAAAACCGATACCAAATTCGTCAGCAGTCTCCTGATTTAATCCCCTTGCCTGAAGAAACGTATTGAATTTTTCCCTGGCATTTTTGCGGGCAAATTTTTCATATATCAGTTGAACCCTGGAAATTACTTTCCGTCCCATTTTCATTTCGCTGGATTCATTTTTAGGGACAACATACTCATCCCACGAAATTCCCACAACACCGCAGATGTCCTTCAGGGCATCCATAAAATCCAGATTTTTATATTTTTGAACGAATGTGATGGCGTCACCGCCAATGTTGTCAACGAAGCACATGAACATTCCGCGATCATCATTAACCTGTAATGATGGATTGGAATCGTTGTGAAAAGGACATATACCAAGCCAGTATTTTCCCTTGCGGGACAGAGAAATATAATTCCCAATGATTTGAGAGATGGGGATATTTTTGATTCTATCTTTTAGTTCTCTTATTTCGTCGAGGGACATGGTTACTCTTTCGTTGACCTTGCAACAAAGGCATTTATTTGTATTTTACGTTCCAGAAATATCTTTTCAAATTTAGTTTTAAAATTGCATAAGAAGTGTTCAGGATGCTCTTTCCAGACGTCCGGGCTGAAAAATTCTTTTTGAAAAAGACCGGTTTTTTCCAGTA
>JAGLPP010000050.1 GCA_023137315.1 Bacteriovoracaceae bacterium
TAATAACAGCAGTTCTTTTTCGACAAGAAATTATATCAAGGCAAAAGAGATGCCTGCGATTGAAGTTGTCAATGTTGAAGAAGTTCAAATTGGATTCAAATATCGGGATGAAAATAATATTGAAAGTCTTTGGAGTATGACTGATACAGGCGAAAAAATGAAACAGTCGTGCAGGAAAAAGAATATCTCGTTTAATCAATCCATTTATTTTGTTCTTGAGAAATTGAATCTTTCCAAGAGTGAATATAAGGATGATTTCTTTGAAGATTATTTGTGTCTTGGGGAGTGGTCTGATGATGCCTATTATGTTGCCATGAAAACGTATGGAGAACCGCGGGATAGTCTCGAGAAGGGAAGTGGTTTTTTAAAAATGGATGTCGCGGTAAATTTTCGTAATATAAAGGATGTAGTGGAGCTCGATGAGATAACCGTTGAAGTTTTATATTATGACAATAGTGCCGTTGGCAGGCAGATATTACTGTTTGGCTCACATGTTTTGCAGGGGCAAAAATTTTCACTGAATGGAAATTCACGGACGTTTTCAACTGATATAAGTATTTTTAAAGTTGGACTGGATAGCAGCTTGATTAAGGACATTGTTGTGAAAAGGGCCCAGCTTTTGATTCGTGTGGTTGATTTTAAATTGCGTCACAGGAATTCGGAGATAAAATCATTTAAAAAAATCACGGAAACCATCAGAAAAAATCGTGCACGTGTTGTTTTGAATAATAGCCTGGGACATGAAATTTATTATGTAAACAAGGGAATGAGGCTGGAGGAATTTTTAAGAGAGCTTGATCATGGTATAAAATTTGATGTTAATGGAGGATTATTAAATTTGTATGGAGATGTGCATAAGGCGGATTTCAAGGGAAGTTTGGATGAAATTTACCAGAACACGAATGGTGGATGGGTTTTATCCCACAAACTGACTTCAAAGCTGTTTCCTGGTGAAAGCTATAATGTTCTTTTTGTAAAAGGAACGGATTTGGCCGTTGCTAATAGAAAACTTATTAACAGTGCTGAAAAAATCTCTTTTAACAGCAATTATGATCTGACACAGGTAAAGTCCGGTGATGAAATAATACTTGATATTACTGCCAAAAAACATGTGCCACAATACGGTGATCATTGGACGAGGTTGAGAGATAGATGTTTTGACATTGGTGACGGTTCCAGTGCTAGTGATACGAAACTCTGTGAGGTCATAAGAAAAAGCTTTTTGTCTTATTTGTCCGGGCCGTTATTTTTAAATCAACAAACCAGATTAAGATTGAATATAGGAGGAAAGGATTTTCTTGTTACGGATTCAATGCCAAATGGGAGGCTTCCGGTTTTTTTCGATAATGGAAAAAGAATGATTGTTCGTTTCAAGGTGACAAGGAAGATGGTTCAGATTGGATTAAAAAAATTGAAATTCAGGGTGTTGCCTGATCCGGGAGCAAGAGGCCAGTTGGTGGGTTTTATTGGTTATGGAATTTGTGAATTTGATTCAAGATGCGTAAAATACGGGGCAAAACCGCTTTCAGGACGATCAACGCACGATAATAGCATACTTGAAAGCTATACGATGAATGTAAAAGTTGTAGGTCTGCCAAATGATTAGTATTGGTTTATTGAATTCCGTCGAACAAGGCCTTTAACAGGGCCTTTTGCAGGCCACTGAACTGGTAAAGCTCGCCCATGACTATGGTCGGGCTTTCCTTTATTGAACTGGTGATAACCAATTTTCCCTGCCTCTTGTCGTATTCTGTAATTTCAAAATTATTTGCAAAATGGCCCTTATAGTTTTCCATCAGGTTTTTTTCAAATTCGCCACCCTCAAAAGGTTGTGGCAGTCGTTCACCGTCAATGCGTGCTTGTACAAGTTGGTTTTTCTGGTGTGTCTTTTCACCATACAGAATATCGTTGTAAATAATCTTAAGGTTCGAGGTTCCAAGATTATTTCTTAAAATAAACCATAATTCTTCAAAGAAATCGGAACGGTTATTGTCCCATAGATCAGCCAGTCTTCTAATGGTGGGGAAGAGTTCTTCAAGCAGCGTAAGGTTGTTTGATAAGATCCATCTCTCCTGCATGGTATTCAAAATGGTTTTTGCTTTTTCGTAGTCGAGGGAACTGAAGCTGTCTTCGTTGATATTGAACTGTTCGCTATCCATAATTGGGTGGAATTTATGTTCTTCATTGAGAAACTGTAACATTTCGTCATTTTCCAGATGATTTTGACAGAGAAGTCCCTGGACACATTCATTTTTAAGATCTTCCAGATCAATAATTCGTTCGTCAATGGACTCATTATTTTCAAATGTTTTAACAATGACTTGTGCTTGTGATCTTAATAGTGCCAATTTCAGTTTCATTTTTCGCTCCTGCTCAAAATGCTACTGCAGGGAGGACTCGCCTCCTGCTCGTCTCATTTATAAAATTTACCATTGGTAAATTCAGTTTCATTTTTCCTCCGGCCTGAACTCTGCTAACACAATCTAACCTATTCAGTATGGGCCGTCACGTAATTAAATGAATACCATTTAGTTAGCGCTGGACTCCACTAATCATTCTGGTAAGATGGATAGGATATGATGAAGTTTATAATTTTTTTCTTATTGTTTTCAATTGTTGTTGAAAAGGTGGTCGCCCAGGATGAAAGATACTATCGTGATCTTTTTTTGAAAAGAGATGATCAGCTTGATGCAAAAAAAGAGACAGTTTATGATATCAGGGCCAGAACTCCACTGTACCAGTTTGATTTAAATGGGGACGGGATTAAGGAAGGAATTGTTTTTGAGAAGGCCGGCGGGGAGAGTAATTTACATATATATTCACATACGAAAAAACTTCTAAGAAAATATTCATTTGATGTTAAGGGCAAAAATGCCGGTATTTATAAAATCCAGTTAAAAAGATTATCACCGATTTCAAGAGTTATGATTGTTCATTTTTTTGAGGGTGCACAGAATTATACAGAATATAATGCAACGGCAAGGTTGTATTTTATCAGCTTGGACAAGGGGAAGCTGTCCACCTTGAAGATGTTCAAGGGACCTGTGATTTGGCATGAGTTCAGGGATGGAAGGCTGAATTATCATCGTCGAAAATATGAGGTTGGTGTAAGTGATTTAAACAGTGATGGTTTCAAGGAAATATTGGTAAAGTTTTCAAATTTATCGCGGGTCTATTTTTATGATAAAGGCGGTAATTGGAAGACGTTTTAAGAGGCCTTTGGGAATTTATAGTCTTCATTTTCGTCATCTTTCTTTTCTTTAATAAGATCAGTGACATTGTCTGGAAGATTCTCGGACGCTTCTGGAAGTTTCCTGTTTTTGCCGAGTCCGATGAAAAGCGATATCCATATTGCCAATGGTAAAAGAACTATAAATAGAATAAAAATTGTCGAAAGAAATCCGTTACCCGATTCCTGTTCAATTTCCGGAGGTCTGAGGTTTTTTTGTGCGCGTTTGGTTGTGCTTTCTGGAACTATTTTTTTGGGGGTTCCATATTTCCACTCATAACCACGGGCATTTTCGGGCGGAACATGTTCGTAATTGTCAATTGAAAGGCCTGTTACCGGTTCTACGGCGGGTTTTCGCGCTTTTGCATGATGGTGGATAAAAAGTGTGGTTGCCAAAAGAATAGCGAGAGTCATCAATAATTTACGCATTTATACTCCATGGCACCTTGTTTCGATGTGATTTCAATATGTTAAACTGTCGATTTCAGTGAATAATTTTCATTGAAACTTTAAAACCACACTATTCCATGATACATGGCACCAGTGTCGGATAAAAGTGGGAAAAATATCCTAAAGAGACATTAAAAACGTATGATTCAACAGGTTGCAAAAACAATAGGTTGTGGACTTGTGGAATAAAAATGGAGTGAGTTGGTTGATGGGAAAGTATCCTTCTGTTTCTGATAAAAGTAAATTGGCATCGGTCGAGAAGCTTTGTCTTCTTGAAGATCCATATGAGATAAATGATCAAACCAATGATCTTTTTGTGGAGGCAATGAAGGAAGTTCTTCTTTGGCATTGTGAACACTGTCATTTTTATGATGATCTTTTGAATTCACACTCTTTTGATCCTCGGAGTATTCGCAGTATTTCCGATATTGAAAAAATACCATATATTTTGGCAAATTTTTTTAAAAAACACGAAATACTTTCCATTGACCGCAATGATGTCTTTCTTCATCTCACCTCGTCGGGAACGACTGGACAAAAGTCACAAATCTTTTTTGATGAGTGGACCATTCAATCAGCTCAAAGAATGGTGGATATGATTTACAGGTGTTATGGATGGATAACTCCCGATTCTCCAACAAACTATCTTTTGTATGGCCATGAACCGGAGGAGGGAAGCAAACTGGGAACGGCCTTTACTGATAATTTTCTGTGTAAATATGCTCCTGTTAATGAGGCCAGGTATGCTCTTCGCTATACTGGGGATAAAAATCATAAATTTGATCTCTTTGGTTGTATTGAGGCCTTGAAAAAATATGAATTGGAAGGATTGCCTGTAAGGATTTTTGGTTTTCCGTCATTTTTATATTTTACTCTGAAGCAAATGGAAAAACTTGGTTTTTCTCCGCTTAAGCTCAGTAAAGATTCATTGGTTTTTCTTGGAGGAGGATGGAAATCCCATCAAGACAAGGCCATTTCCAAGGAGGAATTCTATGCGCTTGCATCCAAGATGTTGGGGATTCCAAATGAAAGACTCAGGGATGGATTTGGATCGGTTGAGCATTGTGTTCCATACATTGAATGCAGCAAGCATCATTTTCATGTTCCTGTCTGGTCCAAGGTACTTATACGTGATGTAAAGACTCTCGAAGTGTTGGGATATGATAAAATCGGTTATTTGAATTTTGTGTCACCTTATATCACGTCGGTTCCGGCCAACAGCGTACTTATGGGGGATCTGGCGGTATTGCATGATGCGAACGATTGTGATTGCGAACTTGGAACTCCATGGTTTGAAGTCAAGGGAAGAGCTGGTGTTAGTAAGAATAGAAGCTGTGCCATAGCTGCGGCGGAACTTTTAAAGGATTTTTAAAAATGAACAGGCATTTATGGAAAGGACAGTGGATTGATGATGCAAGACTTGATGAGCTTATCGAAATTCTTCCTGCGGAACTTGCTGCTGCCATGGAACGTCCGCTTTCCCCGGGAATTGTAATAAGGGCCGCATCAGGTTTTATTGAAGCATTTGATAAAAAATTCTTTGGAAAAATACTTTTGGATAAAGGACTTTCACAGAAAGATATTGATTTGTCATTCCGTGATCTTTTTGAATTCATGGGGACGAAAAAATTAAAGGCCAAAGTTGTCAAGGAGCTTGGAGGGCTTGGTTATCAGGATTTTGAAAGAGTATCTTATGAGAAGAATATCTTTGAATCGACAAAACCTCTTGGAGTCCTGACACATGTGACCCCTTCAAATTCACCTGTAGTCGCTTTTCTTGCGTTGGTTGAAGGACTTCTTTCCGGAAATATAAATATATTAAAAGTCAGTTCAAAAGAATCTGACTTTCCATTTCATGCAATTCAACTTTTATGTAATTGTGATTCGCAAAATATCTTGAAGGATTATGTGATTGCCCTGAGGATTTCTTCAAAAGAAAGGAGAAAACTTGCAAAGATATTTTCTCTCAGTAACGGTATATCCGTGTGGGGAGGAGATCAGGCCGTAACGGAAGTAAAAAACATGGCGTCCGCACAGACAAGGATAATTTCCTGGGGACACAAGATATCTTTTGCCTATGTCACAAGTGAGTTTGTAAGTGATGATGGGCAGATGACATTAATGGCGCAGGATTGTATCAATATGGAGCAGCAGGCATGTTCTTCCCCGCAATGTATTTTTATTGAAACGGAAGACTTTGAAGAAGTCAAAAGTTTTGCAAAAAAGTTTTCCGTTGTTTTTGAACGGGAATCAGAAAAAAATCCACAAAAAGAACTGGAAGTGCAGCAGCGAAGTGAGATCACAAATGTTACAGAACTTTGCAAATTGGATTCTTTGATTGACGGCTCTGTTGTCTATGAGGGAAAAAACAAGGATTGGAGAATTCTTGTTGAAAAAAACAGTGAGCTTAAAGCTTCACCGCTTTATCGTACAATTTGGATAAAACCACTTCCCTCTGATCGAATTTGTAAAAATCTTTTTCCATGGAGAAATTATTTACAGACGGCCGCATTGGTTGGTGACTTTAAAAAATCCAACAATTTGATTTCATGTCTGATTGGTGCCGGAGTCAGCAGAATTACACGACCTGGGGAGATGCTCCAAACCTATGAGGGGGAACCACATGATGGTTGTTTCGCTCTTCAGGAATTTACACGGAAGGTGAGGGTACAAATGAATGGGGCCGATGGGATTTACCGTTTTGGTGCGAGAGAAACTATTGAAACCCCAGTGGAAAGGAACAAAATTTCCACCAAGGAGGATTTTCAAAATTTAGTTCCGGATAATAGATTAACAAGGTTATTTTTTAAAAGTGGTGGAAGTTCGGGAAAAACAGCACTTTCTTATTTTTCCTATGATGATTATCATTGGCAAATGAGATGTGCAGCGGAAGGTCTTTATGCCGCGGGCCTTGAACCCGACAAGGACAGGGTTATGAATCTTTTTTTCGGAGGAGGTCTGTACGGAGGCATGATCAGCTTCTTTACGATTTTGGAATATCTCAAAGCCTATCAATATACGATGGGAGCCTGGCATGATCATACATTTGTTGCCCGTACAATTATAGAGCAAAAAATTGATGTTATTATCGGAATGCCATCTTATATTTTGCAGATGATTAATAATAATATTGATTTGTTTAGAGAGTATCGTGGGATAAAAAAAATCTTCTATGGAGGAGAGTACTTACCTGAAAAGCAAAGAGAATTTTTAAAATGTGAGATAGGTGTTGAGTTGATCAGGTCCGCAAGTTACGGAAGTGTTGATGCCGGTCCGTTGGGATACCAATGTCGTTTTTCAGAGGGAAATATTCATCATTTACATGATAATCTTCATTCTTTTGAAATTTTAAAGATGGATTTGGATGAACCAGTGAATGGAAATGAACCTGGACGTTTGATTATTACAACGCCTGAGCGTGAGGCCATGGCCGTGGAAAGATATGAGATAGGAGATGTCGGAAGATGGGTTGAAGGACGATGTGCCTGTGGCAGTGATTCACCACGCTTCGAGCTTTTGGGGCGTTTGGGGGATATTTTTAAGGCCGGAGGTCCGTTTTTAAACTATACGGTCTTTGAAAAAATATTGAAGAAAGAGCTTTCTTATGCCGGTCGGTTTCAGATTGTTCTTGAAGATGGCAGTGTCGGTGATGTCCTCACACTGAATCTGGAGAAAAAATTTGCTTCAGATTTGGATGTAAGGGAAATCATTTTAAATAATTATTTGGATTTAAACGAGGTTGTGAAGGTAGAGAGGTGCCTGGAATTTATTGTTGGGAAAATTGAAGAATCCCAGTTTGTCAGGACAGTCGGAAGTGGGAAGTTGATCAGGGTTTTGGATAGAAGGTGATCTAATGAAGAAAGTTTACACATTGAAAGAGATTGTAGGGTTTGCCATGGCAAATTCCTCTTTTTATGGTGAGCTATATAAGAATATTGATCCTGAAAATTTCCAGTTAAAGGATCTTCCAGTGATAGAACAGGAAAAATTCTGGATGGCAAATAATATTTCCGAAAACAGTCTTTTAACGGGTGCTATTTCCGACGGTATTGTTTTGAAAAGTGGTGGTACCACTGGACATCCAAAGTTTTCAATTTTTACGAAAACAGAATGGGAAAACTTTACACAGATTTTTGGCATGGGACTTGATCAGAGCAATTTGTCTCCAGGAGACCGGGTCGTAAATCTTTTCTACAGTGGTGAATTATATGCTTCTTTCATTTTTATAATGAAATCTCTTGAACATGCCAGGACCAAGGTTGTTCATTTTCCAGTCGCCGGCAAGTGTCCGCCCGAGCAATTGATCAGGATTATTCAGGATTTTAATGTTAACGTTCTTGCTGGTGTGCCAACATTTTTTATGAATTTTGTTGCTGCCTTGAAGAAAAAAGATGTGAATTTGAATATCGAAAAAATTCTTTATGGAGGAGAGGAACTCTATAGAGACCAAAGGGAACGGCTTATTGATTGTTTTCCCGGAGTGAAAATTTCATCCATAGGTTATGCAAGTGTGGATGGTGGACATTTGGGGTATGTTGATAAAAGTTGCGGCCCGGGAGAGCATTGTGTTTTTTCGGATTCATCCATTATGGAGCTTGTTGATGAAAACACGGGTGAATCTATTACTGAATTGAATGTTCCAGGTCGGCTGATTTTCACAAATTTGGCAAGAAAACTTATGCCAATCATCAGATATCCTGTTGGAGACAAGGCGCAGTGGGTGAGTACGGAAGTAGTGAATGGGGAACTACGTGGAACAAGATTTCTTCTTGGTGGAAGATCAGAAGAAGGTGCCAGGATTGGTCCGGTTACGATGAATCGTGATGATTTTTTAGACGTATTGTCATTGTATGAACGCAGGAAATATATCTCAAATTTTCAATTAATTATAGAGCATTATGATGGAAAGGATGAACTCACATGGCGTATTGCTGTGTTTGACAGGTATATCCAACAGGTTAATGCCGATCTTACGGATATTATGGAAATTTTCTATGGACAGAGGAAAATGTTCAAGGAGGCCATGGAGGAGGGGTTTATTCATCCGATCAAAATTGAGATTGTCCTGCATAATGATCTTGTTCAAAACAGGCGAACAGGTAAGCTGAGAAGTGTTATTGATCGTCGTGAATAATATTCGAATATTGGATTTTAAGATGCTTTTTGTATCGGAATATTTTTTTCTTTTTGAACGAAATATGGATCGACAATAATTGGTACGGTGACGACGAGTTTTGAGCCATTTCCCTCTTCTGAATAAAAATCGGTCCATCCTCCGATTTTTTCAGTTTCAATTTTAATTGCATCAAGTCCTATTCCGCGTCCAGATATGTTTGTTGCCTGTTTTTTTGAGGATAGTCCGGGAATGAATACAAGCTGCAGGAGTTCCTCGTTGTTCATTATGTTTGCGCGAGAGATTAGCTTTTTATCAATTGCCAACTGTTTGATTCTTTCAGGAGAGATGCCTCTTCCATTATCACAAATCGTAATTTCAACAAAATCCATATTATCACGCTTTAATTTTTCGAAGTTTACGTAGATTATTCCAGGTTCCTTCTTTCCTGTGGCAGACTTTTCCTCGTCGCTTTCTATCCCATGGTCTACAGCGTTTCTGAAGGCGTGGACCATGCTTGAGAGAATTGATTTATAGGCAGATGCGAAAACTTTTATGGTTGATCCAATAAGGTATAAGTGAACTTCCTTGTTTTGTGAAGTTGCGATTTCATCAACAGTTGTTTCAAATCTTTTGAAAAGATCGCTGATTTTTTGAAGTACAAAGTTATCGACAAATAGTTCGTAAGGGTGAGAGTCTCCCCCTGTTTGATTTTTAAGTATTTCATTCATTTGTTTGATGTGATTTATTGGAACATAAATATGATCGTTTTTTTCCTCTATGAGTGAGTTTATGATAAATTTATGTTCCTCCAGAAAATCGTGATATGCTTGTTCCATTGTCAATATTTTGGATTTCACGGACGGAACAATGAGGGAAAATTCTTTTTTGGATTTCTCCTTCATTAAGATAAGTATTTCTTCCAGAGAAGCGGCAATTTTACTGATATCGAAAAAATGGTATGTAGAGGTGTTGCCCCTCAGAGAGTGGGTAACCCTCAGCACTTCATTAATGTGTCCAATATTAAAATTATTTGAAGTAATGTCTTTCAGATACGATATCAGCCTGGTGGTTTCGTGTAAAAAATCCTTGAATGATCTTCGGTCTTTCAGGATTATCATGATAATGTCAACGATGGCGCGCTCTTTTTTTGTTTCCTGTTTTAGTTTTCTTATCTCTGTTTCGTCTGTTGCAATGCAAATAATATGTTCGATGTTCTGTCCGTGATTATCGTAGATTGGCCTGTAATCAAGTTTTATGAATTTTTCTCCGGTGTCGTATTTTTGCGGTGCCAGCGGAAGAATATCTTCAAAGTCCCTTTTGGCATAGAAAATCATTTGGTACCAGTCTTTCATTAGATTTTGATAATCGGAATCAATATCAATAATTTCATGGAATTTGTACCCAGTGGGATCACTTCCGAAGATTTTTATGGTGGCCTTTGAGCAACCTTTCTGGATATTGCCGTGTTCGTCGAAGACAAGGAATCCATGTCCAAGGTTGTTTAAAAGGTTTTCGTTATTTTTTTTACTTTTCATGATTACATTTAAAAGGGATTTAATGTTTCTGGTGACTCTTTGGAATATGGTGGTCCCAAGCAAAAAGCCCACAATTAACAATGTTATCATCAGGCAAATGAAATATAGCGCAAGTCTTGTTGAATTTTCCAGTTTTTGAAAAATTTCTTTTTCAAAAAAAATGTTGATGTTTTTTAACATCCGTACATTGTTCTTCAGTTCCTTTTGCAGGTAGGTGGATTGTTGAAGTGAGTTTTTTTGTATTGCGTACATTAGTTTTGTGTTGAAAGTGGTCCAACTCGTATGCCAACGTTCTGCGTGTTTTGGGATATGTGTTTTTTTTGTGCTTGATTCTTCGAGTTTTTTATTGATTTGTATTAACAGATTTTTGGATTTTTTGAAGTGTTTTTGAATAGTTGATTCGTCAGCGTTTGAAGCATTGATTATTGTTTTTGAAAGAAGGACAAGTTTGTGTTCAAGATTTTTGTAATGAGACAACTGGATCAGGTTTTTTTGATGAATTTGATTCACGTTATAGGCGGAAATATAAACAATAAAAATCCCAGTAATACCGATAGTACACATGAGTATCCACGCAGTGATGAATATTGTCGGGAATTTATTCAACAGGTTCTTGTGAGGATCAAATTCAACTTCTTCGTTCAAAAAATCTCCATTTTGTATAATGGGCAAAGGCATTTCCTCTTATTGCCCGGTTCAAAAGTTTACCCTATGTTAATTATCGGAAAAATAAGTATTTAAATTAGTACTGTTTGGAATAAAGACAGGAACATAAATAGTCGGGTATTCTGGTAGATTAGCCAAAAACCTTTTCAATACGATCCTTGATGGTTTTTGGGTCAAAAGGTTTGACAATATAATTGGTAACTCCCTCCTTGAGGGCCGTCATGATATTGGCCCTTTCGTTTTCCGAGGAAACCATGATGAATTTGATGTGTTGGTACTCGTTAATCGTTTTCATCTTGCGCCAAAGGTCCATTCCGTTCAGTTTTGGCATATTCCAGTCAACAATAGTAAGTTCGATTTTATCACCATCACTACTTAAAATTTTTAAGGCATCAACACCGTCCTTTGCCTCATAAATTTTTTTAAATCCAATGTTTTTGAGTATGCCTGCAAGAACTCTTCTCATTGTCGGCATATCATCAACAACAAGAATGGCGGAATCGTAATTAATTGACATTGTTTGTCCCCTTATAGGCTATATGTAGAAGTTAACGGAATTTTAGTTTTTCATCAATGAGGAAAAAGATGTAAATTACTTGAGTAATAGTGGTGGTTATTCCATCCTTTGGAATTTTTCAGGATGGTTTTTTATAAATTCCATAATAGCCTCAACGTAAAGTAATATATCAAGTTTCATTGTTTCTTCATTGCACTTAATAGTCTGTTTTAGATGTTCTTTGATAATTTTTGAGTTAAACATCAGGGAGTAATGTGTTGTAAATCCGAAAATATTATGTACGGCCCAATCAATTGCAACGTTTGAAACACCTTCTCCAACCTCATTTTTAATCACATCCATCAGGATTTCACCGCCGGGAGGGCCGTAAGGTATGATGTGGCATCGTTTTTTACATTCCTTCAGATTAACGACGTTGTCATCAAGGATAAATTTGAAGCAATTTCTTATCTGTGGTCCGTGGCCAACCAGTGTTGAAAACATTTCCCAAACAAAATTTTTAACATCATCCGGATGTTTATCCCTGATTTTAACAATTTCCTCCTTGAGCCAGTTGTAATTGTGATTAAAGATTTCAATATAGAGGATTTCCTTGTTTTTGAAGTGATAATTAATTGCAGAAACGTTGACTTCAGCTTTGTTGGCAATATCGCGAATGGACGTACCGTCATAACCAAGATGAGCAAAGAGTTCGTTTGCCGCCTTGAATATTTTTTTCTTTGTATCTGTCGGACCGGTCATTGTTTCATTCCACTGTTGCTTGTTTCATTTTCCTGATCAGGAGGATAGTAGTCCATATCCGGCAAAGTCGCGCTGGGGAACATTGCCAACCAGATACGTTTAAAAAAATTGACTATGTCCTCGTTGATGGCATAGGCGCATGGAATCCAGATAAGCGTGAAAACGGTTCCGCTCGTAAGTCCCCAAGCCATTGCAAGAGTCATGGGGATTAGTGTGGCATCTTTTCCACCGATGCCGTAAGCTGTAGGCATTAAACCAGCAACGGTGGTGAGTGATGTGACAACAACCGCTCTTAGTCTGACACTTGAGGCCTTTGCCAGAATTTCATGTAGAGAAAAGGTCGTTTCTCTTTTCATTTGTTCTATAAAGCTGATGAGAACGATTCCAGAGTTGACGATGATTCCACCAAGACCGATCAAGCCGATGAGGGCCAGAAAACTTCGTGGTTCATCATGAAAATAAAAAGCGATTGAAAAGCCGAACAGTCCAAGTGGAATGGTCGTCATGATTATAAAAGGCCTCAGAAAACTTCCAAAAATAAAAACGAGTAATCCAAAAATACAGATAAGGGACAGCAGTAAAGCGTCCAGCAGACTTTGCATTGAATCCTTGGTGTTTTCCTCTTCCCCTCCGAAAACTATTGAAACGTCTGAATGTTCGTTTGAGAATTTGTTAAAGATTTTCAGAAGATGCTTATTTGCCTTTCTCGATGTAATGAATTTTTGGTTAACATTTCCAGTCAGTGTTTTGGAGCGCTTGAAGTCATATCTGAAAATATGTGGTGCTCCAGGCCTTTCCGTAAAATCGGCGACTTTGGAAAGGGGAACAAGATTTCCCTGCTTGTTCATGATTAGTAGTTTTTTTAGATCAGAAAGATTTTTTTTGTAATCACCCTGCAGACGGAGCATGAGGTCAATTTTTTTATTATCCAAGGTGACATTGGAGACAATTTTTCCGGAAACGGCGGCACTAACGGCATCACCGATCTGTTTAACAGCAAGTCCAAGTCTGTCGGCTTTTTTAAAATCAATATTTACAAAAATTTCGTTATTGCCGACAACGTTTTTTACTTTTAGATCATAAATGCCGTCTATTTTGCCAAGTTCACCAACTACCTTCTTTAGCATTGTTTCCATTGATTCGTTGTTGTTTGAGCGAAAGGTGGCATTGATTGGATCACCAACCGGAGGACCGTGAACTGCGGCTTCAAAGGAGATATTGGTGATACCATCAATCCTGATGGTTTCAAGTTTTTTCAGGATTTTGGAGTACGGGATGTTGTATTTTGCGTAGTCCGAAACATACAGTATGAGTGCGCCTTGGTTATTTCCATCCTTCCCTTTGCTGTCTCCAAGTTTGTTTTCCGAGGTTCCGGCCTTTCCCATGATGTATTTGATTTTGTTTCCAAGCGTATTGCTGATTGCAGAAGAGAGGTCTTCCAGCTTGTCATAAGTGACCTCCAACCTTGTTCCTTTTGGCATTTCAATTCTTGCGAAGTATATCTCTGTTTGTTTTTTTGGAAAAAGATTGAATGGGGTCATGCGCATGAAAAACCATGAAATTACAAGAATTCCAATAAATCCCAAAAATACCAGATATCGTCTGTTAATCAGGTATCCCATCATTTTTTCAAAGTTTGAAGCGATATGTTTTTGAAACCAGTGCGTGCTTGTTTTTCCTGTTTTATTTTTTTGAAGCTGGATTTTTGAGGCGATATTTGTCAGTCTGGTTGGAAGCAGAAAAAAACTTTCAATAAGACTTAAGAGAAGGGCAGAAGTCACAATGATTGGAATGAATTTTATAAATTCACCCATGATTCCACGGGTAACAAGCATTGGTAAAAATGCAGCAATTGTGGTGAAGGCGGTAGCTGTAATAGGGGCCCATAGATTTTTAATGGTGGTAAGTGCTGCATCTTTTGGGTAGAGATTGTTTTGTCGGAGTCTTGTATAATTTTCGCTGATAACGACGCTGTTATCCACCATCATTCCGAGGGCGATAACAAGAGCAAGTATGGAAACAGTGTCCAGATTCATGCCCCAGGCGTTCATGATTCCAAAAGTTCCCAGAATTATCAGTGGGAGAGAAAGTGATGCGGCCAATCCTATTCGAATTGGTAGAAAGACGAATAGGAAAAAAATAACAAAAAAGAATCCCCATAAGGCGTTTGATTCTAGAATCCCAAGACGTTTGGTGACCTTGTCAGCCTCGTTGTGGAATACGACAAATTTCAATTTATCATTATATTTTTTTTTAAAGATGTTCAGTTTCTTTTCCACATTTTTTGCAAGATCAATTGTGTCTACGCCTGCCTTCTTTGTGACTATGGCCATTGTTGCCGGCTTTCCGTTATATCGAGACAGAACCAATCCGTCTTCCATTCCATCTTCAACCAGCGCAATGTCTTTTAGAAAAATTTGCCTGCCTGAAAAGTTGGAGCGTATGAGGATGTTGTCGAGTTCGTTCTTGTTTTTTATCTTGCCTTCAATCCTGACGAGTTTCTGGATTACGGCATCTTTCAGACTTCCTCCAGGAACGTTAATGTTTCTAAGCTTTATTTTGGAGATTACTTCACTAACTCCTATATGGAACAGTTCCATTTTTTTCTTGTCGAGATGAATTACAAATTGTCTTTTTCTGTGGCCCATCAGATCCACTTTCAAGACATTTTTATTATCTTCAATTTCAGTTTTAAGTTCGTCACTTACCAGATCCCTGAAACGATTTTTATTGCTGCCGAGAACAGCAATCTGCATAACTGGAAACTCCTCTGATTTTAGTTCCGAAAATTTGGGGGCATTTTCAAGATCCTTGGGAAGGTTACTGACGCGGTCAACGGCCTTTTGTAGATCGTTCATGACCTGTTCGACATTTACATTATCAATATCAGCGCGGACGAAAATGAAACTTCGTCCAGGTTGGCTGATTGAGCGAATGTCCTTCACTCCGGATACGCTTTTAATTTCATCTTCAATAGGTTTTGTGATTTTAGCTTCAATATCCACGGCGGAAGCGCCACTGTAGAAGGTTTCGATTGTGGCCATTGCAAAATCGACTGCAGGGAATGATTCTGCATTCATCCTGATGATTCCTTGTATTCCAAAGACGCCAATGAGTGCGGAAATGACAATTGTAAGTTTGGCGTTCCTTATGAAAAAATCAGCAATCAGCTTCATGGAATCTCCGTTATATTAAAATCACATGGAATTTCGGTGAAGACTGCAAAATAATCCAAGAGTGTTGTGACTATTACCAGTTTTGTGTCGATCTCACTTAATTTGCTTTGGAGGTGGCCGTCCTGGTCGTTGATGAGATTGTAAACACTGGTTCTCGCCTGGTGGTATTTTTTTCTTGTTATTTTGAGTGAATGGGCGAGTTTTTCGGAATTGATTTTCTGCATTTTGCAAACCTGTTTCAGAAGATCAATCTCTTTTGTTATTTGATAGTGAAATGTCTTGATTTTTCCAAGAGATGACTTTTGTGTGGCAAGATATTTTTTTTCTTCAAGAAGTTTTTTGACTTCCTCGGTGGATGATTTCTTTTTTCCAAGAGGGATTGTCAGCATGAGACCGACTTCATAACTTGTTCCACTGTTGTTATTATGGGCATCAAATGATTCACTGTAACCTTGTGCCTTTCCAAGTGTTTTTAAATTGGAAGTAAGCTTCAGATCAATATCGGAATGAGTTCTTGTGGATTTTTTTTGACTGGCGTATTGATTGTTTAGTGCCTCAACAAGCTCGTCATATCTTGTGAAATTTAGTGGAACTTCAGGTAGTAAACTGATTCTTGTGGTACAGGAGATAACTTCGGATACAACATTGTCGAGGTTGTATTCAGAAAGGATAACGTTTTTTTCCGCAAGTTCCGGGATGATTTCCTTAAGACTCAAAAGAAGCATTTCTTTTTGATAATCAAGGTAGATGATATTTGCTTTTCTGAATGCAACTTGTGATTCAAACTTGGCAACTTCGCCGGAGTCGGCAACGGAACTGCTGTAGCGTTTGTTTGCATTTTTCGCCTGTTTTTCGGAGTTAAGTAGAAGTTCGCTGGAGATTTTCAGCTTCTCGTTATTGGCAACCAAAGACCAGTATATTTTTCTGACTTGATGATGGAAGGCCTTTGATTGAATATCCTTTTCTATTGCCGCTTTTTCCTTTCCAAAACGAAGGATGTCAAGATCGGCCCTGGTTTTTTTCCCAAATAGATCCTTGTAAAGGTCGATACCAAAATTGATCGATAAACCAGAGGTGGTGGCATTTTTAAATTTTGATGTGAGTCCCTGTGAAGTTACGGCCGTTGTTGCCTGCCTGGAGTAGGCTGAGACACCAAGATTCAGGCCGTATTTGAAACTTCGTTCAACACCAAGTGAGTGGTATTGTTTTGGTCCCTGGATTTGATCTGATGTTGAATATGGTTTTTCGCTTGTGTCGAAGTGTGAGGTTTGTGCCTTTAGATTCCAGGATAATTTCTCCTGAACATTCTTTTGTGCATGGACTGTTCCCAAAAAGGCTGCCTCAATCAGTTTGATGTTTGGTGGATTGCCTTTGATAAGTTTTGCGAGTGATTTTTCAGAGAGCGTAAAATTCACACTTCCATGAGTATGTTGAAAGGTTAAAAGAGACAGGACAATAAAGCTTGAATATTTCATACTGTACTCCAGTAAATTATTGATTATCTGATTCAAACGTTTGTTTGAATTTAGCACAATTTGGAGTACTGTTCCAATATCTTTTTAGGTAATATCCTGGTCAGTGATTTGTCCCTTGTTACAGTTCTTTAAGAGTTTCCATCTCCTCGTAGAGTTCAAGGAGTTCTGTTTCGGACTTTTCTTTTTTTTGTGAAAGCTCTGAATATCTTTTACGCTTATCATCATCCATGGATGAGAAATCAAATTCAGCGAGTTCATCCTCTATGGATATGAGTTCATTTTCTGCCTGCATGATCTCCGAATCAATTGTTTTAAGTCGTATTTTTTCTTTGTTGGATAATGCCCTCTTTTTTTGAGGTTCACTTTGTTTTTTTACTGGATTTTGTCGGACTTGTTTTTCAATTAATTCGTTTTCCAGCATCAGTGTTTCCAACCATGGTTCAACCTGGGAATAGCCGGCATCAAACTTTTCAAGACCACCTTCCCTGATAAGCCAGATCTTGTTGGTGATTTTATCCAAAAATGTACGGTCGTGACTTATGAGGATAAGGGAACCATCAAAGTCGGAAAGTTTTTTTTCCAAAAGTTCCAGTGTTTCCAGATCAAGGTCGTTGGTTGGTTCGTCAAAGATAAGAAGGTCTCCGGCCCGTTTTAAATTCAAGGCCATCTGGAGACGATTTCTTTCACCACCCGAGAAGGTTTTTATTGGACGATGAACTTCTCCTTTTTTGAAAAGAAAACTTTCAAAATATGAGATAACATGTTGATGTCGTCCGTCAGGAAGTTTTACATGGTCATTGCCGTCCCCAATAAGTTCAAACGGGGTTTTTTCCGGATCAAGTTCGTCCCTTTTTTGTGTAAAGTGCTGGATGAGTAAATGCTCCGCTTTTTTTATGTCGCCTTTCTGCGGAGAGAGATTACCGCAAATGAGATTCAATAACGTGGTTTTTCCAATTCCGTTTTGCCCGAGAAGGCCGATTTTATCCTTCTTCCAGATAGTGAATGAAAGGTCATTAAAAATTCCTTTATCCGTGTATGAAAAAGAAATTTCATTGAATTGAATCAGCTTTTTTGTTTGTCTTTGGGAATGGGAGATTGCAAGATTAAGCTCCTCTTTGGCCAGACGTTTGAATCCGGTAATTGTTTTTTTAAGATTACCGTGATTCTCGACACGTTTTTTGCTTCTTGTTCCCCTGGCCTTGATTCCCTGTCTCATCCATGCATCTTCACGTCGTAGTGTGTTTTCAAGCCTTGTGACAAGTTTTTGTCTTTCCTCTTCCTTTTCATGTAGAAATTCAAGATATGCCGTGTAATTACCGTCAAAACGTTCGATCTTTCCATTTTTGAGATGAAAGATTTTGTTGGCGACCCTGCCAAGAAGATGACGATCGTGAGTCACAATCATAAAGGTTTTTTCAAATCCAAGCAGCTCTTCTTCGTATAGTTTAATCGTATCAATATCCACGTGGTTGGTTGGTTCGTCCCAAAGAATCAGGTTGGCATGTGATGAAAATCCGAGGGACAGGAGAATTTTTTTTTGTTCTCCACCGGAAAGATTACGTACTTTTGCTTCAAGGTTATTTATATGAAAAAGTTTCAGATATGATTCAAAATTTTGTGAAAGTCTCCAGCCATCCAGATGTTCGAACTGTTCAAGAAGTGATTTTTGTTTTTGGATAAGTTGATTTGCATTCTCATGATTTTCTTCAAGTTCGAGATGGATTTTTTTTAGTTCGTTGTGTATTTTTTCAAGTTCAGGATAAAATCGGTAGATATAATCCTTTACGGTAATGTCGTCGTTTTCTTCAAGAGGCAATTCCTGCGGAACCATAAAGACCGAGAATTTATATTGTGGGCCGTCTTTTCCTGTGTTTTTATCAAATTCGAATTGTGGAGATGTTGTATCAGGGGAGACAGTTTCCGTAAGAATTTTGAAAAGGGATGATTTTCCGGTTCCATTGAGGCCCAGAAGACCAATCCTGTCACCATGGAGTATTGAAAGACGGGCATCGGAAAAAATGATTTTATACCCGAAACTGAGATTGAGATTTTTTAATGTGCAGAGGATTCCCATAATTTTTTTTGTTTTTTCAGTAGGTTATGGTGGGAATCCCGCACTTTGTCAAGAAGTCACTTTCAAAACTTAACAATTGGTCTTAAAAAGTATAAAAGGATGCTCGAGAGTTTGTTGTTGAACAGGAGAAAAAATGAAGCGCCGTTTTTTTCTTTGCATAGTTGTATTTGCAGTTTCCACTTTTATGTTTTTGAATAAGTTTCAAAGGACTTCTGGAAAAGTGCCCAAAGAGAAGATTGCAAGGCAGCGGTTTCCACGTCCGGAAAAAAAACCACATGTCGAACATTCGAAAGAATTGACTGACTTCAAGACGGATGAGGAGGCTTCCAGAATTGATACGATTGTAAAAAAAGTTGAAAGACCTGATAGCGAGGTTCCTGATTTTAAAAAACAGATTAGCAATGATCAGGCATTTCAGGAATTCATGGGGGCGATGACTGGAGTGGGAGTTAATTTTGAACATTTGGTTGAACTTCTGAACGAAATTGACATGGAAAATATTGAACCGGAGGAGTTGGTCGACGAGATTATTGAAATTCTTCCATACGCTTCCCGTGAAATTTTTCAAAGGATGGTTGAAGACAGACAAATACATATTTCCTCCGTAAAAAATTTTCTTATGAGCGAAGAGTTTGAGGAAGCTCTTGATCAGGAACTCTCAGATGATGAATATGGTGAAGCAGACAGGGGATATCGTTCTCCTGAAGGTGTTTTTGACGAGTAATCAATGAATGATCAGAGAAAAACAGATTTTATGAATATTTTTGCCTCTCATGTGGATCATCTGGATGATTTGCTTGAGCAGCAGTGGCACCTGATTGAGGATTGTACTGAGGAAAATCAGGATTCTCTGATTGCTGATTCCAGGGATATTATGCTGCATGCTCATCGTGCGATACTTTCGAGTTGCAGGCGTTGCAAACTTCATGCAGGAAGAATCAATATGGTTTACGGAGAGGGAAACCACAATGCCGAAGTGATGTTTGTCGGAGAGGGACCGGGGCAAAATGAGGACGAAACCGGACATCCTTTTGTTGGGAAGGCCGGGCAATTGCTGGATAAAATAATCGAGGCGATGGGACTTTCAAGAAGAGATGTGTATATTGCAAACATTATAAAGTGCAGACCTCCAAATAATCGCAATCCCGAGCATGATGAAATTCTTGCGTGTAAGAAATTTCTGGATCAACAGATTTTAATAATTGAACCCAAAATTATAGTTACCCTGGGAACACCGGCGGTAAAAACACTTCTTGAGACTGATCGTGGAATAATGAGTCTTCGTGGACAGTTTAGTGATTACAGGGGAATCCCACTCCTGCCGACATATCATCCATCCTATCTGTTAAGGAATCCAGCCGCTAAAAAGGATGCGTGGGAGGATATTCAAAAGGTGATGCGTTTTCTGAAAGAATGAGATTTCAATGTGTTGGAATCATGATTGCCTAAACCTTTCTATTAAACAAAAGTAAAATTCTAATAAATTAAGCAAGTTATACCCATGCCGGTTCACTTTTCAAGTGAACGGCGGGCATACCCCATTAGCAGTTTAGATTTTCCCGTATGGAAAATCTAAACGCGAATAGTATAAGGGAGTGAATGTTTTACAATTAAGATGACGCAGTGCGGCACGCTGTGATATAAAATAACCAACGAAAATCAAGAATTAATTAATAGTTAACAAAGTGTTCATAACCCCCATTTCGAGTAGACACTTTTCCACTTCAAAGGAGAAGTAATGAAATCACGTAACACATCGAAAAGACGACAGTTTAGTAAAGAACAAAAATGTGCTATATTAGCCGAGTATTTTGAACGTAAAAGTTCAATGGTTAGTATTGCACGAGAGCATGGCATCCATGCTGTAACACTTGCAAATTGGAAAAGAGAAATGTCAGACAAAGATCCCAAAATGAATCATTCAAAAGCTGATCTGATTGCTGAAGTAGAAAAGCAGAAGGAAGAGAATAAACGATTAAAAAAAATCGTTGGAGACCTTTCTCTAGATAAAGAAATTCTACAGGAAGCAATTGAGATCTTTAAAAAAAATCCCAAGAATCCAAAGTCAAGGTAGCTAGGACACTAGGGAAATTAAACAAATTTAAAGTGAAACGAGTTTGTGCCGTTTTATCGGTTTCTCGGGCAGCTGTTTATAAAAAATCAAAAGGGTTAAAAATGAATAGATATAAAAAACAAGATGATCAGGAAATACTTAAGAAAATTAAGATATTAAAGGATGAACGCCCAACGTACGGCTATAAGCGCATTACGGCAATGTTGAATTGGAAAAGAATGAGGAAAGGCCTAAGAAAAATTAACCGTAAGCGTGTTTATCGCATAATGGAGATGAATGACCTTCTACTTCTAAAGTATCCAAAAAGAAAAAGACATCCAGGAACTGGAAAAGTTATGACATTGCATTCAAACACCAGGTGGTGCTCAGATGCCTTTGAATTACATTGCTTCAATGGAGAAAAGATTTATGTTGCTTTCAGTTTAGATTGTAAAGATAGAGAGGCCATCCATTTTGTAGCACGAGATCGGCAGTTGCAGGCTGAAGATATCAGAGAATTAATGAATGAATCAGTTATCCGTCGCTTCAACGACTTTAAAACTCCACACAAAATTCAGTGGCTGACTGACAGAGGGACGATTTACAGGGCAAATTTAACTCGTAAAACAGCGAATGCTTGCGGGCTACTGACTTGTTACACGGCCCCATATAGTCCTTCATCAAATGGAATGGCGGAAGCCTTTGTTCATACTATAAAAAGAGATTATGCTTATCTCGCAGATTGCAGGGACGCTAAAACCGTATTAAAAATGTTGCCAGATTGGTTTGCAGATTATAATCAGGTGGCACCTCATTCAGCTTTAAACATGATGAGTCCGGTCCAGTATCGGAATATTAAATAAAGTGTCTACTCAATTGGGGGCCAAAGCAATTTTCTAAAACGTCAGGATTTACAACCAAGCTATGAAGTGATGATTCTTTAAGTGCTTGAATAGTTAACTCTTGCAAGTCTTTTTCATTTTTCAAATTATACTCTCCTGCCTAATTAGATCTACCAGATTGATACCTAAGCCTTTGGTTTCCAATTTGGATCGCAATATATATTATACTTATCGGGGTCTAAGTTTTTTTGCCCCCATTCCAAGAAATCAGAAACGACCTTAGAATTTTTGCTATCAAATGCATTGTAATTTGCGAGCCCCTTTAGAATGGTGGTGTATGCGCACTCATAGGCATTTAGAGATATATACTCATCATTACCTGGGTCTAGATGTTTTAAGTCATTTATAAAAAGTAAATCATTTACTTCTCGCCCCACTTCCTCTCTACTTCTTTCTTTCTCATCATGGTCCACCAAGATATCAGTAAGGTTGCTCTCACCATTTCTTGTTATCATTTGGCAAAAAACCACATCAGCAGCGCCTGCTAGCGTAATAACAGAAAAATAATCTTTTTTAGCTAAAAAAAGCGCGACCGCAGTCTCAAATTGGTTCATCGCCAAGTCTAGTCTGTTGTGTTTTTTCATGCTCATTTCTTTAACTTCTTTGGTAAACTCTGATATTCTTCCATTACTTGAGGACCATTCTGGTTTTTCCAGCACCAATTCAAAAATGCTTTAACAAAAGGTTCATTTTGTCCTGATAAGGTTGTGTAATCACACACAGCAACAGTTAATGCGCTTAATGCACATTTTTCTAAGTCCATTTCTACTATTTCATCACATTTGTCACTCATGTGCTTTAATGGAATTATTCCGAACAAGATCTGCATGCGATATTTATATCTTTTTCGCGGCAAAAGCTCTCCTTGAAGATAGTTTGCAACATCTCGTCCCAGATCTACAAAGGGTCTTTCCCCTCTATTTAAAACTAACTGCAATAAAATATTTCCTGCGGCACCAGCTAAAGTAACCACTGAAGAGTAGTCAATTCCCTTTAAAAAAAGGAATACTGCAGTCTCGAGTTGTCGTCTGGCAACTTCCTTTTTATGTACGCGCTGAATTTCATCCTTCAATATTTCCAATTTGCTCACTCCATCAATTCTTTTCAGATAAAGCTCTTTGACAAAAGTCATACAAGGGTTCGTACGAATTAAAAGATGTTAATTGCTTACATGCGGCTAGCAACTCATTGTCAGTATATAAAACATCTTCGCTACTTAGTTGCTCAGTTATTTTGCTTGCAATTGCTTGAAACTCATCTAGCACCTGTCTTAACATTGGCTTAAAGGTCTCAAACAAGCGAGCCTCATACTTATCGGTGCAGTCCGAAAAGGGCCCAATCATCTGCCATAACTTAATATATGATTGAACTTGGAATATCATGCCCTCTTCTAGTGTTTGCACATCGGTCCAGTCTTTTGCTGGATAGCATGGCAATAACTCCAAAACCTCAGAATTAACTGGCATAGGAGCGTATGATTCCCACGTATCAATATTCTCATTAGACCAGTCTTTTAGGTTGTTGGCAGATACTCTAAAACCCATATTGTTCAATGTTGCTCCATCATACACAGGTATTAGAAAAAAGTATGTGGCTAGATCAGCGTTGCTGTTCAAGACCGCTGCAACAACTTTCAAATCTTTCAGGCATTCATAACTATCGCTAACATGAACAATGATACCTATGTAAGAAAGTAGGTCTTCAACGAAAATTCCTGATGGCAACTCAGTACGGATATCTTTTTCAAGGAGGTCATTTTGAACCTTTTCGAGCTTGGAAAGCTTATCCTTCCACATCTGATGTTTCTTTTGTTTGGCGTAGCTCGTAACGTCTCCAGTTTGAAACGGTGGAGGAAAATTAAATTTACAGTCAACGAGATCACATATGCTTGAGTAAACATCTTTTTCGTCAGAAATATTACGTGCCACCGCACGCAGACTTATACCGTTCTCTTTCTCTAGTTTATCACCAAGCAAATCCATTGCATGAAGTCCATTTGATGCATTTTGAATATTTGAAAGAACAATTGGTCCACTATCCTTAAATCCAGTTGAGGCTGAATTGATAAATAATCGGCAAAAGTTTTGTGTTGGAGTAGCCCATTTTTCTTGAGCTTCCTTAAATACATCCTTCAACTCTTGAGTAGCACTAAGTGGCAAATTGGGAGCATTTTTGTGGGCGTCCAAGAAGAGTTGATACCGTTCTTCAAAGCTTGCAAGCTCATTCTTACTTAGGGTTTTTCCTAAAAATGAAAGCATTAAAAATTGCCTCAATGTCTTTAACACATCTAGCGCAAGCTTTCTTAATTTATGCCATTTATCATGAAACTCAAAAAAGGTTTCAGGGAGATATTCTGCTTCAACAGTTTCTCTAAAAATGACATTCTTTTGTATATCAGACTCAAATGGCATATTTTCGTACGGAATGCTTTTATCAGAATCGTCAACACTGGGTTCGATGCCATCAGGCAGTAAATATATTCCCTTAGACCTGTAGTGCGCGCAGAAAGGGAATGCATTTCTTAATATTCTCAAACGCCGCATTGACTGTTCACATGTATTGTCTGAATCATCTACAATGTATCCGATAACAACATCTTTCTCCTGAGTTAACTCAAAATTTAAAAGCTGTAATTCTGAGCGAAAAAACGAAGCGAGTTCTTGTAAATTATCTTGCACAAATGAGTAATAACAATCCTGTTTTATGCAGTAGATTCCAAATAGCCATAATGCTACATCTTCTGGCTTTAATCTAAGGATTGCATCCAAATCAAATACCTTGGAGTCAGGCAGCTCCTTAGATAGGTGCTCTTGTTGCGCAAAAGCTAGCCACTCCAATATTTCTGCCGTTTCCTTCCGGGGCTCTCTGCATATATCATGCAGGGGAACAGATGAGCATTCTTTCAAGAACTGCTGCAGATAGTCTTTTCCTCTCGCTGTTACCTCAATATTTTCAAGAAAATTCTGATTCTTTCTGTATGCCTGCCTATACTCTTCGGAAATGTCTTTTAACTGCGAAAAAACATTTATTGGGTGGGTTGGCAAAAGGTTTGCCGTGTACAAAATTAAGTTTCCTGGACCGACATCTAAAGCCACCTTGTCGAAGTATGCTTTATTGTCCATAAAGAAACGATATTCACCAAAGCTAAAAATGCCACTCATACAAAGAGAGAAGTGATTGAAGTTCCTTGTTTCAACATTCTTTGCTAGTAGTTCAATGTATCCATCAACCTCACTTGCGTCGATAGATTTTAATGAGTTCACTACAAACTTTGATACGAATTCGTTCGTGATGACCTTAAAAATATCTACAAAGGTTTGCCTAAGATCAGGACCTCTTTTGCTATGTAGCAGTCCGAGTAGATGATTAGATCGAACCCAGTGAAGTCCAGTTATGCCCGAATCATCAATCTCAATATACTCACCATCGAGAGAATGTAAGATACTCTGTAGATCGGCTTGCAAATCAGTTGCCTCCTCCAGTTGGGAGAATGTTAACCTTCCTCCCGCTGAGTGAATCGCAGCAATTTTTCTAATAATATCAATTTTTCCTTTGCTGTCTTCTTCATTTCCTAGCATTTGTAGTTGGTGCGCTAGACGATCTGCCAACATTTCACCATGGGTCAAAAGAAAAATGTATTCCATTAGCAACTTAGGATTGGAAAGCTTTTCAAAAGCTTCCTCGAAAGATTTGATTTCGATATGAACTCTTCCCTTACGCTGAAGAGTTTTGTAGATGCCACGAGCTTCATCAAGCTCTAAGAAAGGTTCAACGGTCTCAAAGCTTGCTAACTGAGAGAGGTTTTGATAAGTCCAATCTTCATTGCGAATACTTACGACTACTGGAACACCAATTGAAGAGCATCTTGCGGCTAACTCTGCCCACAAGAAATTATTTCTAGTGATTTTGTCGATAATTAGAAAAGACGAAATATTCATTTTTTCTCTGTATCCAAAATATTCTATTATTTTTGATATTTCACCATGAGAGGCGCAGGAGTTTAGATAGAATGTGTCTTCTGCGGGCCAATAGCTTCTGGCATATCGAAAAATCAAGGTTGATTTACCTTGCCCACTTGCAGATTTAACAATACAAATCCCTGCTTTAGACAAAGCATTGTCTATTTTGTGCATCCATCCAGTTCTTATTATATCTAGGTTACTGTCAATGTGCCCGAGTCTTGTTGCTTTCCCATCTAGAAAATCATTTGGCTTACGATCCAATTCCCACGAAATATTTTCAATTAGGTTTTCCCCAAATGCTTCAAACTCACGCTGTTTAACATAGCCTTCAGATAATCTAAGATATATATTATTTATGTCATCACAAGTTACAGTTTTTCTTTTGTCTGCCCATTCTAAGCACTTTCCAAGGAAAGCGAGTAAGTAACCCTCTGTATTTGCAACAAGCTTAAAATTTCTCTTCAACAGAAGTTCGAGGTCACACCATAATCGATCTTCAGGTAATGACTCTATTGTTACTTTATCAAGCAATGCCTCGGCATCTTGCCTATTGGCACCAAATTTTTTACAAAGCTTTACAAACTTATCAACAAATCGCTTTCTATCCTTTTTGCTCAGTGATTGAAATCGCATGACATTTAGCATTTCGGAGTTAAGCTCAAAATTCACAATAAGCAAAAAGTCAGAATCAG
>JAGLPP010000051.1 GCA_023137315.1 Bacteriovoracaceae bacterium
CGGAATAAAGGGGTTGACCCGAAAACATGCCAAGAAGTTAGAAACAAATGTAATCAATAGCCTACATAAGAAAGGGAACTTAAGAACAGGGAATGAATTTTTTAGACTGCCACCTGAAGAAGCTAAAAATCAAATGCTAGAGTCTTATAATTTTTTATGTTCCAAACGAGAGATTATTTAAAGTATTCATCATGTCAAATATACGATTTTTCAACCGTAAATTACAACTGGTGGTTCTTCATAATAATTCAATGAGGCTGGATGAGAGTGTGGCTGTACAATCAGTAACCCTTCAGATAACCACCGTCACAGGCCAGTGATTGTCCTGTAATATAAGAGGCCCTTGTTGAGGCGAGAAAAGCTGCCATATCACCGAATTCTTCAGGTTGTCCTATTCTGCCTGCTGGAATTTGTGCACAGATTTTTTTTTCGTCAACATTAAGATCTTTTAACCGCTCCGTCATCGTATATCCTGGAAGAAGGGCATTGACGGTGATTCCATTTTTTGCAACCTCCGAACTTATGGTTTTCATCAGTCCCAATAATCCGGCACGAAATCCGTTGGAGATAGTAAGGACTCCAATGGGTTCTTTAGCCGCAACCGATGTTACAAACAGTATTCTTCCCCATCCATTTTTTTTCATGGATGGCAATACTTCCTGAACTGCTTCAATTGTGGATAAAAAAAGATTTTGAAAACCATCTTTCCACTGATCCTTGCTTGTATCCTGAAAAATGGCATTTGGCGGGCCGCCGGTATTTGTTACAAGGATATCAATTTTTCCAAATTCGTTCATTACATTCTTAATAACTCTTTTTGCATCGCCTTCTATTTTTAAATCCCCGGTGACAAAATATCCGGCCGATATTTCTTCTGCTGTTTTTTCAAGAAGTTCCTCATTACGCGAACATATCGCCACGCGGGCCCCTTCTTCAGAAAGTGTTTTTGCAATGGCCTTTCCAAGTCCCTTTGACGCTCCAAAAACGAGTGCTGTTTTTCCATTTAGTCCGAGTTCCATAAGACACTTCCTATTTTAAATATTTATCAGTTCACCTGATTTGGTGAATATTTCTGCATAATCGGAAATAGTAGTGACCTCATCCTTGATGTCCTCATAAACTGCCTTGGATACATATATCTCAGAGAGATGAAGTGTATCCTTGATGTATACGATGCGGATTTTATCAGGATCAAATTCTCCAAGTGATCGAATTGCTGTTTCACACGCCTTTTGTGGATTATCCGCTACAATTGGAATCTTTCCCCTTTCCAAAAAAGTCGATGTGATTACATTTTCATAAGTGGCCTGGAAATCAATCTTATCAAAAAGTTTTTTAGTGATAACATCTGCAAATCCAACTCCTACAGCATTTCCATGAGAGCCGTCAGTAATATCGGTGACAATAATACTTTTAATACACGGAGAGGTTGGTTCTGGAACATCCCTGATTTTCATCCTTCCTATGATGTTCGGGTCCATTCCTGTTCCTGAAATATCCTTTCCCTGATTTTTAACAACAAGAAGATCAATTTCGTTGGAGGGAAGGCATGGCATATTTTTTCTTGCAATTTGTAATAATGATGGTTCATATGAAAGAATTTCGTCTGCGGAAAGTGCTTTTACCACTGCCGTTTCATCAAAAGAATTTTCCACCAGCGCAAGGCCCATAATTATCTTGCCGGATTCCATAATAACTTTTGCCGCATTTGGCATATGATTTTTAAGGCCGCAAACGCCAAAGCTGTGAATTTCCAGCGCACCTTCATGTTTTCCAAGACCGATAACCGACATCTTTACAAGTCCTGATTCATGACTACTGTGAAAATCCGTATGAGGTTTGATTCTGTTAATGAGGATGGTTCCGTCGGACTTCCATGCATCTTTGGAAAAATAAACACGGACAGGCAGACCATCATTTTTAAGTTCAATGACTTCCATGGATGAAACCACACTGGCACCAACTTGTTTTTCGGTGATTCCAAGACTTTCAAGAACCTTTTTTTGTCCATCGGCCCTGGCCCCTCCATGACTTCCCATTGCCGGAATAATGAAAGGTTCTCCGCCGGATTTCTTGACGTTTTCAACAGTTCTTTTAACAATTTCCTGTAGATTTGAGATACCCCGGCTACCACAGGCAATACCGATACGGGCACCTTTTTTGATTTTGGGAAATTTCTTTTTAAATTCCGAATCCACCGCTGCAGAAACGTCATCAATCCTGTTTGATTTGAAGTGAATTTTTACCTTTATCAGTTTTGGTGTCACTAATTCACCACGTTTATGGATTTACCTTCCATAAAGGCCTTTAAATTATTCATTGTAAATTGAATCAATCTTTTTCTGGCTTCAATGCTCGCCCAGGCAACATGTGGGGTAATCTGACAATTTTTCGCCTTAAACAGGGGGTTGTCGGCGTTAGGTGGTTCCACCTCAAGAACATCAAGTCCGGCACCTGCAATAATGCCTTCATTCAAGGTATCAGCGAGTTCCAGTTCATTAATCAAAGGTCCGCGCCCGGTATTAACAATAAACGCGGTCTTTTTCATTTTTGAGATATTTTCCTTTCTGATGATGTACTTTGTTTCATCGGTCAATGGACAATGAAGACTTAAAAAGTCGCTTTCCTTGAATACTGTATCAAGTTCAACAAATTCAACATCAGGATGTTTTTTGGCATAGGGATCATGGACGATAACTTTCATATCCATCGACTTTGCGATTTTTGTTACTGCATTACCTATGTTTCCACAACCTATTAATCCCAGAACTTTTTCATTCATTTCAATCTGCGGATAATCCCAAAAACAAAAATCCGTGCTTTTTGACCAATTGCCATCTTTTACTGACCTGCTGTGATGGTCTACACGTCTTGCAAAGTTAAACAGATGTGCAAAAACCATCTGGGCAACCGAACTTGTACAATAATTTGGAATATTCGTAACAACAATTCCCTTTTCCTTTGCGTACTCCAAGTCAACAACGTTATAGCCTGTAGCGATGACGCCGACGTATTTAAGCTCAGGAAGATTTTCGATAATGTTCTTATCCAGAATGACTTTACTGGTAATAATAGCTTCGGCACCACTGGCCCGCTTGAGAGTATCTTCAGGATTTGTTCTTGGATAACTTATAACCTCACCAAATTCCTCTAGCGGTTTCCAGTCAAGATCTCCTGGATTGATGGTGTATCCATCAAGAATTACAATTTTCATTTGATAACTCCGTCATATGCATTACGATAAATTTCCCCGGCATCGGAAAGAGTAATCTCTCTTGGATTGTTATCCAGAAGTCTTGTCACCTTCATTGCCGCTTTTGCCATTTCAGTGATGGCGTTTTCTGGAATTCCCAGCTCCTTGATGGAGGAAGGTATTTTGCAGGAGTTGGAAATCTCTCTTACTTTTTTCACAGCAAGACTGGCCATTTGTTCAACGTCACCTGTATCTTTGACTCCGCAGGCCTTGGCAACATTGGCATATTTTTTTGCCGACGATATGTAATTAAATTGCATGACAAACGGAAGAAGAACGGAATTTGCAACACCATGGGAAATCTTAAATTCTCCTCCCAGAGGATATGCCAACGCGTGAACAGCAGCTGTATTTACAGGCCCAAGACACATGCCACCATACAAACTTCCAAGTGCCAGGGCCGTTCTTGCTTCCAAATCATTTCCGTTATTGCAAGCACGTTCCAGAGAGGAAGCAATAAGCCTTATTCCTTCAATTGCAAGATTATCGATAATTGGATGGGCATGTTTATTTGTATACGCCTCTATACAATGGGTCATGGCATCCATTCCAGTAGCTGCCGTAATTGGTGCTGGAAGTGTCATGGAAAGTTCAGGATCGATAATTGCCACATCAGGAACAAGAAACGGACTTACGATACCTTTTTTAAGTTTGGCATCGGTATCAGTTAAAACTGCAATAGGTGTCACCTCACTGCCGGTTCCTGAAGTTGTCGAAGAGGTAATAAGCTTTACATCGCGATTTGAAACGTTACCGATACCGATAACATCCTCTACGCTTTGTTTCCCATCAAACAGTACGGCAATAATTTTTGCCATATCCATTGCTGAACCACCTCCAATGCCAACGACGGTATCTGGAGCGAATTCGTTTACTGGTTTGAAAAATTTCTTAATTTCATTAATCGGAGGTTCTGGAATTACTTCAGTTGATATTTTGAATTCCACACCGGTACGTGAAATTTCATTCAAAAGGCTTTCCACCATTGGTTTTATCGGTGGATCAACCAAAATAAAGGCCCTTTTTGAATTTTCAAGATGGTCTTTCAGGGTTTTAATCTTTCCCGCGCCAAATTCAATTAAATTTGGCCAGTTCAACGTTGTTGCCTGGATCATTTTTTCACTCCTGTCAAAGATGCTGATTTTTTACTTGTGGACGTTCCAGGCCGCGACAACCGGAATACCACTTTCAGTCAGACGACGGGCCGTATGGTTAAGCGCATCGTGCTTGTCAAGATAGTTCCTGAGAAGTGCCGGCATAAGTCCCTGAGCTTCAACATCCTTTTTTGGGATAAAATATTCGAGAATATCGGATGGATGTTCTCGATTTTTGTCAACATCAGGTCTTGCGCCTTCGTGCTTGGCCGCAATATTACGAACTTTTTTAGCCACTTCGCAAAGTTCTTCAGTTCTGTCGTAAGGCTGAAGAATAATACTTTTCCATGTTTCAGTAATGTGATGTTCAAATCGGACAAAGTCTTCCAGGTCGAGATCCTTTCGTACTGTGGAACTAAGTTCAATGCTTTCATTGTTTATCGAGTTGGAAAAGTTAAACCCTATAAGTGGAGTGGTTCCGTCCTCTCTTGAAAACATTTTAGCATATAGGAGTGTTCCAAGAACCGAATATGGATTGTCATTTCCCATAAAAACGGAAATCTTGAATTCAATATCAACACCAAGTTTGTGAACAAGATAAGCGACAAGAACAGTTCCCGGATTTACGTTCAGAATCTGTTTTACTCCATAATTTGTATAGTAGTAGAGATATTCATCAAGCCACTTTAGTGCATGATCATTTGGCTGACCAACGCCTCCAAAATAACCTGTGATTGTTTCTGGTCCACCAAGATGAATATTGGAACCATCAGTTCCTTTTGTATCAAGTGTTTCAACCCATGTGGCACCGAGAATATCCATCGCTGCGGAAACTGCAATAATATCACCCTGATCAGCTTCTTGTTCCTTCATCATGCGAACACGGATAAAACGTCCGGGAAGAAGTTCTTTCTTTTCAATGGTCTGCTTTACCTGGTCAATTAGCCATGGAAAATACTGGAGTGCTGATATCTCCAATGTTACAGCGTAATCTTTATCAAAGCTTGTCGAAGCTGCCTTGTCTCCAAGAACACTCTTTTTGTAGTCTTCAATTGAAACAAAGGCGTTTTTTTCCTTCTGGTCAATCAACCATTTAAGATCGGCAAGATATGGTGAATTCATTTCTTCAAGACGCTTCATTTTATTTTCAAGCTTCATTGCCTCGCTGGCTTTTTGGTTGATTTCCTCCGGGGTTCCATATTTGTTAATAACATTTAAAAGATTATCGATTACTGGTTGATTTGACTTCGTTAGAAACTCATTGATTTCCTTAAGACGTTTTTCGTTGATTACGAGTTTTTCTTTCACGGTATATCTCCTTTTGGTAGACGAACTGATGTTGAATTTCCTGTTAAGAAATGATTAGAGTTCTAACATTTTTTTTGTGAAGGTGCCAGATTTAGTGCATGCACGCTGCATTATCGTAATGCAGCGTGCAAGATATTGAAATTAATGATCTAAAAAATTATAAATCGAACATTCCCTTTAAAATTGCCAAAAAGCCGGCATGAACGTAAGGGGCGGCAATAGATGGAAGAAAGTCTATTGCTGGAATTACGTCCGCAGTAAAATACATGTAATATTCTTTTTCGTCCTCTTCTCCTTCGACCTTGATGTGAAATTCACCATCTGTGTATTTGAATCCCTCTCCACCATGAAGAGTCGGTTCACCGGGAATTTCAAAGACTCCGCTTGTTTGATTTTCAAACATACATGATGCAACTGCACCTTCATAAGGCTCAATGTTCCAATAATATCCCATGGCTCGAACATTCATCCAATTGATAGGAAAAGGGGCCTTGATTTTGTAGTTGGCATAATGGCGGAAAGTTTCATGTTCATTCCATGTAATTGGTCCGAGATTAAGTGATTTTTTAAATTTGATGGTTCTAGAATCACCCATCTCTGCATAGTCACCCCAGGAATCAAAATCAAAGAAAAGATCCAGTATATCCTGTTCACTATCGTAATCATCTGCAGTACCCAATACAAAGATTTTGATTCTAATAACCTTTTTGGATTCCCCGTCAATAATCTTTTTTACCACTTTTGCTTCAGAACAATAAATATCTTCGTCAAGACATCCATCTGGAATCTCAGGAAACGTTCCAGCAAACGTTGCCTGGATAAAAAAAGCAAACATTAAAATGTTAAGTATAAATTTTGTCATATAATCCTCCACATATTATTTCAGATAAAATATTTTATTTTCGTTCCTTGCTTTTTGCAACCAATCTGTCATTAAATCAATCTGTTTTCTCCGGACAACATTTCCCGTACCGGATAATCTAACCATGGTTTCTACCGCATTTTTAGTATCAGGGGAACTGTTTTCTGACCAATCAACCCTTCTTACAAGAAATCCGAGCATTTTTGCTGTTTTTTGGAGCAATAAGTCCATCTCAATAAGTGCACGTTGATAATGAACGATTCTTCCCTTCTTTAAAACAGAAAGAGTCGCAGAAAATTTCCGTTGATATTTTTTGATTGAAAGAAGTGGTTTTACAAGTCCGTCCCACGTACCAAGACGAGGATCCCCAAGTAGTCCGGCAAGACTTTTTGCTCCTTCGTTGATCTTTGGGTTGGAATTAAATGGGTTAATGAGTGATTTAAGAAGTTTCCTCAGATAGCTTCCATGAGAGGTAAACTTTTTGGACGAAACAACTGACTGATAGTCTCTAGTCATGCCGGGCAAACCAGTCATTGACCACTCAAAAAGTTGTGATAGCTGCGATCGAATGGATGGTGTCATACTATTATCAAAACTGGTGTGACCTGTGAGAAGTTCTTGCATCACCTTGTTAATATCCTCGATTTGTCCATCTTTCCAGGAAGAAATATAAAGTCTCAAAATATCACGTTCAATAACGGAAGCCGTGGCAAATGATTTTTTGTCATTAGATTTTCTTACTGCCGTGAATTCCTCTTTCAAAAAAGATAGAAGTTTTTGCATGATGGGTTTTATTTCGTTTTCCGTTGTTCCAAGGCGCAAGATGACATCAGTACCAAAATTTAAAGCATTTCTTGTTTCGGAAAGTGAGTAGTTGCCTGTAATATCGGTAATCATCCACCAGAATTCCTGCTTTATGGTCTGCTTTACAATAAAAAGACCGGGATTGTTCCAGGAGAATTTTTCGTAATCGGAATTGGTTTCACCTTCTTCCCGAAGATGTTTTATAAGGAGAACAAACATATTATTAAAAATATTCAATGTCTCAAGATCGGACGGATAGGAGACCAACTCTGTAATGGCCTCAATCAGCCTTGGTTTTTTTCCTATCTTTAGCATTATGTCAATTAACCATCCCTCTACATCATCATTCCGGTCAATCGCCTCCTGCAATGTTGTTGCAAGAAAATCATGAAGCAGTTCATACATAACTCCTCTTTCCGGATGCTGATTCGGGCCCACGCGGGCACCATATCTTGCGATGGCATTCTGTAAAATTCTGATATTGGTTTTTTCCAGCAGTTCGTGATTAAGATAATTCATGTATATGTTTATAAAACCGGGCCTTGCTGCAAGAAATCCCTTGTGGTCGGAAAGGATTTTCATCGCAGGGGCCTGCATCTGAAAAGGAATAATTCCCTGGGATTCCGTCCATCTTTGAACAAAAATTTTATTAAAACCACCATGTAGTTTTTTTAGTTTGTGAAAACGAATACGGGCAATTAGTGAATTGAGTCCAGGCTTGAGCTTTGAGCTTCGCCCCATTTTCTCAAGATCACTGACTATTTTTTCCTGAATATATTTTGGAATACGATCCTTCTCGGAAACACCTTTGTCATACCTGTAAAAATTTATGTCTTCTCTTGCACAAAATTTCTTTTCCTCGTCGGAAAGAGAGATTCCAAGCAGGTCACTCATTCTATGCGAAAAATCATCTGAAAAACCCTGATTTTCTGCCAAATACGGACAAAGCTGTGCAAGAAGTATCTTACCGGAATACTGCTTGATGGAGGAAAATGCCGTGATTGTTGCTTCATTGGTAACCGCATCCTGAAAGGTTATTGGGCAATCCGCTCTTTCGGTGTCCGATACCCAGCAATGATTGGATGTTCCAAGAAGCGGCATAAAATTTTTCTTTCTGTTCATAGTCAACAGATTCAGTGAACCGAGAAGCTTGATCGCTTCGAGCCTGTTGCCTTCAAATTCTGGAAAATCATAAATTTCGGTTTGTTTATTCAGTACATGCTTCCATTGATTTCCATCAAATAACGAGGCATAATCCGCATCATCCATTTGTCCGAAAAGTCCGCTGGCAAGTTCTGAAAATTGAATCATTCCTGTTTCATTAACCCTTTTCAAATCATTGGGGAAATATTCAAGAAATGTGCTCCAATTTCGATTATTGAAAATTGGAAGTGTTAAATACTGTCGTTTGATTTTTTTGTTTGTCCCAAATCTGTAGGTTTCATCTGCTTCAGGATGTAATGTTGGAATTGATAGATAATGACTGGAATAAAATAATCCAAGTTTCCTTGCCTCGATGATGGTCCATGGTTCAATGTCGAAAAACTGCACAGGTATTTCATTAAAGGATAAACCATCTTTTTGATATTTTGAAAAAACGGATACCCAATAGTCATCTTCAATTGTCTTGGAAAATAAAGTTTCCTGTATCCAATTGGCAAATGTTTCAGCATTTTCAGCCTTTACATCCTTGGAGGTCATATCACCATTTTTTAGAAGATCATCAAAACGAGTGAATCCATCTGATGTTGAAAATTCAAAAATGTTATTAAGCTTCAGTGGCTTCTGGCGGGAAAACTTGAATTTTGATTCTGAAAAACCCATTGAGCGGTTGCGATCACCAAGCAGACGGTGATTAATCCTGTTGTCCATACTGTCAAGCCTCTGGTTTTGAAAGATGGAACCGGAAATTCTTAGACGTGAAAGATATTCGGATACCCTGAAAACATCCTCTGGAAGATCTCCCGGGATACTTTTCACGATACCGTTCATATACATTTGATTTTTGATAATCTGCTCAAACGGACCATCATTATATATACCGGTAAGAATACGATAAAATTTAAAATCACTTTTAAGTTCCAAAAGCCCGTTAAATTCCTCTAGTGTTGAAGAAAGATGTGACAATCTTTGATCCAGAATATTTTCCAAAAAATCCTCAAATAGAATTCCTCCAAGGATTGAATCGTCTGCGATAATACGATCCAAATGGGCAATTCTTTCAGCAGAAAGATTATCTTCCTTTTCAACCAGACTCATAATACGGTTTATATGCTTTATTTTGACTATTCCTGGTGCCAGATGTAGCCATCTAAGATGCCACTTATCTTTTTTTAGTTCATTCTTCACTTCACCAAGCGTATTTTTCAGCAAATTCTTCAATAGAGTCGAATCAGGTCTGGATTTTTCCACCAATGTCCCAGTCCCGGATTGGATTTTTCTTAATGAATCTGCCAGAATTTCAAGTTCTTTGTCTGTGGTGCAAAAACGTTTATCAGCATCAAGGTTGTCGAAAGTTTGACCAGTCTCACATCCGATCTCATCTTCAAGCTCGTTTATTATAAATGATGCCAGTGGTGGCAAATCATGGCGACACTTATCATTTGTGGTAAGATAATCATTCACAATTACAAACCAATCGGAAACATCCTGATTATCTGACATCTCCTTCAATCCACGTAACTTGAGATCAGAACAGCCTGGTATCTGTCCTCCTTCAAAAAAAAGATTTCCAATTTTCTCATGTAGTCTTGAAGAACCCATTTTCATATTGGCCCCACTAAGAGCATATACTTCTGGATTACTTATAAGTTCCATGACTGCGTTGAAGATTTCTTCAATTTTTTTAACCTTGGTTCCTTCCGACAAATGAGCAAGGCCAGTGAGATAGCGAAGAGGGCCTGCCTGTTCCATGTAGGCTTTTTTTGTTCCAGAAATCAGTCTTCTTGTAAAAGACAACCTTTCTTCTGGAGGTTTGTCCATTATCCTCTCAAAAACAGCGGCGACAAAGGAAGCAATCTTTTTTCTGCCATCCGGCCCAAAATCATCCATCATATTTTCAATTCGATCGGCACCGGTTTCAGGCATTTCTGAAACGCTTTTTGGTTCACAATATTTCTGAAGATCCCTTGGTGCAAGCTCTCTTCTCTTTGGAACAAGCCAGCTTTTCAAGCATGATTCTTTTGATTTATCGGTTGCCTTGTAACTGTTCTCCAGAGTCATAAGTGATGTAAGTCCGTCCCACGTTTCGTTGTTGTCCAAAATATCACGAATGCTTTTTATCAAAACATCCCTTTTCTCATTATGTGATAAAAAAGTTTTGGCAAGTCCCAAAAAGCTCTTTTCTTCCACCTTTGTCCATAGAAGGACAAGACGGTCCAGAAAACTTTCAAGTTTATTTGCATCATTGATTTCAAAAAGAAGATTTGTCACCCAGTAAGGATTATATCCTTCCAGGAGAAACTGAAGATCGCCAAAACGCTTGTTTAAAAGATGGTTGTCATAGCTTCCATTTTTGAATGCCCCTCTTTCCATGAAAGTTGTTATCAACCTTATCAGTGGATAGCTTGGTAGATTCCCGTCTTTGCGTTCAGGGTCAATTTTCATAAAATCAGTCAGGATATTCAAACCGGAAACCCCGAATGTATTGACAATATTAACAGCTCCTTCCAATGTCTCATTTCCATTATGATCTTTATTGGAGGCACAGCGTGTGAAGTGGTAGAGAAAATGCCCATTAAAACCAATATCGGCGGGGAATTTGAGCGCATTACAGGATTTTAACGCCTGACTTGACTTGAGAATGTCAGAGGATTTAGGAAATTCCTGAACCTCGCGTTTTCCGCATGAAAAGACAACTGTAAGAATCATTAATATGACAGATAGTTTTGACTTAAAATTCAAAATCCACCCCCGCTACTAATGTCCAAATATTGTCTCCCATCTGTGCAGTCTGAACCAAATTTCCATGTTCGTAAATGGAAACGGCCTTCTCGTTCAACATGGAATATTGAACAGCCAGATCAAAACTTAAAGGTTTGTTAAACCATTTTCCCAATCTTTCAAAATTAAATCCATTTCCAATACTGATAACTGTTCTGTCGGTATCCACAACTGCGAGGGAGGTTGGATTATCCGGAAGCGCACTCTCGTGCCATGCAAATCCGGCCCGTCCTGCAATTGAAAAATTGGTAAATACAAAAAGATTTCTTTTTTCATAACCTGCGGACAGAGACCATGTATCATCGAGAGTCACTTTTCTCGCTCCGGTCACTCCATCAGTCAATTGCTGAATATCCTTTCCTGAAAGATTAATAATTGGTGGTTTGTAGCTTGACCAGAAACTTCTCTTTATTCCGCCGTACATACCGTGATCGTCAAGATGATAACCACCCCCAAAAGAAATTACTGACGGATCATAAAAGGCTACCAGTGATGATACACCTGAAAATGGAATGGTTCCGAGTCCTACATCAAAATTAATATCAAAATTTATGTCTGCATTTGTTTTTTGCTCGGCACGATAAAAAAAGCC
>JAGLPP010000052.1 GCA_023137315.1 Bacteriovoracaceae bacterium
TCAAGCCTCATCATCATTCTGGCATTCGCGTCTTTCGAGGACACACCCAATTGAACGGTTCCACTCGCTTTGAGTGAGTAGAATATTCCCACACCAATGGATATAAAGTCGAATCCTGGAAGTTTTATTGCCAGAGCTGAATAGAGTTCCGGTCTTTGTGCCCTGTCGTCATATAGAAGATAATAGACTTCGTTGCCTGTAAAGGCATGAATACTTGCAAAACCATCGGCAGGTATAAGGCCGGCGAGACCGAAAGATAGAACAGTTCCAATCGGTATCGTAATACCAAAACCGATATTTCTCAAATTACCGGCTGAAGCGGCATTATAGGTGTCGCGTGTAATGCCTGATTCATTGCTTGTAGTCGGGACAGGATTTGTTTGTTTAAGATTTAAATCGGTCTCCAGATAAGAGAAAGCGAAGCGACCGTTTTTGTTTCCGGTCATGGTTGCAGGATTTTCCTTTGCGGCGTAACTTCCCGGGTCTGTGAGATTATTAGCGTTGCCTATGGCAATATTACGTGCACTGACACCGAAGGTTTCACCGGTACTGGCAAAAAGATCTTGAACAGAAATAAATACGAAGGAAATCATCGCAAATATGAGAAACTTCTTCAAACATTCCCCCAAAGACGAAATTTTATTCATAGATAAATACCAGAATAACCAGTCGGATTCACTAGATTTCTGTATTTCTTGTAAGTTTTACCAGGGAACAATTAATTGACATTTGATCTTTTGATTTCAAGAGGCTAAGCTGTACAAAATTTCAACAAGTTGGCAACCTACAATGAAAAGATTTCTGATTCTTTTATTTCTCTTGTTTTTTCCTCTTCTGGCATGTTCCTACGGAACGATTCCTTCCGATAATAATGTTTACAAAAATTGGGGAAATTCCAGTGTTGAAAGATTTGATCAATCAAGATTACGTATTTTGGTGTGGAATATTCTCAAGGCAAAGAGAGAAGGGTTCAAAGAGGATTTTTTTAACCTAAGTAATGAATACGATCTGATACTGCTCCAGGAATTTATTTCAGATAATTTTATTGAAAAATTTTGGAATTCATTGACGGCATTCAGAGCGGACTACGCTGTGAGCTTTATACGTAACGGACAATCAACAGGTGTGGCAACTTTGTCCCGCGCTCCAATCAAAAGCTCATCATGGATTAGAAGTGTTCCAAGGGAACCTATAACAGGTACCCCGAAGATGATTATTATTAATAACTACGAATTTGGTTCCCACGACCTACTGGTTGCAAATATTCATGGAATCAATTTTGTAAGTACTTATAATTTTCAACAACAGTTAAACCAGTTGAAAAATGCCATAAAACTCCATGACGGCCCGATGATTGTGGCAGGCGATTTCAATACATGGAATGAAAATCGAATGAAAATTCTTGATAAAATGTGTGACAGGCTTAAACTGACCCGAGTGTCGTTTCCGGGAAGGTATAAATATAATACCAGCGAGCTCGATCATATTCTTGTGAGAGGTCTTGTTGTAAAAAATCAACGAGTTCTGTCAAACATCACCACTTCGGATCATTTTCCTCTTTCTATTGAACTTTCAAGTAAATAGTGTCAGCCAATAAGTTTTAGGGCGAGGGAACTTCTTGTATTGGCATTAAGAAGCGAGGATATTGTTGTTTGTTTGAGAATTCCATCTCTGGCAAGATTCGATGTTTTTCGGGCGAAGTCGGCATCCTGGATCCGTCCTTTGGAATCCGAGGCATTTTCGGCCGTGACGGTAAGTTTATTTTTTGTCATTTCCAGCGCATTCATTAATCCACCAACATGAGCACGTGCACTATTGATCTTTACAATTGCATCATCAACGATGTTAATCGCCAAATGTGCCCCATCACGAGTCTTATTGCTCATTCCCGAAAGGCCAATGGCGCCGACTGTGGTATTAAAATCCCTCATATTCAGTGTTTTTCTACCCATGCTATCGTGATTGATACCAATCTGGATGTCCATGGTACCACCAAGTCTGTTAAGAAGTTTTGTCCCATTAAATTCAGTGCCATTTGCCAAACGATCAATATCCTTCAAAATTGCCTGTGTTTCCACATCAATAGCACCACGCTCGCGATCATGAATAGTATCAGTTGCCGATTGAATGGAAAGCTCCTTCAGGCGAATTAAATATTCAGAAAGTGTATTTTGCGCGCCATCTAAAACCTGCAACATACTGATGGCGATATTTGTATTTCCAAGGGCCTGATATGTACTCTTTATATCCTTTTTCATTTTTTCCGCAATGGCAATTCCAGCGGGATCATCTGCCGATGTTACAATCCTGCGGCCGCTGGCAAGCTGCTGAATAGTTCGATTATAACGCAAGTTACAACCATTCAAATGGCGAAGAGATTCCATGGCCGAAACGTTTGTATTAATAACAAAACTCAAAAGGACATCCTCCTGATAAGGTTCCTCTATTTTATTTCAACATATTTTGTAAATTCATGTTAGTGGGGGAAGAACCTTCGTTATACAACTATATAAAATTCTGTAATGAAACCGACCAATTAACTCGGAGAAGCGTTTATACCACAAGCGTCTGTTTACCTTTAGGCGGCCCTTGGATAAACTGATATAATTGATAGAGAGGTATTTTGCATGACAACAACTCCAAAACATACTTCATGGATAGAAATAAAATCCTGCGCTCTAAAAAACAATTTGGAAATTTTCAGAAATATTATCGGAAAAAATACCTCTCTTGGAGTGGTTCTTAAAAGCAACGCTTACGGGCACGGACTTGTGGATGTTTTAAGTATTCTCCATGATAAAGTGGATTTAATTCATGTCATCTCGCCGGAAGATGCCCTTTTCATAAGGGGGTATGAGAAGAAAAATAATCTTTCCCCGAAAAGAATACTGGTGCTTGGTTCCATCGACAAAAATCATCTGTACGATATGATGGAAAATAATATTGAATTGGTACTTTATGGCAGTGAGTTCCTTTCGCTTTTTGAAAATATTAATACGAAACAAAAATTTCAAATTCATCTGCATATAGATACAGGGCTTGGACGGGAAGGTCTGAAGGTTTCTCAAATTGATAATGAGATGATCTGCCTTGAAAAGATTTTTGATAAAGTGGAAATAAAGGGTATCATGTCACATTTTGCAAATACCGAGGATGTCACCGATCAGACCTATGCAAAAGAACAACTTGGTGTCTTCAACGAAACAGTTATAAAACTTCAGAAAAAATATCCCGGACTTGCAAATATAGAGAAACATTTTGCAGCTTCTGCGGCCACCATGCTTCTTCCTGAGTCACGCTTTGACTCTGTCAGAATTGGAATTTCATTATATGGACTTTGGGCATCAAGTGAAACAAAGGTTTCTTATAATGTTCTTTCAAAAGAACTTCCAGACCTTCAACCTGTAATGAGCTGGAAAACGAAAAGCCAAACCGTAAAAAAACTGGAACCAGGAAGCTTTATCGGATACGGCCGTAGTTATAAATGTGAATGTCCTACAAGAATTGCCGTTTTACCGGTTGGATATTTTGATGGTTACCCAAGAATTTTGGGAAACAAGGCCCATGTTCTTGTTGAAGGTCAAAGATGTCCGGTCATCGGACGAATTATGATGAATCACATCGTAATCGACATCACCAATGTGACAAATGACAACAGACAAATCACCGTCACCCTTCTCGGGGAGGATCACGGAGAAAAAATAACCGCCGAGATGATTGCAGAATGGTCTTCCACCATCAATTATGAAGTTGTAACCAGGATTGGGGCCCATCTTCCAAGAATACTCCGTACAGACTGAATATTTTGTGAATGTAATAAAATAAGAATTTGGGATGGTTTATTATGAGAAAATTAATAATTGCGTTGTGTGTTTTATTCTGCAGTGTCAGTTTTGCGAGTGATTACTTTGGTTGTGATACTGGTGCGTTGGACTACGCCGCCAAGATGGCTTCGGCTAAATATAATCTCTGCGCCGAAACCTTGAAATCAAACGCCGAAGTTGAAATGCAAGAATGGAATGAAACCTATGGGCAAGGTTCATTTGTTGTAACATTCTATAATACCAAACTTCCATACGGATTAGTTGAGTATTTTGTAGCAATTATTTTGTGGGATGATTATAGCTGTGAAGTCAATGAAGGAGACAGCTACGAAATCTAGCAGACCGTCATACTGAAATTACTTATCAGGGGCAAAAGTGCGAGAATCCATTAAAAAGGCATGGTTGTTATTCGAGAGCGGAAAATTTCAGGAGGCTAAAGCTGAGTGGGAGTTAGTTCTTGCCAAAAATGCTTCAGATGAAAATTTGTCTTCATACTGCTATACACTTTGCTCTTTAAAAGAATTTGAACAAGCAAGAGATATCTACCATAAGTTATGGGATAAAACAGAAAATCATAGATACTTGCATCAGCTCTGTATGGTGGAAAGAGAGGCAGGAAACCTTGACCTGGCCATGGATTACATCAATCGTGAAACGAAGTTAATAGATACAAGTGATGCTTTGGCGAACTCTGCTAACTTATATGAGAAAGGAAAACTTTTAGAGTTAAAGGGTGAGATTGATTTAGCGCTCGAGCAAGCTTTGAAGTGTGATTCCGTTGCAATGAAGTGCGATGACTTGACGATGAAGGCTTGTGCAAAAAGATTGCTTGGAGATATTTACAGGGCCCAGAAAAATATAGATTCTTTGATGTTTTATCTGTCTTCATTGATGTTTTTTTCCAAGGCCCGAGATCATTATGGGGTTATGGAGCTTATGAATAAATTATCAGATATTGAGATTTCTAATCCTCAAAATGAAGATGTTGGTAAGCTTTATGAAATAGAGTTTGAAAACTACGGAATAGGGGAAGCAACAGAGAAAAAGACATTTAAAGAAATAGTTTCTTATATTAACAAGCAGAAGGTATGCGATTATATTTTAAAGAAAATTTCAATTCAAAATGAACTTGTTGGGTTTTATTGCGCTGTTATTGATGAGGAAAATTGTGATTTTGTGGACATTGCTGTTTCAAAGCAGTGGCAAGGTAAAGGAATTGGTTCAATTTTGATGGGAGATTTTTTTGCTTTACTTTCTTCAAGTATACAAGAGGTTAATTTAGAAGTAAGAGCAGGAAACAAGTCCGCGATAAAGCTCTATGGGAATTTTGACTTTCAGCAAGTTCGACGTATTGAAAATTATTATGAAGATGGCGAAGATGCTTTAAAAATGAGATACACCGTTCATTCCTAGACAAAATCAGTTTGAATAGACTTTTTGATACTAAAAAACATAATGATTGCAGTAGGATAAACACCAGTGCCCGAACTCTGTTACTTTGACTATAAGTATCTAAAAAGATAGATTTTCTTAAGTACCAAACAGGTGGTTTAATTGATGACGTATACTACTAAAGATGAAATTCATGATTATATTTTAAGTGATCTTGGTTTAAACAACTCAAGGATATTGGATGCTGCTACAGGTGCGGGGCAATCGACTCAATATTTAGCAGAATACATTCATCATCATGATGTCAATTCAGAAATTATTTCAATTGATTGTGATTTATCAAAAGAATGGATTGCTAAACTTACAACAAAATTAGGCCCATTATCAAAATATGTTAATTTCTCAGAGTGTAACATTTTTGAAATGCCTTTCGAGAATAAAGTATTTGATGTTATTAACTGTCATGACACACTTATTTTTTTGAACCAACCTTCCTTGAAAATCACTGACGCATTATTAGAATTTAAGCGAGTATTAAAATTGAGTGGTACATTGATAATAACGTCTGAACTTGCTCCCGAAAAAGATACGGATTTGCTGGAATGGCGACGCTGGAACTTGAGCAAGGCAATCTCTTGTTTGTTGGGCAGAACATGGTGTGACCAGATGCACTATACCGAATTAAAAAGTTTGTTGAAAATATTGTGTTTTGAAATAATTGATTGTAAGCAATTTTCTGCCAGGAAAAATGAAAATATTGAAGATCTTGTTCAGGAGTGGAAAGAGATGAATATCAAACGAGTTCAAGATTTTAATTATAGTAATAAATTGCATGATTCAATTGTTGAAGAAATGGAGCAGATTTGCTCAGAGATTTTTAATCGTGGGTACCTATACAGTCCATCAAAATATGTAATTAAATGTAAAAAAATAAACAGTGGTATCAATTAAAAGTGAGAGGATTGCCTGAATTTTAATTCATTTTGTTCTCATTATAAAAAGGAAAATAAATGGAAATAATTAGGAAAGAGACAAAGCAAAGAATGAGCCGAACAGTTATTCACAATGGTACCGTTTATTTCTGTGGTCAAGTTGCCAAAGACACATCAAAGGGTATTGAGGATCAAACTCGAACAACACTTGAAAAAATTGATGAACTTCTTGCTGGTATCGATTTGGATCGTTCAAGAATCTTATCTACAACCATTTACATCAAGGATATGAAGGACTTTAAGGCGATGAATGAGATATGGGATAGGTGGATACCGGAAGGTTATGCCCCGGCAAGGGCATGTGTCCAGGCAAGTATGGCAAGAGAGGAAATCCTTGTTGAAATGAGTGTTATTGCAGCATTAAATTAGTTTTATACCAAACTCGGATTCCAAGCCGATTATTTGTCAATATCACTATTTTAAATTTTCTCAATAAAGCTTACGATGTAGTTATGAAAAAACTATTTATCTTAATAATTTTTTAAAATCAATGAGCAGGGAAGGGGAATAGACAAAATTATCAATCAGTATGTTGAAAAGCTCTAATTTAATTCTTTTTGGATTGTGGATGATAGAAAATTAAAATAGGGTTTTCTATATTCATCGATCTCGTTGTGGATTTCGTGGAATGCCCCCACATAGGCTTCAAGATGGAATTTCTTTTCCACTATGGAAAAGTATCTTTTAATTGCCTTGAAGCTGACAATGCCATCGGCGGTTCCGGCCACAACGTATGCCGGACATGCTGGTTTTATCGGTTTGCTGAACACCTTTCTTGCCGCAACAATGAGTTTAAGCAAAAGTTTTGTATGAAGATTAAGAATATTCAATTCATCCTGCTTATATTCCTCAACCACATTGCCGTCATGCGACAGGTAATTAATGTCAACAAGACCCTTCACCTTTACGCTCCAGCTAAATTGGGACAGCATTTTTACCGGAGTCACTTTTAACAATGTTCCAAGCACTCCCGGAACACCAACTGGAGGTGCACTCATAAAAAGACAGGAGGGATAGAAATCATCCTGGACGTATTTCTGCATATATCCGGCAACAATTAATGCCCCCATGGAATGTCCAAACAGACAATATTTTTCAGGTTTGTATGTTTGCCTGACATAATCCACAACCTCGTTCAAATCCTCCATATACATGCGAAATTTTTTGATGAATCCACGACTTCCCGAGCTTTGGCCGTGACCTCTGAGATCATATTGAAAAATATTGTAATCTTTTCCAAAAAGCTCCAAAAAATAATCATGTCTTGAAAGATGTTCACCAACGCCGTGGGTGATGATAATCCAGGGCCGGTTTTCACCAGCACTGGTAGTCACCCTTGTTTTGAGTTCTTTGCTGTCGCGAAGTTTTAATAATTTCTCATTTCCCATAATCAGGATGTCTTAAAAAGCAAATCCACTTTGAAGAGGCAGGGTAAAGACAAATTCAGGAATAGTATTTATTCCCTTCTCAACCGGAATATCGGTCACGTCTTTTATTGCCATCCCAATAGCTTGCTCAAGAGTACCGGAACGGGTCAAGTTTGCTGCATACAGTGCCCTGTCGGAGTTTACGATTCCTCCACTTTTTACCTTTCCTTTCAGAAAGTCTTTCTTGTCAACTGTATCCATTAGAATTTTTTTCACCTGTGCCGGTTCCAGGCCGGAATTTATTTCATTGATTTTGGATGCAACATTGGCCACATATGGGGCAGCCTGTGATGTGCCTGAAACAACAAGATATTCATCTCCAGGAATTGAGGAATTGATTCCTAGTCCTGGGGCCGCAACATCAACTGTTTCCACGCCAAAATTCGAAAATGATGCCAAACTATTTCTTTTATGGGTTGCCGCAACCGAAATGGAATTGGTACCACCCAAATTTGCAGGAGAGGTGGGGTATTCATCATTGTTTGTTCCATCGTTGCCGGCAGCAAAAACAAAGAGTGTGCCGGAGGCACCACCAAGCATTCTTTGTCCCTCACTTATTAGAGAATTCAAAAAATGAATGGAAATTTCGTGAAGTTCCTCTTCGGTGGCATCACGCCAAAAAATTCCCTTGAACACAATTGCTGAAATTTTCTTCGCTTGAGCGTATCCAGTCCCAAAAGAGCCATTGGCAACCTTGGCACCATGTCCGTCAATATAGATGGAGATTTCTTCCATGAGATTCATTTGCTGGGCAGCCAGTTCTTTTAGAGCACTTTTGACAAGGGTCATTCTGAAGTCCTTGGTCGCATTTTTGTCATTATATTTCGGAAGGCTGACTTCAGTTGGAAGAAGTTTTATTGCGAGAATTTTTGAATCTTGAAGATCTCTGATAGCAATACCGGAAACATGGGTTCCATGAATGAAATTACCAAAAGTTGAAAGCTCGCGGATAAAATCCTGATCTTTAACTTTTTCACGTATCCATGCCAACTCCTCTTCAGTAGCCTGTCCGATCATTGCCTTATACTGAACGTCGAAAAAACGGTAGGTATCCGGGGAAAAAGTTCCAAGATATTTGTAATCAATAACTTCGTGATTATTTTCCGCAAAATTCCAGCCATGGATGTCATCCTCATAGCCGTTTTTGTCATCGTCACGATTGTTGTCCGGTATTTCTTCTTGATTTACCCACGCAAATGGAGCTATGGCCCGGTGTTTCATATCCACACCTGAGTCGATTATGGCGATAGTGGAAGCGAGTGATAGATTAAAAAACAGAGCAAGGACTACGGATAAGAAAATTTTACCTGGCATGACTCCTCCTTCTTTTAGGTAGGGCAATTTTTACCTCAAAACGAATGATAATTCCAAATAATTTTTATAAACTACCTGGCCCATGTCAACCTGATTTTAGGATTTTATATCGTTATATAGGAGTTCCGACATGCTAAAATTAAAACAAAACCTTACATTGTTTCCGCCTGGTGCAATTAACTATGTGGTGAGTTAAAATAGACCAACATCAGTAAATTTAATGGTTTCAAGCGTCAAGGAGGATTAATGAGACTTACAATGATAACTGCAGCACTTGCACTGATTTTTACAATTTCCGCATTTGCGGCACCAACAACGGAAGGGTTCCATAAACGTTTCAATATCATTCGAGATGACGGTGGAAATATAATCGCTATCTCTGACAGGTCCATTGGACTCGATTTTTCCATTTTGACGTATGTAAAGGCCCTTAAAAGCGAACTTCAGAATGAACAGATAAGATCGAGAAACAGGGGAGATTATTACGCAGAAGCGGAACAGGTTCTTTTTGAGGATTTTGGTGAAAAGGGAAAATACAAGACAAGATTTCCGGAGCATATGATTGAATCCATCAGGGAGGTGAATAAACTTCCAATTGAAAAAATATTCGAGAATCCGAAGTTTAAGGAACTGATTACAAAATTTGAAGACAAGCTAAAATCCCTGATGCTTGAGCTTCGACTTGATCTTCTGACAAAGCTTGATGACCCGACTTATTATTACAAAAGAAATGTAGGTTACCAGGCTGTTCAATTCGGCCTTAAACTTGCGAAAAAATACTTCAGTCAGATACAATTTTTAAACACCGCAAGTTACGTTATCGTCCAGGTTGAAAAACTCATTCGTGAAAGAAGGATCTATCACCAGAACATACTTATGTACTATTTCAATAATTTTTCCGAGGCGGAACTTGGCATGACGAAGGACGAGGTTGATCGCGCCATGAGTTCCATCTATGAATCAAGAATTGACTGGTTTAATATCTTTGAATCACGTCGCGCCAGAAATACCTGGCAAAACTATGGTTTTGACAAATTCTACACCACATGGAGAGCGGCCACGTCCACGTTGAGAAAGAATAATGCCCGTTATGATTCCGTTGGAGATAGATTGAACTTTGCATTTAATGATGTTGTTTTCGAGGAAAAGAAAGTCATTATAAACCTCTTTGACAATGAATCAATTATTCAATGGTATCCATCCGTGGCATTTGAATATGACAGACCGGAATACATAAAGAGGAAGAGAGAACTTCTTCGTCTGGTACAGATTGGTGTAAGCTTTATCCCAATTCCCGGTTGGATCAAGGATATTGTCGATAGCTATGTTGATTCTACATACACAAAACAAAGGCTGACAGAAGGTTCTCTCTATGCACATTTTGAGGCAAACGGAATGAGTGACATGAGAAAGCTCATTTTGAAACAAACAATGAATCCTTTTGAAACTCTGGAGTAATGTAGTCTTAGGTGGAACGTTTAATAATATGTTTTGAGCCGGCACCGCAGCTGATGATGGATTTCATTGTCAGCTCGACGGAGGCATCCACCTTCTCCACAAATTCGGATTTTAGATGAAAGATCTGTCCTGATGTTGGATTTGGACCGGTTGGGACAAAGACAGAATAACTTCCGTCATCGTGTTCATCAGTGATAAATGCCGTACATTTTGTTTCATTTCCAAAAATCCTTACCAGGGCAACCTGTGAGAACGGGGTATTTTTACCGCCGATAAATTGAACAATGGTGTCCTTGATAATTGAATATCCCGGAATTTTCGACAATAAATTATTTTCCAGAATATTAAAAAGAAATTTTCCAAGTTTGGTTCTTTCCATGAGTCCAATAAGAAAACAAACCAGAACCAGAAAAAAAATAACAACGATGTTGGCAAAAAATTCGCGAGTATGGGAATTTTCGACAATAAAACTGGTTATCGGACTTATCAGAACGGTAACCTTGTCCAGTATCCAACCGAAGACCATCAGAATAATGGTGGCAGGAAGAATAACGGTCAGACCACCAAGAATGGATGTAAGAATAAATGATTTTATTTTTTGCATCATGAAGTTCAACCCCTATTTGAAATATTTTCCCCAAAGCATTTTTACTCTGAGTTTGGCGCGCTTATATTTTGGGACAATGACCTTTGTCTTGAAATTGGAATATTTTTCCTTCCACCGTCCCCAGGCAGATTTTTTTGGAATGATTTTTCGTGGAGTCTTTTTTGTAACTTTTGTAACAACTTTCACTTTTTTTCCGGAATTGTTAATCAGTTGACTTTTTTCTTTTTTTGCAGCGATTCTCTTTTTGGGAACGACCATATCGGTATATTTCTTGTGATCCAGAAGTTCAAGCTTCTTTTTTACCTCACCCTTTTTGAAAAAAACCGCCTTGTCTCTCTTTCTTTTTTTTCTGTTTCTGCGCCTTGAAATTTTTTTATTTCTTGATTTTTCCGTCTTTTTTTTCTCGTAATTAAATTGAGGGGCACTTTCATCATCATCCAGACAAAACTCCACATCCTTATCCTTGCATCCGTCGTACGAGAAGGATAATTCAATGTAAAAAAATGACGATAAAATTATGAAGATAAAAAAGATCTTCATTAAAACCCCGCTGATAAGATGTTGCGTATTTACAACAATAATAACTCCCAAGTAGGAAAAGGGCACGATGCTTTTTTAAATGTGACGCACCTCGGAAGGATTCTTTTTTTGAAGAAGGATAATTTTTGAACTATAATCCGTACACTATAGTTTTTTAACAGGGATTTGTTATGAGTTGGACCAGGAAAAAAATCATCAAGGAAATCAAATCGATAATCCTTATTATTGTTGTCGTTTTTGCCTTTCGCTCAACATTTTTTGAGCCGTTTACAATTCCCTCCGGTTCCATGATACCGACTCTTGTAATAGGTGATTTTATTCTGGTGAATAAATTTTCTTATGGCTTTAAGGTTCCGTTTTCCGATATGTTCTGGGATCCGATTTACATTGGGTCATTTAAATCTCCCGAAAGGGGTGATGTCGTTGTCTTTAAATATCCGAAAGACAAAAGCATTAATTATATCAAACGTGTTGTAGGACTTCCCGGAGATACGCTGGAAATTGTGGATAATTTTGTTTATATCAACGGTAAACAAATTGAAACCCATCCTCATGATGGCGGAAAAATCATAGAAGATATGGATGCAAAATTCAAAAACTACAGCTTTAATTTTTACAAGGCTAAAACCGGAGAACATGATCATATTATCCAATTCAGAAAAAAATGGTATGCCACAAACAAGTCAGAAATGAAAATTCCCGAAGGGAATTATTTTGTCATGGGAGATAACAGGGACTTTTCGGCAGACTCGCGTTACTGGGGTTTTGTTCCTGAAGAAAACATCAAGGGGCGAGCTTTGTTTGTATGGTTTTCCATGGTCATGCCGTGGAGCGAACATCCATTCAGGTTCCGTCCACACAGAATCGGAAAAGCGGTCGATTCAATTTAGTAGTCGAAAGCACTTCCGCCTATGAATTCCCTGAGAATAGAGGTTGCCGGAATATCCTTTGGCTCTATTGGAAGAAAATAGGATAGAAATTTTAGAAGTCTTCTCGCTTCGGCATAGACTGGAGATTCACGCTCCACTCTTCGAAGCTCTCTTTCAGCATGAAGTTTTAAAACAGAAAGTTCATAAAAAAGTGCGGAATTAAAAATCATGTTCGCATTTTCCTGTAGTGGAAAGATGTTTTTCTTTTCTCCGGCCCTTACTGATCTCCATCTTTCCAGGGTTTCCTGGGCGGAATATCCCCTGAAGTAACTGTCACGAACAATTCTTCGTATCAATCTTGTGTCCGATGTGGGAATCCTGTCGTGCATATGTGTGTTAAGTTGCGTGAGGGCCGAAATGTAGATGCTGAATTTGTTACTGGCATCTATTGAATTTGTTAATTTTGGATTAAGTCCATGAATTCCCTCTATAATGATAATCTGATCAGATTCAAGTTTCATTTTTATGCCGTTTTTTTTCTTACGTCCTGTATGAAAATTGAATTTTGGTAATTCAACCAGTTCACCATTTAAAAGTTTTGTAATATGCTCGTTGAAGAGTTTTATATCAATTGCATCAATTGACTCAAAATCATAGTTTCCGTTCTTGTCATGTGGGGTTTTCTCGCGATCAACAAAATAATTGTCAAGATTTATTGATACCGGACGAAGTCCATTTACACGAAGCTGTATGCCAAGCCTTTTGGAAAAAGTGGTCTTTCCTGCTGATGAGGGGCCTGCAATAAGAACAAGTTTTGGAATAGGATTTTCGGTGGCGATATGATCGGCAATTTCGGCCATTTTTTTTTCGTGAAGGGCCTCTGCAACCCTGATAAGATCCATTATCTCATCATTCATTATATATCGGTTTAACTGTCCAACCATGCGTACTTTTAAAATACGACTCCATTCATGGTATTCCTTGTAAGTGTTAAACAGCTTTGGGCGGTCCACAAATTCAGGGATGGACACATCTTCTTCAAAATCAGGAATAATAATTACAATCCCCTGCTGGTATTTTTTTAGTTTGAAATATTTTAAATATTTGGTGTTTGGCAGTTGTGGCAGATAAAGATTTTCCTCAACTCCGTTAAGTTCATAATACTTGTATTGGGTTGGGGTGTAATAACGGTATAGATTTAACAAATCCTGGCGTTCCTGATGTTTCAAAATATCCATGGAGATATCCCAATCCCTGGTCTTTCTCTCCAGTGGAAGACATTTTTTCACCATATCCTCCATTAATTTTTCTATTGAATTGATATCTTCTTCTGAAAGTTCATTGTCTCCCGCCACTTCCGCGTAGACTCCCATATGCAGTGAGTGGTTGATAAATACCTTGCCTTCAGGAAATTTTTTATGAAAGGCAACCCAGAAAAGAAACAGAACACCGCTTTCGTAAACTCTTCTTCCCTGGGAGGTGTCAAGCTCCACAATTTCCAAATTACTGTCCACCTTGAATTTTTTATTCAATCTTGTAAGGTAACCATTAACGACAGCAGCAACTGGAAATTTCACCGGAATATTATGTTGAGTAATAAACTCAAGTGTATTGGTTAGTGGTGCCACCTTGTATGATTTTTCATGGTATTCAATATTTAAAGGTTCCATAATTCATTTCTTCCAAATTTTGATGTAACTTATTAGTAGTATAGTTAAGTTTACAAGTTCAATCAATACCGAGGTATGTTTACGTGAATTTTAATTTCAATCTATTCAAGGAACTCATGGCCCATCGAGTGGAGGACATTCTGATTATTTCAAGTCCGTACGAGGCATTTGTAATGCAAGAGGATGGTGGCATGCTTGAACATGTTTTTGCAAGCTACAGGGGGATATCTCTCACAAGACCTCCAACATTTACCAAGGTATCAACTGCTCAAGAGGCCCTGAAGGTCATTGAAATAAAAAAATTTGATCTTGTTGTGATTCACTATCCAAAATATCTTGGTATGAACGCTGTAACTCTCGGAAAAAAAATCAAGGAGGTTGATAAAAATGTACCTGTTGTTCTTCTGGCACACGGGTTTCGCTCTATTTCACAGGAATATGTTCAGAAACTTCCTCCGGACAGTATTGATAAAATATTTGTCTGGTCAGGAAACAGGCATATTATGTGGACTATCATCAAGTGGGTTGAAGACCAACTAAACATTGATCATGACATCGAAATTGCAAAAGTCAGGGTATTGATTCTCATTGAAGATTCACCATATTATTACTCATCAATTCTTCCCATACTTTATAAGGCAATTGTTTCACAAACACAGGAAGTCATTGATGACACGCTGAATGAGGAACAGAGTCTCTGGAAGATCAGGGCACGGACAAAAATTCTTCTGGCGAGTAACTATGAAGATGGAATGAGACTTTATGAAAAATACAGGCCATATCTAATAGGGGTTTTTTCGGACACAAGATACAGCAGGGACGGAAAAATCGACGAAAAGGCCGGACTTGTCTTTTTAAAGCGAGTTAGGAATGAGTTGCCACATCTTCCCATCTTATTATTGTCCAACGAGGGGATCAATCGTAAAAATGCAGTTGAAAATAAAATTTACTTTCAGGATAAAAACTCCGCAGCACTCCATAATGAAATTCGGCGATTTATGAAGAAACATATGGGATTCGGGGATTTTGTTTTTCGTCTTCCTGACGGCAAGGAAGTGGCCAAGGCGGGGAATTTATATTCACTGGAAAAAAGTCTGAAGGACATTCCCAACCAGTCACTGCTTTACCATATAAAACTCAATCATTTTTCAAGTTGGCTCATGGCAAGAACGGAAGTTAATCTTGCATCAAAGTTTATCAAGGCGAGACAACAGGATTTTTCCAACATGGATGAAATCAGAAAATTTCTTATATCCTCGCTTCGCCAACACAGGCTGAATATTCAAAGAACAACTGTGGCGTCATTTCAACAAGACCATGATTACGCCCTGGATATTGATTTTCTTCGATATGGTGAAGGGTCACTTGGCGGCAAGGCCCGTGGTCTTGCCTTTATGGCAAAATATCTTCATGACAATCAAAAAGAATTTGATGAATTTGATGAGATAAAAATTTCAATTCCTAAAACCCTGGTGATATCCACTGACAGTTTTGACGAGTTTATTGAAAAAAACGACCTTGCTTATTTTGCAGAAACAGATAGTCCAAATGAAAAGACCGCACAAATATTTAAAAGTGCCAGTTTGCCCGACTCACTACTTAAAACACTTAAAATCTTTCTTGAGAAAATACACACTCCTCTTGCCGTACGATCATCAAGTCTTTTGGAAGACAGTCGCGATACCCCGTTTGCCGGCCTCTATTCAACATATATGCTGCCAAATAACAATTCATCTCTTGATTCCAGACTTAATGAACTTACAACTGCAGTTAAACTTATTTATGCTTCTGTATTTTTTCGTGAACCGATGGCATTTTCGAGAACGACCCAAAACCGTACTGAAGAGGAAAAAATGGCAATTCTCATTCAGACTGTCGCTGGAAACATGTATGATAACTACTATTATCCTGCGATTTCCGGAACTGCCCTGTCATATAATTTTTATCCAATTGAGCCGATGAAGGCCGAAAATGGTGTTGCAAACATGTCTCTTGGACTTGGGAAAATTGTTGTTGAAGGCGGACAGACTTTGCGTTTTTGTCCTGAATACCCTGAAATACTGCCACAGTTCTCTATCGTAGATGATACGCTTAAAAACTCACAAAAATCATTTTATGCCATTAAAATGGATGAAGGGCCCAAAGAGCTTGGAATAGATAACGATGCCTCTCTAAAAAAACGAGATATTCATGATGCTGTTAACGAAGAGCCGATTCAAATGCTTGCTAGTGGATACGATCCATTGGACCATAGAGTAAGGGATATTTTCATGAACGGCCAAACACCAATCATAACTTTTTCCCGAATTTTGCGTTACAAACAAATTCCGCTTCCAAAATTAATCGGAAAAATGCTCCAAGTCGGTCGTCTTGGTTTTGGCCATGAAGTGGAGATAGAATTTGCCTTTAATGTGGCATCAAAACAAAATGAATCACATGAATTTGTCCTGCTTCAGATCCGTCCATTAACAACCATACATGAAAGCATTGATGCAAAGATTACAAAAAAAGAAATTTCAAAGAGTATATGTCATGCAACCAATGCCCTTGGGCAGGGAATTATTTCCAACATCATGGATATAATTCTCGTAAAGCCGGAATCCTTTAGTGCACATAACAGTCGGAATATTGCAATGGAAATTGGAACCTTGAATGCCAAACTTGCAAAAGAAAATCGGCAATATCTTCTGGCAGGTCCAGGACGCTGGGGTTCCAGTGACCACTGTCTCGGAATACCCGTAAAATGGAATGATATCTCAAATGTTTCCACAATAATCGAGGCAAAGGTTAAAAATCTCAATGCGGATCCATCACAAGGAACCCATTTTTTTCAAAATATCACATCCCTGGGAATACCATATTTTACCGCCTGTGATCCAGATAGCCACGTTGACTGGGAATGGTTTTTAAACCAAAAGGTTTGTCTTGAAACAGAATTTATTCGCCATATCCGGATAAGCAAGCCGATAACTGTCAAGATTAATTGCAAAACAAACGAGGGGGTGATCCTTCCACCTGGCGATCATTCAAAGTAAACATGGACTTTTTTCATTCGTTGTAAATATCACCCGATATTAAAAATCGTCTTGGAATTTTGTTTTCCGGTTGTTATAGAAAACACACATTTTTTTTTCAATCATAAAGGGGTTTTATAGTGAGAATAATACTTGTTCTTTGTTTTCTGGCATGTTTTTTCAATCTTTCATTCGCTGGTAATCCTGAACAATCTATAAATTACGAACCTTTATCCATTGATGGAACTCATGTCACCAAAAAGGAAACAGCGTCCGATCGAATGAAGAAGCTTCGGGCACGACTTGAAAAACAAAATGAGCTTTTAGTCAGAAAAAAAATCGAACTTCTTCGACTTCGAAAAGAGTTTGCACTGCAAAAAAGAATCGAAAAAATGTTTGAGAATCAAATGCAAACATCAGGAAAACTTAATTAAATAAAATATCTAGAATAGGGTTATTTTCCGGCCCCATGGGAAATTTCGTTCTTTGAAATCATGATGTCAGAGCGACCTGAAGAGGTTGAACCACTTGAAATATATCCTACCAACGCAATCATGGCCATTATGAGAAGTAGATGTTTCATTTTCCGTTTGTCTCCTTAATAAGTGTGAAACATATGCATCGTAACAAAAAATGCTGCACCGCACAGTAACAATCTGTTTTTTTGAAAAATTTTCAGGAGAAAAAGGGTTGACATGATTAGTAGTTGATACGCAGCGCGCAAAAAGTGTACTTATGTTTCAAATTTTAAGGAATTAAAGGAAAAAGAAACGCGAAAAAATCGGAGAAAGCATGAAATTTTCGAAAGCAATGAAATTCCTGTTAATCAATGTTCTGATCTTATGTTTGGTAAAAGGTGTGCTGGCAACGGGACCAGTTCAGGATCAGATTCCTTCCGGAAGCACCAGGGAAATTAAAACTGCTTATGAAGCTTACAAAATGCTAAGACGCTCACACCATACGAAAGAGCCTATTGGACTGGAAGTAAGAAATGCCACAAAAGAAATTAATCGAGGGCTTGTTTCCTATGGAGCTGAAAAAGAGGGTTCATCCAGTCGTATTACCAAGGTCATGGGCCCTACAGTCCAGACGTTGGATCTTTCACTAAAAAAACTTTCCGAAGAGGAGAGGAAGGCCTTTCTTTCTGAATTCATGGATCGGGTAAAAAGGGGAAAGGGTGTTGTAAGTTCCGTTAGAAAACTTGATGGTACAACCATAACCGTTGATCGATCCAAATTTCAAAATATTGATTTTTTCTCCCTTGATCTGAATAAACTTGAACAGCATTTTAACGCTTGGACAGATCAAACCGAGGATAATCCGTTTTCTTTTATGTCGAGGAAACTCAGGCAGGATATTCATGGTGGAAATGTTTCCGGGCTATCGCCACCGTTTACAGAATCAATAACCGACTTCGATAATGTTAAATGGGTACCACTTTTTGGCGATGCTGAACGTTTTATAGAGGCCTGTCACTCGCTTGATACAATCACCGGATGGGAAATCAATTTCAAGCCACAGTATTCCTACGGTGAATTCGAGGAAATGATTGATTGGTTTAGAAAAATCATGGGAACAAACGGAAATCTTTTTCAGTCCCCCGGACACCAAAGAATTGTTTTTACCACTCCGGAACTCGCGGAAAAATCTGATAAAATTTTTAAACGTAAAATGGCACATATGTACAAACTCACCCAGGCCTATATCATTTTAAGGGGACTTTCAGGAAATACAGGTATCAACCTTTCACGCTATAAGGAAGTTCAATACGATAGATATATAGAGACGCTTGATACTGGTCGTGGCTCCATAAGACTCGAAAATGATTATATAATGGATGGAACACGCTCGATTGAACTTCGGGCCGGAACAAAAGATCCCGTCGTAAGCAGTTTTATTCACCAGATGATATCCTCCAGGGTTGCAACCCAGGATTTTTCAGGAATTACGTTTTCCGATAAGTGGACATTGATTCCAGAAGAGATGATAGAAACTTCAGATAAAAATATCGGTATTTGGGAATTGAATAAAAACATCGGTAAACGTTTTGATGTTGAAGATGATATTGTTAATCAATGTACTAAAAATATCAAGGAAATCAGAAAATCCTACTACTCGCTTGGTTCTTCCAACAGTATCTCCATAGAAATGGGTTACTGGGCACCATTCTGGCAGTGGGATGAGGCCCCATTTCTTTCTGATGGCAAAAAGAAACTTTTAAAGAAGGCCACAAAATCATTTATCGAAACCATGGCAAAATTGGAATCTCCTAATGAGGACAACGTAAAAAGACTTTTTCAGGATTGGGCGAGGGTATCCGAACTTGACAGGGATATTGAAAACTATCTTAGACCTAAGAAGGCAAGTACCGGAAAACAACCGGATATTTTCAAGATACCAGACACAATGAATAGAAAATTTGATGTCAACAAAATCGACATGGGGATTGAATATTCTGCCCATTTTCCAATGGATAACAAGTCTATTATGACAAATGAATTAAGTGATCACAAAAGGGCATGGCTTGTTTCAACATTCGATCTTACCAACGATGAACGTGCTGATGTCATGAAGGAACTTGCTGAAAAGATGGCAAAAAATCTTGGAGTGAAAAATCCCGAAGTGAAAATGATTGAGGCTTCCAATGAACATGGACACAAGCTTGATCTTGCTTTTGAATTCAAGGATGCAAAGGACAGGAAGTGGCGCATAGAGTGGGATGGTATTGGAAGGAGTTATACAAAGACAGGAGAGCTTGTTTCCGAATCACCAAGAGGTGGACATATTGAAATTGTTACTCCCAAATTCAATCCGAATTTTAATGAGATTAAGTCAGTCTACGAGGCATTAAATGAGTCCAGCGTCGTTCCATATTTTAAACTCGGTGGTTCCCATATCAATGTCGATTTAAAACCATTTATGGAAAGTGATCCCAAATCTCTCGCAAGAGTAACCTCACTTTTTCTTCAATACAGGGGACTCCTTTCTCTCATGTATCAGCACCCAAACCGATTTATGGCCGCAGAGCCTTTAAAGATTTCCAGTAATCTGGCGGCTCAGCTTGCCAACTTTAATGGAACACATGATGATTTAAAAAAACTTCTTTTTAATGAAAGATATTTCAATACCCGTATTGGAAGAAAGAGCCGTTATACCCAGCTTGATCTTTCATCCTATTATCAGGATATTATTCCTGAAGAATTTATTACTGAGGACTTTGATATTAAAAATCCAAAGGTACAGTGGAGAAGACAATTTCGTGTTGATCCCGATATCAGAAAAATGGAATTCAGACTTTTTGGCGCTCCGGAGGATGCTTATGAATCCGCTCTTCAACTAAAACTTGTTCGTGCCATTTTAAACAAGGCCATGAATGATGACACTCCTCTAACTGGGGTGGTTTCCAAGTACAGTTACGAAGATTATTTGAATAATCCAAAACTTGCCTATAAACATCTTGATGAAATGTGTGACGATCTTCATCTGCCAAAAGATCAATATGATATGGCCGTCTCACGTGGACTCTCACAGAGTAAATTTACGATTAATTCAAATAGCTACAAACCTGTTTCTTACAAGAAAAGTCTTCATCCTGAAATAGAAGGATGGGGAAAGGCACTTGATAGATCACGACCAAAGGCCGAGGAAATTAAAAGCGAAGGGCGAAAAGCGAATATAAGCGAAAACGTTGAGGAACCTATCGCCAGATGGGATAAAAAACGTTTAGACGCCATTTCCAGGGCCGATGAGTTACGCTCAAATGTTAGTGTGAATGATTTAAAAAAATCCGGACATATAATAAGAAATACCAAAGAGGCTTCCGATGCAGGTTGTGCCAGTATAATTGCCAACTTCTTTTAATAATTTTAAGGAGTTAGCTCTTTGTCTTTGTCTGTTACTTTTTTAGACATGGTATGAATTATTTTCAAAAACAGTCCTTGTTCATGAAATTTATATGATTTCAGATTAAATTATATACTGCGTCACATGTGTATGATTTTTTCAAGGAAATTTGTCATGAGAATAAAAACCACGTTTTTCATCATTATATCACTGCTTTTTTTGGGAATGTTTTCAGTTATGGACAATGCCTTGGCCAAAAACGTCTATGGGGAACTCAAAAAGAATGTACCAGTTACTGAAGAGGCCTTGGTCGTTGTAAATATTCCACTGGATGACATTCGCCAGGAAGTAAAAAATAATCTCATAAAAGAAGGTTCTCCGATTAAAAAGCTCACGCGTTTTGATATGGACCCTGTAAATCGCCTGGTCATCCTTGCTGGAGAAATAGAACTTCCAGCTTCGACATTTGACTCTATAAAAGAACAATCAGACGGATTGGCGGAGATCTCAAAATCCTTCAACTTTAATGTCAGCTTTAAACTTCCAACAGCGAAAAAACTTGCTTTTACACGTTATATGCAACTTGAATTTGTATCCTTGAAACTTGACGGAGTTGAATATATCAGCGCTCTTCCGATCTTTACAAGGATTGCTTCCATCATTATGGCAAACAGCAATCTCGTAAACTTTTTTTTGGATAAGAATATACAAGGCAAAAATGAACTTTCTAAAAACGATATAAATCTTAGAATCAGACAGTTTATTGAAAACAAAAACATTCGCTTCAGGGATAAAACTGTAAGTTTCAAACTTGATCTGGCTCAATTTGCGGATACAAAAAGATTCGCCTTCATGGAACATCTGCGTCTTTGGCAATTTTGTCCGATTTTATTCAAGGGAACAAAAGATGAGATTTATTTCAGATTGGAGGCCGGTAAGGGGAAACCGTCAGGGAAATGGCTTAAAGATCTGAAAAACAGAAATGAAAATGACAAGCAGACTCTCACTTCTGTTCGTGAAGAGTTTTACAGTAAAAACTCCGATACGAATGTTCTTATAAAGGAATTAAGATCATATTTTGAGGCATTCAAAAAGCAGATTAACCTTCCAAAAACCACAAAACGTGCAGACGCTGAAATCAGCGGTTTCTTCAGAAGGATAGGCGTGAAGGCATTTTCGGCATTAAACAAAAAAAATGAAATTTTCACGGCAGATCCAGAACAGGCCTGGTTTGATTTTCAAAAGTCAGCAGAAGAACAGATAAATTACTTTCTGACTGACATGAAGAGACGTCTTATCTCTGAAACGAACCGTAAAAATGGTGGTAATGTCTCTACAGACAATCCTTTTCTTGAAAAGAGGTTGAGTCAAGCAGCTTTATCACAGTCCATAAGATATTTTCGCGATATAAAAATAAACGGACAAAATCTTTTTGGCGAAATCAATTTAATACTTGCTCCGCAACTTCCAGGACTTATTGTAAGAGGAACAGTAAATATTGATCTTGGATTTCTTTTCAAAATGGCCGATGAAAATGCTGATATCGACATAGATAGCATTCCCGCATCCGTCTATGGCAGCAAGTTTGGAAAGGGTATCCCGTTTGAACTTAGTCTAAGAATTGAAATGTTTGATAACGGTCAACTGGGTATTGATGTAAAACAGATTTCCCTGCTTGGCAAACCAAGACTTTATTTTTCACACGAACAGGGAACAGGAAAGTTTCTCATAGATTTTACAAAAATCATGATCGCAAAAACAATGGCCTCACAAATTATTGATATGTATGAAAATCAAAATGAAACTCCGGTAGAATTGAGTGCCAGAAGGGAAAAAGAGCATCAGGAACTTATTAAAAATATCGAAAATCAGATCAGTCTCTATGGAAATCTTGATAAAACATCACTTGCAGCTTTGCTAAAACTTACCAAAATTGACATTGAAAGCAATCCTTTCATTCAAAAGGGCAGGGAGTATGTGGAAACCAAGGCGAAACAAATATTCAAGGATCTTGTGAAGTATGATCAACAATCCGGTCTTCTGATATTCAAGCTTGATCCTGCGGCATTTTCGCCAAAAATAATGGAAAGCAAAAACACTGTTCAGGTGTGGAATATTGAACCTGTTTATGATTCAATAATGGATTCGACTTTTATTGATATTGCCATTGGAAGTGGAGTGCGTTCCAACAACTACGTGAAGAACATTTTTGCGAGAAAGGAATACATTGACAGCGAAATCTTCACAAACACTGGTGATGATGAAGGTCCGGTGGATATGCATACCAAGATGAATCTTGAATATTTCAACAAGTTTCTCAATAAAATTCTTACTGATGCTTATAATAAGCAGAATGAGGATGTTAGAAGGCAAATGGAGGAACAGATTGAAAAAAGCAGCTATCTTGTAAAAGATGCCAATATTCAGGTGAAGAAAAACAATGTCATGCATGTAAATGCAACATTTACACATCTTAAAAAATCAAAGAGGGGATGGTACAACCCTGTTCGCTGGATAAGAGGGGAGTGGCCAAAAAATATCAAAATGAAAAGTATTTCCATGAGTGCTGAAATGGGTATTTCCGTTGATCGACTCTCAAAGTATCTTGACGGTCTTAATTTAGCCGAGAATGAAGTATTCTGGGGGGAAGAGGTTTTGAAAATTGATCTTCAAAAAGCACACTTTACCATGAAAGGTGATACCTCCATTTTTGATCAGATCGTAAATCTTGCTGCTGGTGATATTGATTTCACCACTTCCACCATTGGTAGAAAACTCAAGGTTGTAATTCTTCGTGCTCTTGGCGATTATCTCAATCCAACTAATCCAAAAGAGAATGGAAATGCCACGCTTGGTGGTATCAAGATCAACCGTTACGCAAAACTCTTTACTCACAAACATGAGATTTTAATTCAGATTAATCCACGTATGGCCGGACCGGCCTTTGAAATGAATCTTGTTCCAAATGGAGAATGGAATGGAAGAAAAGTCGGACTGATTCTTGACAAGGATCAAAATTATCTAAGTTTCGATTTCAAAATTGATGGAACCGTTGCTGCCATTGATAAGGTGCGGCTCCTTGAAATAATGAAAGATGCACAAATTATGCTTGATGATTGTATTAAAATCAATAGCGGAGAAAAACTTCTTAAGATCTTAAATGAGAAGTCCTTGTTTGATAAACTCTTTTATAACTCTGATATCGCAAGGCCAAGTCTTATGCATAAATTCAAGGCAGTTGTATATCTCTATAACGGTCTTGTGGATATTCAAGGGAGTGACATTCTCTATATTAATTCAATATATGAAAATGTTGGTATAAATCCCGGCGAAATCAGCAAAAAAGGAGTTAAGAGAATTACGGCCACAGGAGTTGAGTTAATGTATTTTCTGGCCCCTGCTGTTATGATTAATCTCAAATTGGGACAACTTGTCGAGAAGATCAAATCCTTTGGAATTCAAGACAAAGTTCAATACTTTAAAGATTTTGAAAAGGAGCATGCCGATCTTGCAAATCGCATAATAAATCCAATTCTGGAAAAATACGAAAGCGATTACGCCGAACAAAACCAAAAGATCGTCAACAAAGGCCCAACAGACTGGAACTTCGCTTTTTTTCCGGACGCTTTATTTGCCAATAAAGCTTACAAGGTGATCAGCAAAAACTATAAATGATTCCAAGTCACACTAACGGCTACTGAAAATATTTTTCGGGATTTTCAAATACCATATGTAACCCCTTGGCCATTTTTGCCAGAAGGGCACCGTCACAAAATCTGTGATCAATAGTGGCATTAAGAGTTATAATTTCTCGAATTTCCACCTTGTCATCAACTACTACTGGACGTTTTTTTGCCTTTCCTAAAAGGATCACCACGGGAACACGACTATATGGGACAAGCGGTGCGTAGGCAGTATCAAGCCCCAAACTTCCAACATTTGACAACATTAATCCACCAAAGGAATCTTCAGGCATCCCCAGAGGCTTGAGATTCAACGTATATCCAATGAAGGAGGTAAGCCACAGTAGAAATTTGACAACAATACCGGGAAAAAGACTTAACATTTTTGCCGACTTTTGAAGCGCACTATTTTTCTTATCTCTGACTTTATTTGCTTTGGACATTGTTTCGCTTGCAATATCAATGACGCTTTTCTTATTGATGTCGGTTATCTTTATTCCAGAAAGATCATCTCTTCCTGAATGATGTTTGACACTTACTTGAAAAAAAGCATCAACACTTTTTCTCAAATAAATTTTTCCAAAACGAATATAACCGTTCAAGTCTGGATATTGCTCCATAACCACACCGAAGGCACGTGCCACCATGTGAAGCACTGTAATTTTGGGGCAGTCAGGATTGGATTTTCGTATTTTGTCCTTCCACTCATGTGCCTTTGTTAATTCAATTTCGATTGTTCCGTAGATTTGTGGATCAGTTGGCCTTCCCCACGTCCCAATCGCAATTTTTCTAAATGGTGGCATTTTTTTAAGTGGCTTGATTTGAACATATCCCAAAATAATCCTCCGTGAAAAAAATAATTGTTTTCAATAAAACTACCAGATTAAAAAACACGTCGCAACAATTCCTTGCACAAATTTTGAATAAAGAACATAATCATTATAGATGGATGCCAATAAAATCAAAATACCCATTAATGAACTGGATTTTACATTTTCGAGAAGTACCGGAAAAGGTGGACAAAACGTTAATAAAGTTAACACAAAAGTCACCCTTCGCTGGAATATTCAAGATACAAAGTCCTGCTCAAAAGAGGCCGTGGAACGGTTTTCCGGGAAATACCCAAAAAGAGTTCTAAAGGATGGAACAGTTATCATTACAAGTCAAAGATTTCGGAACCAGGCAAGAAATATTGCAGACTGCATTCAAAAACTTCACGATATGTTGGAAAAGATCAAAACTCCCCCTAAAAAAAGAAAACCAACAAAACCCACCAGGGCATCCGTTGAAAAACGACTAAAGAACAAGAAGGTGTTGGGAGAAAAAAAGAAAACTCGAAAGAAACCAATCAGGGATTAATGATCAAGCCTGTTGATCCATCAGTATAGTTATCGGGAGTATCTGTGGCAGTAAGAGTGATTGAGTCTGTCGATGCTTTCTTGAAATAGAAATCAAAACTGCTATTATCTACAGCTATTTGCATTTGTGTATAGGTGGTACTTGCGCAAGTTGAATCAGTTCCCCAATAAAAGCCTCCATCCTGCAGTGTTGCAGTGTAGGTTAGATTCACTGAAACAGGAATTGATGCGACTTCAACAGGACTACTGGAGGCGTCCAGCAACGTAACTGTATATGGCCCAATACAGGAATTAACATTTCCGGAACCAGGGCCGGACATGGAAAGCTGCGTTGGGTTCCCCGTAACATTGAGTGTGGAAGTACCATCAACCAATCCAGAAGCAGCTGCTGTCAATGAAACGGCTGAATCATCAGTGGTTTTTTTGAAATAAAAACTATGCTCACTGGAGCTGGCCGTAACTGATATTTGCGTAACGGATGTCGAAATACATCCGGAATCCTCATAAAATAAACCATCCTGTGTTCCACTGTGAGTCAGATAAACTGCTGTATCGGCAGCGACATTAATAGGTACGGAAATGGAATCAACTACTGATACAGTGTATGGCCCCAAACAGGAACTCAGAGGTCCTATTGACGGGCCGGCAAGATTCAATTTATATGCAACACCGGCTTCCGGTGTTGGAGGTTGTCTTAAAAACACCTCGGTGTAACTTGTTCCTGCAAATACGGAAGCGTCACCTGTTCCATGTATAAGACCTTTTACAAATGGAAAAATTTTGACAAATGGATGATAGCCACTGCAATCCTCTGATTCATATGCTTTTACTGCCACACCAAAGGCGGAAATTCCAGCACTGCCTGTTGGAATTAAAATTCCCGTATCTGTTCCAGAGATGGTTCCAGAAGAACCTGTAATACAACTGCTTGTAACTGACGGTATAAGAGGAAGATGCATCTGATCAGCTTTCGATATGGGATACGATGACATTATTACCCTGTATGATCCGCTGGCACCCTTGGCACCATCATCACAGTTTCCTCCGGCACTTACTCCCGATAAGCTTTTGCAGGTGATGAGCCTTAATGGCTTGAATTGATTTTCGAACAAAAAATCCGGTGGAGCAAAAGTACTTGAACCACATTTAGCGTCACTTATTACAATATTTACTGTCTGTATTCCTCCGTACAGGGAGGCATTGGCAACCCCGCATTTTACAGTCCCTTCCAAATAATTCCCGGTCCAACCTGCCACGTAAAAGGACCACTCGGCATTTTTGAGTTCCACCCAATCAGTGTCGGATTGATTGACAAATGCCATGCCAAAGACATCGCCAATTCCGCTTGCCTGCCCCCAAATCATCATTCCGCCGGTAAGAGACAATGGAAAGGCCTTGTCGCCGGCATTTCCTGAATTGGAAAATCTTACCATGGTGAAGTTTTCCAAATCCGTTTTTTTGGAACAGGAAAAACCGCATGATAAAACAATCAGTAAAATAATAAACTTTTGAATATGAAAATTATTTCCTCTCAACATGGGAAAACGTTATCAGGAATACCTGAATAATCAAACATTTTCTTCGATAAAATATTCAGTGATAGACCTGTTGAAATGCAGTCTGTTAATAGTGGATGCCATAATTCCAGTAATTGAATGCATTTTGACAAAATCAAGCTTGAGCAGTTCCGGTATTTGAGGAATTGTATCCGTAATATGCAGTTCCTTGAGGCCGTATTTTTCAAATGCCTCAACGAATCCATCAAAATATTCCTTCCTGACTTTTAAATGGGAAACGGCTACATATGTTTCCTTGATTCCGTGATCTTCATAAATAGATTTTACGGTATTCAATATCGACTTTCCGGTGACCGTTTCATCGTCAGTGATTATCGCGATTTTTTTATCTTCGAGATCTCCAATGATTCCAATCAAGTTGGAATCATCTTTTTTGCGCCTGAATTTACTTGATATGGCGTAAGTGATTTTTAGAATTTCAGACAAACGTATTGCGAACTTTGCGCCACCAGCGTCAGTCGAAATTACTGCTACATCCCTTCGTTCTTTAAACTTTTCAAAAATCTTTAGAAAGAGATATAATCCACTTAATGCTACAAATTTAATTTCCGGTTCATAAAATCCGCATAACCCTATTGTGTGTGCATGATATGTAAGATAAACATCGGCCCCTGCAATTTTGAGTTGATCTGCAAAAAGACTTGCCAGTGCCGCCTCCCTCTTCATAAATGTCGGCTTATCCTGCCTGGAATATGGACTGTAAGGGGTTAGTACTGTAATCGTTTGTGCTCTGTGGGCCTTTATTGTTCTAACGACCTGTAAAAGCTGTTGAATATTTTCATTTACGCTGTTTCCTGACAGGTTTTCATGAACTGACTGAAAAACAAATACATCCGAACCTGCCACATGGGCAGAAAGTCTCGGCCTGGTTTCGGTATCGGAAAAAATATTTGTAACAGGCGATTCATGTGTTCCTATAATTGGAACTTCGCTGTATATGCTTTTTGTTAACTTCAGCATTTTTTCGTATTCTTTTTTTACAGAATTCGCAAAATCAATTCCTGAATTACAAGCAACAAACAACAAGCTTCCGTTAGGACCTGTACTAATGGTCCTTTCCAAGGTTTTAAATTTATGTGAGGTGATAAATAATTCTGTGTTCATAATGAATCCTTCAATTTCATTTTGAGCTGAATATCATTTCATGGCAAACATTTTCAATTCGAGAATCTAACTAACTGAAAATACAATGTGGATACCTCTATACATGGTAAGATGCATAGTGTTATTGCTGGTTGGTTTTTCATTTATTATAATAAAAAAATGTTTGTCCGAATTATCGGGTCTGTGCTAGACACAGATTAATCAATTGACCGCTTTCATGAGTTTATTGTATTTCCAATTTCCTCTTTAGCGGACCCCCCATATCCAAAAGGAGGAATCATGGGACAGAAATTATACGTAGGTAACTTGTCATTTTCACTAACAGAAGATTCACTATCAAATGCATTTGCAGAATGTGGAACCATCGAATCTGTCAAAATTATCACTGACAGAGACACTGGCAGAAGTAAAGGCTTTGCTTTTGTTGAAATGTCTTCAGATGAAGAAGCACAAGCTGTTATTGAGAAATTTGATGGAAGTGAATTGGATGGTCGTAATATTAAAGTTAATGAGGCCAAGCCAAGAGAGCCACGAGACAGTCGCGGCGGCGGCGGCGGCGGCGGCGGACGAGGAAATCGTTGGTAGTACCGCTAAAATTTAAATAGCATTCAAAAAGATTAAAAGGCCTCTTGGAAACAAGGGGCCCTTTTTTTGGTGTAAGATATGAACTGTCCACTTTGTAATAAGAATCATATACATCACTATCTCAGCGATTTACGCAGAGATTACTTTAAATGTGAAAATTGCGCTCTTGTTTTCGTTCCCCCTGAGCAAAGACCTTCCTGTGTGGAAGAAAAACGTCGATATGATGAGCATCAAAACAATCCTGATGATCCTGGATATAGAAAATTTTTATCGAGAATTTTTTATCCAATAAGAGAAAGAGTTTCACCTCCTGCAAGAGGACTGGATTTTGGTTCAGGTATCGGTCCCACTCTTTCTGTCATGTTTGAAGAGAGTGGTTACGATATGGTGATTTATGACAAATTCTATGCTGACAATCCATCAGTATTGACTGGTAAGTACGATTTTATCACCTGTACGGAAGTCGTGGAACACCTGTTTAATCCGTTGAGTGAAATTAAAAGATTAACATCCATGCTTAAGCCGGATGGATTGTTGGGTATTATGACAAAATTGGTAATTGACAGGCAGGCATTTTCCAAATGGCATTATAAAAACGATTTCACTCATGTGTGCTTTTTTTCCATGAAGACTTTTCAGTGGCTTGCTGCGAACTTGAAATGTGAACTTGAATTTATTGGTAAGGATGTAATCTTGCTTGTTCCTGTTCATTGATATTATACAATTGATGTATCAATGCGTGTCTTGTGTGTTGTTTTTTATCCTTATTCTCAAATTTTTGATACCAAAAATTAAGACGCCAATCGTTTCATTCCAGTCTTTAACGGGAACAGAAACCTGTATTGAGTGTGTTTTTGCGCTTTTGTCATAGAGCAAAGGGCCATAAAATATTGTTCCCTGACCTGAGTTATAGCTTTTTATAAATTTATCCTCGTCTCCCTGCCAATAGTCTGTTGTTACTGGATATAATCCAACAATAGCTCCATTTTTATCACAAAGGAATGCCTCTGTATAAAGTTGATTATTAATAATTTTATCCTTTAAAAATTTCCCAACTTCATTTGTTTGTAATTCTTTTTTCAGCTTTAAATTATCATTTTTAATCCAATCAGCGTCAATTTTCTTGATTGTTTTAAGGGATTGAGGATTCATATTACGATTTTTTAGTGCCTTTATAATTATTGGGTTAAAACTCCAGTTCAGTATAAAGGAGGCATGTTTTTGGACAAGGTATTTCATGCGATTGGAAATGTTTTTACCATTAATATCGTTACCATTATTAGCCAATGATGATGATGATGAAAATAGGTTTGTTAGTGAAAAGAGTGTGATAAATATAATAATCGTCTTTTGATGAATGGTCATTCAAGCAGATCCTTGACAGCGTTATTTTTATATTCCAACTACGACAATATATATCAGTATGTGTTAAAAATCCAGAGTGTCAACAGCATGTACAAAATGAAACTTTAATTAATCCATTTTCTACCACTGGCCCCAAGCAGGTCACACGCCTCTTTTGGCCCGGTTGAACCAGGGCCATAGTATGAAAGGTCTTTATTTTTTGCGATGTCAAGAATATGGTCAGTGTACTTCCAACTGCTTTCTACTGAATCCCAACTGGTGAAGATTGTTTGATCTCCATTTATAATTGCTTGAAATACAGCTTCATAAGCTTTCGGAGTGTTTAGGTTAAATAGACAGTGGTGACAGAAGTCCATCTTAACCGGCATTATCTCCAGTCCCGGTCCTGGTTTTTTTATGTTAAATGAAAGAGCGATTCCGGTATCTGGTTGTATTCTTATGGTGATGGTATTTGAAGAGTTGTTATAGCATGTTCCCTTTGGGAAAAGCTTGCAGCTAACATCCTTAAAAACAATATTCATTTCGGCAAAAGTACTCTTAAGTCTTTTTCCAGTCCGGACATAGATTGGAACACCTCTCCATCTATTGTTATCAATCTCCATTTTCAGGGCGACAAATGTTTCTGTTTTTGATTTGTTTGAAACACCGTACTCTTCAATATAGGAAGTATCAGTGTTCTTATTATCGAGATATCTTTTGTATTGACTGATAACCAGATCATTTTTGTGTGGCAATTTAAGCGACGTTGGAATTTTGGACATTTCACGACGAACATGAACAGCATTAAATGATTGAGGTTCATCCATGGCGACAAGTGATAGTAATTGCATTAAATGGTTTTGCAGCATATCCTTGATTGCTCCGGTTTTATCGTAATATCCTGCACGATATTCAACACCCATTGACTCAGAAATTGTGATTTGAATATTATCAATAAATTTATTATTCCAGACCTGTTCATATAGAAGATTGGAAAATCTGAAAAGCAGTATATCTTGAACAAGGGCCTTTCCCATGTAGTGATCAACGCGATATATTTCATCTTCATTGAATATTGTTGAGATTGATTTGTTTAATTTTCTGCTGGATTCAAGATCGAAACCGAATGGTTTTTCAAAGGCGATTTTCATTTGACCTTTACAATTTTCAGGTAATGTCTTTCTGATAATTCTGGAAATATTTTCGAAGGTGGACGGAGGTGTTGCAAGGTAAAAAATTCTGTTCCCGTGGCACTGATTATTCTTGTCCAGCGTATTGATGGCCATGGCCAGTGTCTTGCAATTGTCACAGCTTTCGCATTTGTCAATATTGCAGTTTTCTGAAAAGTCAAGAGAGTGGTATTTAATAAGTTTTATGAAGTCGTCAAGATCATCTTTGGTAACTTTTGGTATGTATTTTTTCATATCCAAACGAGAGATGAAATTATCGTTGGACATGTCGGATCTGGAAATGCAGACAATCGGATTTTTTGTACTGATATTATTTTTTTTATATAGCTGAAACAGTGCGGGAATCAGTTTGCGTTTGGTTAGATCACCGGTTGCTCCAAAAATTACAATCATCAATTCTTTTTTTATATCATTATCCATTTAAAAATCCTGTTTTTATAATTCTAAATCTGTGAAGATGTAACTGTTTGGAATGCTTTTAATGATTTTAGCAGGGCAGTCATATACGGATAACGAATCATTTTTAAAATTGGAAAAGGCATTTTGCTTGGAGGTTCCAAAAGAGAGCAATAGCGAGGTGTGTGTATTCATTAAAAGTTTTTTTGATGAACTCATTCTGGACGGAGGAGGTTTTGGAGAGTTCTTTATACTTATAAAGAATTCATCTTCATTTTTTATTGAGTCATGATGTGGAAAAAGACTGGCAATATGTCCATCGTCACCCATTCCGATGATGATGAGATCGAGTTTACCGCCAAGATTTCTCAGTTGCTGATTGTAATTTGAAACCCCGAAATCATTCAGTAACTCATTATATGAAAATGGATGTACGTTAATCTTTGGGAGCAAGCCCTTATCTGTAAGTCTGTTTATGAACAGATCATTGGCGAGTTTATAGTTACTGTCTTCATGTGTGATTGGCACGCATCTTTCATCAACTGTAAAAATATGAACAAGGTTCCAGGGAATGTTTGTGCTGTTTCCCATGAGTTTGAATAGTTCTGTGACTCCTCGTCCTCCTGAAATTCCAAGAGTTAAATGGTTTTTATTCTTTAGGATATTCAGAATGGACTCTTCAAGTATTCTTAGTGCGGAAATATTCAACTTTGATTTATCTGTGTTGCTTATTATTTTCATGGCATTATCTTTTTACTGGATGTCCGCCAAATTCATTTCTCAAAGCGGATAACATTTTAAAGGTATATGAGTTTTTATCACGTGATTGAAATCTAGCCTGTAGAGCATAGGTATTGGCAATGAATGGAACGTTGTTTGCTATTGCCTCTTCAACAGACCATTTTCCCTCTCCGCTATCCTCTACAAAAGCTTTAATTTGATCAAGGTTGATATCTTTTTCCAAAGCATTTTCCGCCATTCGCATTAGAAAGGAACTGATAATCGTTCCATGATTCCAAAGGTGGGAAATCTTTTTTAGATCAAGGCCCTTCATGCTTCCATTTTTCAGCAGATCAAATCCCTCAGATATTGCCTGCATCATGCCATATTCAATTGCATTGTGAATCATTTTTACGTAGTGTCCGCTTCCAGGGCCTCCCATTAAATCCACACCCTCTGCAATTCCAAAACTTGTAAAAACAGGGGCCAGATAGTCAAATGTCTTTTTGTCACCTCCAACCATCATTGGATAGCCGGTTTGAGCAGCAATTATTCCTCCACTGACGCCGACATCCAACATTTGAATCCCTTTTTTATCAGCTTCTTTATGTCTTCTAATGCTGTCCTTATAGTTTGAGTTTGCTCCTTCAATGATGATGTCATCTTCTCCAAGTAGGTTAAGAAGTTGTTGGAATATTTCTTCAGTGACGTTGCCGGCAGGTAGCATTAGCCAGACAATCTTGCGAGAGTGGTTTAATGACTTTACAAGATCCTCGATATTTTTCGCACCATTGGCACCTTGATCAACCATTTGTTGAACTTTTCCCCAGGTACGATTCCATACAGTTACTCCTATCTTTTTTGAGGATAGCATTTTGGAAACCATGTTCTGTCCCATTCTTCCAAGACCAATAAATCCGATTTCAAAATTTTCCATATAATAATCTCCAATAAAATTGCTTGTTATCTTGGAATTATAGTTTTAAAAAATGCCGGTTGTAATCATATTAACTACATTCACTTGTCGTACTGGTTGATTAGAATGTAAAATCTCTTAATAAAAACAACCTGTTATAAAATATGATCAATATACTAAAATAAAATCTGCTGACATTTTCAATTGTGCGATATTTTTTTCTCATTTCCGTTGCAATGCTTAATATCGTGTGTTAATTAAATGATCACGTTTAACCTTGGTGACTGTTCCGGGATTTTTATCAGATTTTCTGTTGAATTTCTTTCGAGCAGGGTGCCAGGCCATTTAAAAAGATAGGAGAAATCAAAATGGGTAGAAAATTGTATGTAGGGAACCTTCCCTTTTCTGTAACTGAAGAATCGTTGATCGACAAATTTTCACAGTGTGG
>JAGLPP010000053.1 GCA_023137315.1 Bacteriovoracaceae bacterium
GCAAACTTTTTAATTTTTTTACTGTCCGAATCTGTATGCATAAAAAACAGATTTCCGGTGGAGACAGTACATTTTATATCCAAAAGTAAAAGTGCCTCTCCGGCCGTATTTCCAACATTGTCGGTTACTCCAGGACGAAAACCAACTTCCACAACATAATCCGGCGATTTCTTGTTTGAATTTTCCTTTTCCTCCATCTGGATACCATGCACTATTGGATCATGAAAAACCTCCAGAGCCTTCTGTGAAACAAGTTTTTTCAGTGCTTGTGTGTCCAGTTCGAATGATTCCAGCTTGTAAAATGATGCCTCGGAAATTTTCCGTATATCAACTTCATTTATTCCTACAAATTTTTCAAGCTTTTTATTTTTGAAAATACTTTTTGTTTCGAGTCTAATGGTACCCATCACATCTCTCCCTCACAGACTGCCCGGTTATCTGATCAATAACCTTTCGATACAGTGTGTATTCAATATTCATTCCCCTGGACTTGAAATCGTCAAAGGTGTCATTACGATATCTTGGAAAACTTTCCTGCATTATTTGCGATCCGGTATCAATTCCTGAATCAACGAAATGAACAGTAACTCCTGAAGTGTCCACATTTGCATCATAGGCTTGCCTGTAGGCATCCATTCCCTTGAATTTCGGTAGCATGGACGGATGAATATTTATCACCCTGCTTTGTCCTTTTTTTCCGCTGAATTTTTCGAGAAAAAAGGGTGAAAGAATTCTCATGTAACCGGCAAGAAGAATCCAGTCAGGTTTGTATGTATCCAGAATTTTTACAATATTTTTTTCATGTTTGATTTTATTATCACCCGATGACTTTTCAACGATATGATAATTAATCCCGTGATTTTTTGCACGTGTTACGACAAAGGCATCCTGATTATCAGTAACAAGACAACAAACTTCGGATTTTGGATTGTCTCCAATATGAGTAAAGATATTCTCGGCATTGGTACCATTTCCAGAAGCGAATACTGCAAATCTGATTTTAGATATTTCCAACGTCTTTTCTCCAATGTGCCTTGTTAAAATGAATTTTGGAAATGCCAGCATAAGCCGATTTTTTCGCCTCATCAATGGTTTCACCAATTGATGTCACACCAAGAACACGCCCTCCAGTATTTACAAGATCACCATTCTCATTTCGCCTCACTCCGGCAAAAAACAGATGTGAGTTTTTTGTTTTATTTTCGATATTAATTTTCTGCTCCAGTAACATGGGGGTACTGTCAATTGATGGATATCCATGCGAGGACATTACAACATGCACTGCCTTGAGTTTGCTTTTTCCAGCTATATGGGACTTAAAATCACCAAGTGTTCCGTTGGCGGAGGCCATAAGAAGCGGAACAATGTCCTCCTCCATTATCGGAAGAAGCACCTGTGCTTCAGGATCACCAAATCTGACGTTAAACTCAAGTACGTTGATATTATCATTATCAATCATCAATCCGGCAAAGATAATGCCCTTATAGGGATTACCGGTTTCTTTCATTCCATCAACAACCTTTTTGAATATCCTTTCATTTATAAAATTTTTCATGTCTAAAGAAGGCCATTCATCGGGAGTATAGCAACCCATGCCACCTGTATTGGGACCTTTATCACCATCGTGAAGCCTTTTATAGTCACAGGCATATCCAAGAGGAACAAAGGTATCTCCATCACTGAGCGCGAAGGCGGAAACCTCACGACCAGACAGCTTCTCCTCTATTATGATGCTGTCACTTTTTACAGAACATTCAGGATTATTCATAAAATCCAAAATTGTCTTTTTTGCCTCGTCATAATCATGCGTGACGACAACACCTTTCCCCTGCGCAAGTTCATCGGTTTTTACAACAATTCCATTGTTCATATTCCAGCGATCAAGAGCTGAAATTGCGTCGCTGGAATTGGTAAAACTTTCATAACGTGCTGTTGGAATATTGTTTTCCTGCATGAAAATCTTTGAAAAAAGCTTTGAACTTTCAAGCTTTGATGCTGTCTTACCTGGACCAACAACCGCAATTCCATAGTCAATAAGTACATCAACAAGACCTTCGGAAAGTGGTTTTTCCGGACCGATAACAACAAGATCAATCATGTTTTTTTGGGCAAGCTGGATGACTTGTTGATGATCCGTATTCAATTTACAGATTTCAACCTTTGCCATGCCGGTCATTCCATCATTACCAGGTACGACAAGAATTTTTTCAACAAGCGGAGACAGTGAAATTTTCCATGTCAAGGCATGTTCCCTTCCGCCACCACCAATGATCATGACATTGATCATAAACTACTCCAGATTACATTTTTGATATAAGCTTATCCAGTCCCCATGAATCAAAAAAAATGTTCTGCTCCAGATGTTTCATGGCCATTGTGTTTGCAATACTTTTATAAATCATTGAAAAGGTTTTTTTAACAGTCGGATCAAGAGATGGTGGAGTGGAACCAAGTTCAGTCTCACATATTGTTTTCCAGTCTTTTTCACCTCTTTCCTCTGCAATCTTTTTAGCCTTTTTCACATTTTCACACCAACTTGTCTTCCTGTAGTAATTTCTAAGATTTTCCTTGGATAGTGGAACATTTTTATAGGAAAGGCGGAGTTCATCCGGTGTAATAACATCAACCAACATAAAACTTCTTTGATCCTTGTCTTCAACATCAGAAAATGCAAATTCAAATTTTCCGTCATGTAACTTGACATCAACATCATTAAAATAATCCTTGAGTCTCAACGCAAGCAGTGTTGCTGTTTCAAACAGCGTATTAAACTCCACATGATCAAGACCGGCCATTTCCATTGCTTCATGATAGGTGATGTACCTGTCGGAGCTTTCCAGCTTTGTTGAAAATTCAATAATTGGAATATTAAATACATCTCCTTCTCTTGGTGTATTTAAAAGTCCTATATCCCTGCAATACTCCTTGTCATTTGCCCTTTCAAGAAGGGAACTGCCTTTGGGTACTGAAAAACGAAATATTATTTCCAACGGAACAAGCGTGTTCAACGGTTTTTTTTCATACTCGGTATAGTCCCAAAAACTTCCATCAGGATTTCTTTTAAATTCAGGTTTCAATATCTTTACAGGTTTCACTGCAAGATATTTTGAACTGCTGTTTAATGGGATGCTTTCAAGAGTTTTATCAACAAGACCAAGTCCGTGATGTACCAGACCATCATTTCTTAATTTTTTCAGTGTTTTGCTTTCCTGATAGCGATCAAGGGCGGCACCGGGAAGTGACCATTTCTCCCATTCCTCTTTTTTTTCAAGAAGACGAAATAAGAGGTTTGAAATAAATGCAAGGGATTCACCCTTGTCCGTAAGTTTATCAGGCATGGCGCCCCAGTCAAAAATTGAATAATTATCTGTAAACTCAAAAATATATGGTGCCGTGTTGGCAACGCCACGTACTGTTTTTACTGAACCATGAAACATTACAGGAGGAAGATTCATACAATTCTCCTTAGTTCGAAAGCATCTTTTGATGAAATATCAATGCATTTCTTGTGTTATTAACGCCAACCCAGAGTCCTCCTGAATTTGTCCATTCAAGAAGCTCAAGTGCGGTGGTTGGGGATTTCTTTTTGGTATCGGACAAAAGCGGAACATGAATTCCAAACATACCCTGAAGAATCTCATTTTTCTCCTGAACCATGTTTATATTAAAAAGTTTGTCTGATTTTTTATTGGAAATGGAGACTTTTAAATTATTTTTTTCGGCATATTCCATGGTGCGATCCAGCTCTTTTTTTACATGCGGAAGATCACGACCATTTTCATTTATAATTATATTAACTTCCTTGTCAGAATCACCTTTTTCCCACTTTCCTATAAATTCGTTGATTGACATTTTATCAGGTGATGTACAAAGAACAGGTATTCCAAATGGCATTTGCTGGATTGACAAAAGAGCATCCAATCCACCCATGACAGAGTCAACAGGTATTCCAAAAACGGGAAGTTTGGTTTTGGAGGCAATGACTCCTGGAAGATGTGCTGCAAGACCAGCCCCGGCAACGATAATATCAGCAGTTGTTGTTTTAATAACAACGTCCAATCTGTCGGGATTTCTATGAGCTGAAAGAACTTGAAACTCAACTTCATGTTCCTGCTTCAACTTTGAAATCAGCGGACTATAAACTGATTCGTCCGATTTACTTCCAAATAATACAAGTATCCTCATACTGACTCCTGACTGGATGTTGTTTCTATTTTTCTCATGGAAGCAAAATTCTCCCCTTCCTTGATATCTGTCGGATATTTATTGTTGAGACATGCCATACAGAGATTATTTCTTCCAAGTGCCTCCATTAGATTCGTCTCATCCATATAGATTACTTCCCTGGCGTTAATGGCATTTGCTATTTCGGATACGTCCTTTCTGGAAGCTATAAGTTCCTCCCTTGAGGGAAAATCTATTCCATAAAAACATGGAAATCTGATTGGTGGACACGTACTGGCCAGAGTAACTTCAAGTGCCCCATATCTTTTCAAAAGATTTATTATTTTTTTTGATGTTGTTCCACGAACAATGCTGTCATCAACCAGAAGAATATTCTTTCCTCTTATTTCACTTTTTACAGGACTCAGTTTCAATTCAACGGCCTTTTCCCTTTTTTCCTGGCTTCCAAGAATAAAACTGCGATAGACATATCTGTTTTTAATCAATGCCTCACGGTACGGAAGTCCCAGGTGTTCTGCCACCCCGATTGCGGCAGTCCTACTTGTATCCGGCACCGGAACGACAACATCCGGTGAAATACGATTTTCACTGATGTATTTTTTTATTTTAAGAGCAAGAAGTTTTCCAAGTGCAAGCCTTGCCGAATAAACGGATTTTCCCTCAAATTCACTTTCGGCCCCTGAAAAATAAACCCATTCAAACATGCATGGTGTGTGTGATTTTTCTTTTCGAATAATTGTATTATGGAATTGTCCATCGATATCAATAAAAATGAATTCACCTGGATAAACATCCCTTATAAATTCGTACCCGAGAAAATTCATGGCAACTGTTTCAGATGTTATGCAAAACGATGTTTTTCCACCGGAAATTCTTTTTCCAATGGCCAAAGGTCTGATTCCCATTGGATCGCGAAATGCGAAAAGTCCCTTTCCGGCAATTATGCCGGTAACGGACCATGCACCTTTCAAGGTTTCAAAAACATCTTTGAGTGCATCCGCAGATTCCCTGAAGCTGAAACTCGAAAGTCCACTTTTTATCATGTTCTGACACCAAAGTGCTAAAATCAATTCCACATCATTATTTGTAATCAGTTGAATTCCGCGTTTTTCATGAAGGGATTTTCTCAGTTCGTGGTAATTGAGAATGTTACCATTATGAACCATACCGATCCCATAAGGAATTCCGGTGACAATTGGTTGAAGGTTTGTATTATCATCACTTCCTGTAGTGACATAACGGGTATGCGCGATGGCCATATCACCTTTTAGTTTTTCAAGAATATCCTTCGTAAAAACAGAAGTTATCAGTCCCTTCTGTTTCTCCCCGTGAAATCTGCCATCAACAGTGTCATAACTTAGAATTCCAGCAGAATCCTGTCCCCTGTGTTGAAGTGTCAGAAGCCCGCGACAGGTCTCACTAGCCGCCCATGACCGGGAATCTGGATTATCTGCAATAACAGGAGCAGAACCGATGATACCAACGATGCCACACATGAATGTCTCTCTTTTTTAAATTTTTGAAAAAAATGTCTCTCTCAAGAAAAGAATAGAATTTTCAACAAAGCTTGGCAAGCAAAAAACATTAGGGGCAACTTATGGACTGCATTAGATTTCCTAATACTCCGCAAAATCGTAAATCAGAAAACCTAGTGTTTTTGTCAGTTATAAAACGGTGTCCAATATATTTTAAAAATGTATAAAATCAGTGGATATGCCAATACCTTTGGAGGTTGTTGTTATGAGTTCATCTATTAAAAAAATAATTTCAATTTGCATTGCCACATTTTTTTCTCTTTCATCCTTTGCCGTCAACAATTCCAATATGTTTGTAACCAGCTTGGGGGCACCTCTTAAGGCCCATATGGCAAATGAATTCACAATCGGACTTCGGACTCCTGAAAAAATTTTAAGGAACTCCACTCTCGACGAGTACTTCCCGACAATAGATATCGCCAGTGATACCACTGGTGTGAGGGTGGTTTTTAGTTATATGGATCAGGAAGATTCACATTTGACCGTGATGGTAATGAAGGGTGAGGACGACTGGGAAGTTGGGCGACTGATGCGTCTTCTCAGAGCACAGGAAAATGTGAAATGGATTCAACCAATATATATTTCAAAAGACGATCCTAGGGAATATTTTTCAATGAACATGAACGACCCGCTTTTTGGTTCACAGCTAAGGCATCCGATAATGAGAAATCCTGATGCATGGGAATTATCCACCGGAAGCGGTGTTGTAATTGCCGTAACAGATGATGGTGCAGATCTTCTTCACGAAGATCTCAAAGATAATATATGGACAAATCCCGGGGAAATTGCCGGAAACAAAATAGATGACGACAATAACGGTTTCGTCGATGATATTAATGGATGGGACTTTTCCGATGAGGATAACAGTCCATTGGAAAGGGGTCTTGGCCATGGCACTCACGTAACCGGAATAATCGCTGCGACTGGAAATAACGGTGTTGGTGTTGTTGGAACCGCCCATGGTGCTAAAGTCATGCCGATCAGATTTTATGGTGGAAAACGTGAGTGGAACTCCCTTCTTGTTGCGGAGGCATATACTTACGCCATAGAAAACGGCGCTAAAATAATCACCACTAGCTACGGTATTGACTCTTTCATAAACGACCCTGTTTATCTCGCTACTCTGGATTACGCCTACAGAAGTAAAATGCTTATGTTTAATTCCGGTGGAAACAACGGTTATCAGAATCCAAGAAGAGGCGTTTATCACGAAATATTTCTGGTCGGAAGTACACAAGTTGTGGCCGGTAGCAAGGATGTTAAAAGTCGCGACAGCAATTATGGACACTGTATTGATCTTATGGCCCCTGGAGATGAGATCAAATCGACTTCTCCACGTGATAGATACACACTTAAATCAGGAACCAGCATGGCATCCCCTAACGCAGCAGCAGTCGCTGCATTGATCTGGTCGAAATATCCCGAATGGACGTGGAATCAGGTGGCTGCACAGCTAATCGGTACTTGTGATAATATTGATCATTTAAATGGATCATATAAGAATCAGATGGGGGCAGGCAGAGTCAACTCGTATCGTGCGCTAACGGAAAAACTCGCTCCTCCAATTATAAAAAAAGTGCTTGAACTCCAAGGAAACAATGTTGGCAGTTTAAAATCATTATCATTACTGCTTGGTAATGTTTTTGACGGGAAATCTGTTAATGATGCAAATGCCTTCGAACTTAAAAATTTAAATTCCAAAAAGATTATAGAAATCAAAAGGGAGGGAGATTATCGTATCGCCGCCAATATTATCAAATTTAAATTCCCATCACTGGCACCTGGTAAATATCGTTTTGTTGCCAGGAACACTTTGAAAGATCCTTTTGGAAATTCCCTGGACGGAAATCGCGACGGCGTAAGTGGTGATGATTACGTTTTGAATTTTATGGTTGGAAAATAATCGGAGGACTGTATGTTCAGAATCATTTTTCTAATCTGTCTTTTCTCGACTTCGTTTCACATAAATGCACGCTCATTAAATTATAAGGATCTTGCGTGGGGATCACTGACGTACACTGATGTAACATTTCTTGAAAAATACGAATGGCCGTTTAATCCACTTTCAATAGGGCATACCATGTCATCCTACCAGCAATATGATGATGGAGCGGCTTACTTTCATCATGCGCTGGATATTATGGGCCATGCAGAACAGGAGATATTTTCCTCCACTGACGGAAAAGTGATAAACATAGAGAAGTACGGCCCGGATGAATTGTTCTGGGAGGTGGCCATACTGGATGATAACGGATTTATCTGGCAGTACCATCATGTCGACAGGAAATCAATTACAGACGAAATTCATGAATCATACAAGTGGGGTATGCGTATTTTAAGAGGGACGAAGATTGGAGAGATTGTCAGATGGCCGTATCCCTCCGGAAGTGAAAAATTTCATCACCTTCATATTAACGTTCTCGACAAGGATAAAAATTATATCAATCCATTTATTTTTCTAAAACCGTTCGTGGACAACAAGGCCCCTGAAATTTTAAAGATCGGTCTTTTAAAAAACGGACATGTAATCCCGACAAATGTTGTTTCAGAAAAGTATGGAATCTATACCGAGGTCAGGGACCTGATACATCATGACAGGTTTTACGTCCCTCCGTATCTTGTCAAATATTCCATCAATGGAAACACTCCTGTTACAGTCTGGAAATTTGACCAACTTCCAGGCGGCAGCGACAAAAAGAAATACATTAATGATTTTTTTGTTCCTGACAATACCTGCGGAAATTACAGTTGCCGAAAGTTTTTTGTTAATTTGGGATTTGTTACCGATAAGACATTAAAATTTCCAACACAAAACGGAGAACACGAAATTTCAGTTACCATAATGGATTATTACGGCAACAAGACCACTAAAAAATTCAAGTGGGAAATTCAATAAACTTATTTGGAATAAGGATGTCCACTTCTAATTGTTTGTGCCCTGTAAATCTGTTCTATTATCAACAGCCTGGCAATACGATGCGGGAAAGTCAAAGGGGAAAGCGATATTTTCTCATCGGCCCTTTTGTACAAAAGTTCTCCAAGACCGGAAGATCCTCCTATGACAAAAAATATTTTTCGACTTTTAAGTTCAATCAATTTTGTCAACCAGACTGAAAATTCAGTGGTATTCATTAATTTTCCGTGTTCAGTTAAAAGAATGAGATGGTGTTTTGAATTTTTTGAAAGTTCATCCACTTTTTTTATAACTGATTCAGCCTCCGCATTAACATCTTCACCAAAGGCACGAGTTTCATAAATTTTAATTTTTGGATTTTTGGTCTGTTTAAGATATGTCGATTCAACTATTTGAAGATTCTTGTCTTTTAAAGGCCCTACTGTAACAAGATTGATTTCCTTCATGATAACTAAAAATAATTCTTTTCTTCAACATCAATAACGCCGGATTCATCACCTTCCTGGCCCGTAAAATAATACTCCTGTGGGATGTCCACAGATAAGGCATCTTTCCAGAGTCCGTCAAGATCGTAAACTTCCCTGGTGGTTTCCAGAAAAATATGAATCATAATATCCCCGTAATCCAGTAGAATCCAATTAGCCTCACTATGGCCTTCAACTGATTGGCATAGGAAACCATTCTTTTTCATTTGCCGTTCAATGTTTTCGGACATCGCCCGGGCCTGGGTTGGATTGTTTGCAGACGCAAGGACAAAATAATCTGCAAGGGAACTCATTTCATTTACATTGATGACTTTAAGATTAATCCCCTTCTGGTTTCCAAGAATCCATGCAGATGCCATAGCCTGGTTCAATGGATATTCAAAATGCTTGTTATTGATGATTTTTGCAACTTCTTTGGTGGTATATCCGGTACTCATAATTTTGGTTCCTCGATCGTTTTAAGCATGAGTTGCTTTAGTAAGTCAATATTTCTTCCCGACACAGAAGATATTACAAGAATTTGCTTGTCCAGTTCGCTTTCAAAATAGCCTTTAAAACGACTGATCTCTTCATCTGTCATGGCATCTGTCTTGGTAAGACAGACAATTTCCTTTTTGTCCAAAAGGTTTGGATTATATTTATACAGTTCCTGTCTTATTGTGGAGTAACCATCATAGGCCTCAAATTCCTCAACACATAAAGCACAATCAACCAAATGGATAAAGGCACTGGTTCTTTCAATATGTTTTAGAAATTTTATTCCCAATCCTCTCCCCTCGGCCGCCTTTTCAATAAGTCCTGGAATATCCGCCACAACAAAAGATTTATCATCAACAGTAACAACTCCAAGATTTGGTTCCAAGGTCGTAAAGGGATAATCTGCTATCTTTGGTTTTGCCGCTGAAATTCTGGAAATCAGAGTTGATTTACCTGCGTTTGGCAGACCTATAAGCGCAATATCAGCAAGAAGTTTCAGTTCAAATTCCAAATTCAACGTTTGCCCCTCTTCTCCCGGCATGGCAAACTTTGGTGCTTGGTTGGTGGAGGTTTTAAAATTCATATTTCCCAATCCCCCACGTCCTCCCTTGGCAATGAGAATAATCTGGTTTTCCTCAACCATGTCTGCAACGATATCGTTGGTTTCGATATTTCTTATCTGGGTTCCAACTGGTACCTTGATGTGTATATCTTCCCCATATTTTCCGTGTCTCTGTCGTCCAGACCCGATCTCTCCGTTTTGTGCCGTATAAATTTTATTACCTCTGAAATAGGCAAGGGTGTTCATATTCCTGTCAGTTATAAGATATACATTTCCTCCGTTTCCACCATCACCACCATCGGGACCTCCGCGTGGAATAAATTTTTCCCTTCGAAAACTAACACATCCGTTTCCACCGTTCCCGGAAACTATGGTAATTTTTGCTTCGTCTATAAACTTCATATGATATTCATCCTGAACAAAAAAAAGGAACTTCTGCAAAATGCCGGAAGTTCCTTTTTTTTTCAATCGTAAACAAAAACTTTATGCACTAACTACTGAAACAATTTTTTTCTTTTTAGTGTAGTAATCAAATTTTACACGACCTTCACATTTGGCAAAAATAGTAAAGTCATTGCCAATACCAACACCTTGTCCAGGATGGAATTTTGTTCCACACTGTCTTAGTATAATGTTTCCAGGTATGACCGACTCACCACCGTATTTTTTTATACCCCTCATCTTGGGATTTGAATCACGACCATTTGAAGTTGAACCACCGGCTTTTTTATGCGCCATATCTCGCTCCTTATTATCCGTTTTTCCTATTTAAGAAATTTCTCAGCCTGCTTAGAACTTGGATCAATCTTATTAATGTTTCCATTACCGTCATTGATTTCAGTAATAAGAAGTGCCGTATAGTGCTGACGATGACCGTTCTTTCTTCTGTAGAGACCTTTTTTTCTCTTAGAGACAATAATCTTTCTGCTTCTGTCATGTCTTATAACTTTGGCAGAAATCTTCGCTCCACTGATTTCAGGAGTTCCAATTTGAGGCTTATCACCTCCAACAAAAAGAACCTTCTCTAAATCAATAATTGCACCTGATTCAGCCAAGAGTTTTTCAACATCAATAAGATCACCTGCTGACACCTTATACTGATGACCGGCAATTTCAACTACACCGTACATTTAACACTCCAATGAAAAAATTTAATCCAACTTTTATGGAACTAACGACTTTTATTAAGTTTTTCCTTTGATGTCAATAGGTTTCAGACTTGAACTTGTAAATAAAAAACATTGTCTGCCCGATAAAGAATTGCTCGTGCTTTCCGATAAAGGGACGGGGGGCCTTATGGAACACATAGACGATAGAGGATATACATACTTTCAATTTCATAAAGAGTTTAATATTCCAATAGTTATCAAGATTAATCTTGAGCAATTTAGTTCAGATTTAGGACATTTTCTAAATGAAAATGGTTTTTTGCAGCTTCCCATAGAGGAAAATAAAAAAATTCAGGAAATTTTACAAAATGAAACAAATGCTAAAATCCTGAAAATTAGCGAAGCAACTCCGACCGTTGCAAACGCAATTAACGCAATACAGGAAGGAGATGCCTACGGTCTTGAGAGTGTCATTCCAAAAGAAGGTTATAAAGTATATCGCTACAAGGGAGTTGGTCTTTTGATTTATTCACTTTCCTCAAAGGAATGGGAATTAGGATGCCTTGGTGATTTTGGCGAAGGAACAGACAAACTGCCATATGCAACAATTCTTAATCGTTTTTTAAGCTGGGCACTGGCACCAATGGGAATTGTCGGTTTTTGGGGGGTTCCTGTTGATGAAGGTGTTGTTGTCATGAAGCAACGCAATTCAAAGGGAGAAGTAATATTTTTTGATGTTTTTAAAGACAGGGTTTTTACCATCGACGGTGTAAAAAATATAAAATCATCTTTTCGAATTATGCGTTTGGACAGGATTTTAAAAGGACGCAACATAAGAATGAACAATGCGGAACTTCTAGGTTTCCTGTCAGTTCATTGTTCGTATTTTGATTATTCAGGATTATCAATCCCAGTAAGGCAAATGATACAATGTATTTCAACAAAGGTCTTTGGCTGGATTCATCCAATGGAAAATTTTAAGCCTCGAACGGACTTGTCTTTGTAAAATAATACTGTATTCTTTTTTTAACTTCTCACTCAGGTGAATTAATGCTCGCACCAAATATTAATCCGGTTATTTTTACACTGGGGCCTTTGTCGGTACGTTGGTACGGATTAATGTACGTTATCGGATTTATTCTGGCCGGTTTTTTGCTGCATAAACTCGTCAAAGAAGGTTTTTTAAAAATACCAAAAGAGAAAATAGATTCCCTTATTAGTTGGTCACTGGTTTCCATGTTTCTTGGAGCACGGTTTGCCTACGTATTTATTTATAACTGGGATTATTATTCAGAAAACATAGTCGAAATCTTTTCGGTTTGGAAGGGTGGACTTAGTTTTCACGGTGGCCTTGCCGGTTTGATCATAATGAAGTATTTATTTGCGAAAAAAAGAGGACTTCATTTTTTTCAGATCAGCGACTGTATTGCCATTGTCGGAACTCCAGGACTGGGATTCGGTCGATTGGGTAATTTTATCAACCACGAACTTTGGGGACGGGTTACTGAAGTTCCCTGGGGAATGATTTTCAGGGGCGGAGGGCCATATCCAAGACATCCATCCCAATTATATGAGTCATTGTTCGAGGGATTTACACTATTTTTAATACTTTTTCTCCTAAGAAAAAGGGCCAGATATTATGGCGTTGTATCCTCTTTTTTCATGATAGGTTATGGCACTTTCAGATATTTTATTGAATTTTTCAGAGAAGCGGATCAACAACTTGGATATTATCTGTGGGGAACCACAACAATGGGACAGATTTTATGCTTTATGATGGTTATTGCAGGAATTATTCTTCTGTTCTACACATATAAAATCAAGATACCAATTACTTTTTCCCGGAAGCGGTAATCATAAGTTTTTCAGCAATCGGTATATAGCCTTTGACAGTTTTGGACGATGTAGCATTCCCTATTTGAGAGTAAAATACTGGAAAGCATGTAATAGTGCAGGTTCCGCTGTAGATATGTTTTAAGCCTTTGACATCTTTCCAGATATAGACCGCACTTTCTTCACGTTTGCTGTAAATGTCCTGTTTACCAAATCGATTGATCAATGATTGATGAAAGACGTTGTGAAGAAAATAGCTTGGAAGACGTGCAAAAAAATCAAGAACAACACCTTCCTTGACTTGAACGAACACTGGAAACTTATACCTGATATGGGCAATATAAAATTTTACCGTCCTTATATCACCTTTATCCTCGATTAATTCACCATTTCCAAACTCCTTTTCGATTTCCTTCAAGTTTTTCCCTGGTGAGAATTTTATCAGGGTATCCAGACTGAAATCATAGTTTGGAGGTTGAACCTTTGCGTAGACGGTTCCTGAAAGAAGAAAAATTAAAATGATGATTTTTCCACAAAAGTCCATAAAATCATTTTATCTCAATTTTTCCTGAAAAATTATTGGGTAAATTTCACTTCATTTGTGTTATGTTTAGTTGATGTTTTTTGTCAGAAAATCGTATTTTAATGATGTCTCTTGAGGATGTGGTCCTCAAAGAGTAGAATTTCACGGTAATAAACAATGTTCTATAGAATGGGGTCTTAATGAAAAATATTTACAAGGTCAAAACCGGTTACACCTTGTTCACTCGTATTATTTTTTTTATCGTTCTTATTTGCCTTCTCTCGTGTGCCACAGGTAAAAAAGAGATTGAAAAAATACAACTTCCAGAATCAAATTATGAAATTGCAACATCTGCCGACATTTCCGGGGAACACGGCGACAAAAAAGATTCTCCCGAAAGAATTGTGGGAAGCTCAAAAATAGAAAAACCTGAACAGGTTTCCAAAAAGACCTATTTTTTATTTGGTGCCGAACATTTAAATCTTGATAACTATTATTTTGATATTCCAGTCGTCTATAATAAGGCGGTAAAAAAGTGGATACGTTATTTTTTAAACAGAGGACGCGGTTTTTTCAAACGATATAGCGCCCGTGCCGGAAGATACGCACCAATTCTTGGAAAAATTCTTGAAGAACACGGACTACCGCGCGACCTCATCTTTCTGGCCATGGCTGAATCAGGTTTTCAAAACAAGGCAAAATCCTGGGCAAAGGCTGTCGGACCGTGGCAGTTCATGCCGTACACCGGGAAAACATACGGCCTTAAAATTGACTGGTATATCGATGAAAGACGTGATCCGATCAAGGCCACTATCGCAGCAAGCAAGTATCTGAAGAAGCTATATGGTGATTTTGGTGCCTGGGAACTGGCATCAGCAGCCTATAATGCCGGCGAAGGAAAGATGTCCAGGGCGATCAAGCGTTACAAAACGGAAAATTTCTGGAAAATACGGCGTGGAAGATATCTAAAAAGCGAAACAAAAAATTATGTTCCCAAAATAATGGCCCTGGCGATTATTGGTAAAAATCTCCGCTCCTTCGGATTTGAAGAGATTGATTTTCATGAGCCGCTTGACTTTGAAGAAGTGATTATTCCGCCTTTCACCGACTTGATTGAAGTTTCACAGAAAACAGGGATAGATTTTTCGGAACTCCACAGATTAAACCCGGAAATTCTAAGATGGTTTTCTCCACCCGACAGGGAATATATTCTACGGGTGCCGGTTGGTTATTCAAAAGTATGGATGAACTGTTGCAACGGAAAAAATCTGACAGCATCTGCCTTTCAAAAATATCGCATTAGAGGAAAAAATGCGACGTTAAGACAAGTGGCAAAAAAATTCAAGATTAAAAAAAATTATGTTCTCGAACAACTCAACGGCCATTCTTCAAAAAAGAAGCTGAAGCGAAACCAAAGCGTAATTTTGCCATTCAGGATCGGACAAAGCAGACGGGATTCAATGTATGCTGATTTGTATGAACGTCCAAGAAAGAGTGTCGTCCGAAGAAGACAATATCGGAGCAGGATAAAACTTGCGCGCATACGTGGCAAACGAATACATAATCCAGTGGAATATTACGTCGTCAGAAGAGGTGACACCCTTTGGTCTGTGGCCATTAAAAAAGGAATCTCTCTCGATACACTTATCAGATCCAATCTGAATTTAGTGAGAAACCGTATGATTCGCGAGGGTGACAAGTTGGTAGTTAGATAGAGGCAGGTGGTAATGGCCCTCGATAAACTGAGAAATCTCAAAAAAAAAGAAACAAAAATTTTAAAGAAAAGTTTCCACCGTTATCTTGTTATCGGTGACAGTCTTTTTCCAATACTCGCCTGGCAAAAACTTTCAAACAAGTATGGCCATTGCGATGTTGGATTGCTGACTGAAAGCAAAATCGAAATGGATGGGTTACGTCTTACCGGTCCATCACCGTTTCGTGGAATTGATAATCTTGCCTGCATACGTGAACTATATCCAAATATCGAACAAACAGCGTGCGATCATCAAAGCGTGTTCTTCAAGGACGGTCAATGGCGTTCTTTTAATGGCAGAAGCAAATCTGAAACTCTTCTTTTTGCCGAACCGTTTTTTACCATTCCAAGAACAATGATGTTACAGAACACATCCGAATTCCTTGTGACGAATGCCAACAATATTGATGAAATTAATCAAAATGCCAATATACACATCATTTCAAGCATATCACGTATTTCAAATGAAGAACTTATCGATGAAAAAACATGGTCCATAAGAACATCTGATGGACATGTTTTTGAATGTGAATATCTTATCTGGGGACGACCGGAAAGGGACTTTTTTAATCTTCTTGATGACAAGTCTATTTTTTCCAACAAATTTTTGGAATTCTATGACAGCAATGGCAAGGTGGTTTCCGTTTTCGTAAAATTCGTATTTGAAGACAACGTGGAATCTGATCTGCGGACATATTTCATTCCTCTAAGCCATACACACGAATGGGGACATTTCATTGGTGAATTCATCCATAATGACGAAGACAATGGATGCCGGGAAGTTGATTTTGTTCATTTTCTAAATGAAATTGACACCAACGAGGATGAAGTTGCCAAAAGAATAAAAATTCTCCAAAGAGGCCTTGAAAAGGTTTTTCCCAATATTGATTTCAAAAAAGCTACAAGATACATTACCTTGAAAAATGAATCCCCATGTATGAAAATTGACACTTGCCATGCAGAAAAAGACATTCCTGGAATGAAGAAACTCTTCTTTACCGGCATCAATGCACCTGTTGAACATCTGATGTCTGACGACAGTTGTTGCGAATATTCGTTAAAGGAAGTTTCACACTTCACAAGGGGTCTTCTTTCCATCTCACTTATCAACTGCTGAAAATAGTTGACAACAATTCCATAGCACACGAAAATTAAATGTAATCAGAATGAATTTTTGTAGTGAAATCCAATTTTTTCAAGGAGAACATTGATGAAAAAACTTTTACTTCTCGTTACCGCTCTACTCCTTATATCCTCAGGTGCATTTGCCTCAAAGGCAAGAATGCAGGCATTGGGACAAGATGCCGAAACTGGTTCCTATTACGTTTCCGACACCAGATCGGTTTTTACAAACCCAGCCTACGTCAACAGCTACAAAAACTATATCATCACCGAGTGGGGACAAACCGCAAATCAAGACGATGGTGGTGATGCAAACACTCCAAACCCAGAAGGTGGTTTCTTTCATGAATTCGGTGATTTTTCCCTTGGTGCCTATCTCGGCAGTGAAGTCACAGTCAATGATTCCTGGAAAAATTTGGCGACCGGGAATGTTGTTAAACACCAGAATCCAATCGACATTTTTCTGGCAGGTGACATGGGCATAAAATGGGGTGCAAGAGTGCATTTTGCCAAGGCAAAGGATGAAACGGCCAGCACAATTGGCAACGAAACCTATGAAGCCAAGAACTCAGCACTGGGACTTGGTTTTGGAATCATATGGAATGATCTTGAGATTTACGCTGATCTTCTGCTGTCAGACAAATCCAATGGTTTAATTAGTACAGGAAACGCCACAACTGCCAAAAATGCCACTTGGGAAGCTGACCTTGGAATGAAGGGTGGAATATCGTATAACATTTTCGGTCTAACCGTCTTCGGTGAATACAACAAAAATGGCTTTGGATACAATGGAGGCGTTTCCGGTGACACAAAGACCACCTATGAGAGAACGGATATTATTGCAGGTATCGGAAAGATTCACGAGGTTGCCAAGAATGCCAGATTAATCACTGACGCAACTTTCCGCATGTCCGAGGACGAAGCAAAAGATGCAAGCTCTCTTTCCACAGTAAACAACCTTGCAAATACAGCTATCACAGGTTTTACAAAAATCACTTCAAAAACCAACTCACTTAAATTGAGTGCCGGTTATGAAGCTGATGCCACAAGCTGGTTGACTCTGAGAGGTGCCGTTTCCCAAACCTTTCTAATCAATAGCAGGCAACAGAAGGTTGATCCTGCACCAACACCAAACACCAATGACAAGAAAGACTCCAATAATCCCAACACTGCAGTTATTGCAGGTGCAACACTTAACTTTGGAAACCTAAAGGTTGACGGAATGATTGGACATAATAGTGCTGCTCCTGTTGCTAACTCTGGTGAACTCAGAACAGACGAGCTACTCTCAAGAGTTGCCGTCCATTACTGGTTCTAATTATATACCTGTTTGATTTTAAAATTATTTCATGGGCCTTCTTCGGAGGGCCCTTTTTTATTGCAAACTTTGTCTTATCGCCTCATAGGCAACGGCCGTGGCGACGTTGGACAGGTTGAGTGATCTAATTTTATCCGAATACATCGGAAGGGAAAAAAAACATTCTGGATAGTCTATAAAAAATGAGTTTGGAAGGCCGGTGGTTTCTGACCCAAATATCAAATAGGAATCTTTTTTGAATTTTGCCTTGAAAACACTTTTTTCAGCAAGCTTGCTGAAAAAAAATAGTTGTTCATTATTTGGTTTTTCCGTGTCAAGAAAGTCATCCCAGCTTTTATACTCCTTGAGTTTGACATGCTTCCAATAATCAAGACCGGCCCTTCGGACACTTTTGTCGTCAATTTTAAAACCGTAAGGGCCTATGAGAATAAGTTCCAGATCAAGAGCAACGCACGTTCTTCCGATGGAACCCGTGTTTCCGGGGATAACGGGTTTATAGATGACTATCTTAAATTTTGCCATCGGCACTAATCAGATAATGGGCCAGTGTTCTTACAATAAGGCCGGAGGCACCTTTTTTGGGACAGTATTGGAGGTGTCCCTGTCCATCCGCAATTCCTGCAATATCGAGATGGGCCCATGGGATATCATTTTTTATAAAATTTCCCAAGAAGGCTGCTGCCTTTGCCGATCCACCAAAGCGGGAGTTTCCAATATTTTTCAAATCAGCGTTTGGCGATTTGATATCCTCTTTGAATTCGTTAATTATTGGCAGTTGCCACATATATTCATCCATCGCACCAGC